>CAYVDO010000048.1:0-29333 GCA_964450125.1 uncultured bacterium
GAGTCGGGTGAAATCCTGCTCCGTGATGGTGATGGGAGGCATTCGAGTTTTCATGAGAGTTCCTCGTGTGGCTGCGTCGTCAGGAGTGGGGACCGCGCGCTCGAGCCGGAGCTCGGGCGCGGTCCGAAGCCGAATCAGGCGTGTGCTACGGCCGGGACGTGAAGGTCCCGGCCGTCAATCCGGAAAGGCGCGTGGGTCCTTGCTCGCTGCACCTGCGCGTCGCAGGCCAAGCCGCTGGAGCACGCGCGCGACCGTGCGATTGCACCGGGCCCCACCGAAGGAGTGCAGCGTTCCGGCGGGCGCGTCCAGCCGCTCGCGCAGGCGCGAACGCAGCACGGCGCGGCCGCGGTGCAGCCGGACCTTGGCAGCGCTCTCGCCGATCTCTAGGCAGGAAGCGACCTCCGCGGTCGAGAGGCCTTCGACGTCGCGCAGCAAGACCACGGTGCGCAGCGACTCGGGCAGGGCGTCGATCTCGTCGCGCAGCGCATTCCCGAGCTCGGCGTCGAGCACGCGACGCTCGGGATCGCGCGGTTCGGTGACGCCGTTCGTCCCATCGGGAGCGGCCATGGTGTCCTCCCAGGCCACTTGCCGCGCTCCCCGGCGAACGCGCCGGAAGGCTTCGTGGAGCGCGATACGGGTGGCCCAGGTTGCGAAGGAAGCCTCGCCACGGTACTGGCCGAGGTGTTCGTAGACACGTACCCACGCTTCCTGGACCACGTCCTCCGCCTCGTCTTCGTTGCGCAGCACTGCGCGCGCGGCGCGGTAGAGCCGCTGGTTGTGACGCCGCATCAGGAGCTCGAAGCAGCCGACGTCGCCCGCCCGCGCCTGGACGAGCACTTCCTCGTCCGGGCGCTCAGCGGATTTCGGTTCGGGTGCGAGCGGACTCACGTCCGTGCGGGCCCGCAGCGCCGCGAGACCGGTGGTCGCACGCAACGACGCGTGGGTCGGATTCGTTTCAGTTCTCATGGCGTTTCGTTCTCCTGCGCCCCGAATCGAGGGAAAGAGGGGACTCGGTATCCAGAACGCCTGCGTACCCGGGTGTGAATCTCGAATGTGGCACATTATATACCACTTTTGCGTCTTCGTCCTCCCCGCGATCGAACGAGAAGTTCCAGCGAGTGACCACTTTCGAAGGGGTCCTATTCAAAGGGCTTTCTCGTGTTGCCGGCGCAATGGCTGCGTGGGCACCATCGCTTGGTCTCCTGTCGGCTAACTTGAAGAGGGTGGTCAAGCGGGGTCAGATCGGTGGAGCGATTCTCCTCTAGGCACGATCGGTTACAGGCATGTTCACCGGGTGCGTGAAGAGGGCAATCGATTCCCGAGGAGGAACGTCGGGCGCACACGACACCCCGTCCGGATCGCGTGGATGCAGGTCGGCCGCGCGATCGAGCCGCCTCGGAGGCTCGACCTGGTGATGCTGGGTCTGGGCACTGACGACCACGGGGCCTCGCTCTTCCCCGGCACCGAGGCGCTGCGCGAGGCCGAGCGCCGGATCGTTTCGCCGTCGGTCGAGAAGCTCGATATGCAGCGGATCACCGGACGCTATCGGTGCTGAACGTCGCTGCGCGCGTGTCGCTCGTGTGCGACCCCGAGGTTGACGTGGTCTCGCCAGTGCTGCATCCGCCCGTGGGCGAGGAGCCCCTTGCGGTCGGCCGGGTGCGCCCGGCGCGCGGCGCGGTCACGTGGTTTTTCCATCGCGCGGCCGCCACGCGCCCGGGCACCGCATGAGCGATCGCGGCGGGCGGGTTGGCGCAGAGTTCGAGCGCCTCGCGGAGGATGCGCGCCGCCAGCGCAACTGGAAGCGCTGGGGTCCGTACCTGGCGGAGCGGCAGTGGGGCACTGTGCGCGAGGACTACTCCCGCGATGGACGCTGCTGGGAATACTTCCCGCACGATCACGCACGCAGCCGTGCCTATCGCTGGGGCGAGGACGGGTTGCTCGGCATCACCGATCGCCAGTGCCGGCTGTGCTTCGCGGTGGCGCTCTGGAACGAGCGCGATCCGATCCTGAAGGAGCGGCTCTTCGGTCTCTCCGGCCCCGAGGGCAATCACGGCGAGGACGTGAAGGAGCTCTACTACTATCTGGACGCCACGCCCACGCACTCGTACCTCGAGGCGCTCTACAGATATCCGCACGGCGAGTTCCCGTACGCGCGGCTGGTCGAGGAGAATCGCCGGCGCGGCCGCTTCGAGCGCGAGCTCGAGATCGAGGACACCGGTGTCTTCGACGGCGGCCGCTACTTCGACGTGCGCGTCGAGTACGCGAAGGCTGCGCCCGAGGACCTGGCCATCCGCATCCACGTCACGAACCGCGGGCCGGAGGCCGCGCGGCTGCACCTGCTGCCCACGCTCTGGTTTCGCAACACCTGGGTTTGGGGCTGCAAGCACGAGGGCTGCAGGATCAAGCCGCACATGATTTCGGAGGACGACGGCGCCGTGACCCTGAGCCACGAGAGCCTGGGCCGTTACGAGTGGCGCCTGGGGCAGGGGCCTGGCGGCGTGGTTCCCGAGCTGCTCTTCACCGAGAACTCGAGCAATGCCGAGCGGCTCTGGGGAGTGCCGAGCGCTGGCCGCTACGTGAAGGACGCCTTTCACGACCGCGTGGTGCACGACCGCGCCGACTCCGTGAACCCACGTCGCCTCGGCACCAAGGCCGCGGCCTGGTACCGGCTCGACGTGCCCGCCGGGGCGACGGTCACAGTGCGCGCCCGGCTCGGCGCCGCAACCGCCGAGGGCGGCGGCTCCGAGAAGAAGGTCGCGGACGTGGACGGGATCGTCGAGGCGCGGCGCGCCGAGGCGGACGTCTATTACGCGGCGCTCCTGCCGTCCCGTCTCTCGGCGGAGGAGAGGCGTGTCGCACGGCAGGCGTACGCGGGACTTCTGTGGTCGCGGCAGTTCTATCACTACATCGTGCGCGACTGGCTCGACGGCGATCCCGAGCAGCCCGTTCCACCCCCCGAGCGCCGCTTGGGCCGCAACGCGGATTGGCTTCACCTCTACAACCGCGACGTGCTCTCGATGCCCGACAAGTGGGAGTACCCCTGGTACGCGGCGTGGGACCTGGCGTTCCACATGATCCCGCTGGCGCGCGTGGATCCGCTCTCCGCCCAGCATCAGCTCGTGCTCGTGCTGCGCGAGTGGTACACGCACCCGAACGGGCAGATCCCGGCCTACGAGTTCGCGTTCTCCGACGTGAACCCGCCGGTTCACGCGTGGGCCTGCTGGCGCGTCTACAAGATGACGGCGCCCCGCGGAGAGCGCGACCGGCTGTTTCTGTCGCGCACCTTCCAGAAGCTGCTCATCAACTTCACGTGGTGGGTGAACCGCAAGGACGTCGCTGGGAACCACCTCTTCAGCGGCGGCTTCCTCGGTCTCGACAACATCGGCGTGTTCGACCGCTCGAAGCCGCTGCCCACCGGGGGCAACCTAGAGCAGGCGGACGGCACCGCGTGGATGGCCTTTTACAGCGCGACGATGATGGCGATCGCGCTCGAGCTCGCCCGCGAGGATCCCGCGGCCGAGGACGTCGCGAGTAAGTTCTTCGAGCACTTCGTCGCCATCGTAGACGCGATGAACCACCTGGGCGGCACTGGCCTCTGGGATGAGGAGGACGGTTTCTACTACGACCAGCTCCAGGTCGACGGCCGCCGCTTTCCGCTCAAGGTGCGGTCGCTCGTCGGGCTGATCCCGCTGGTGGCCGTCGAGGTGCTCGAGACCGACACGTTGGTACGGCACCCAGGCTTCTCGAAGCGGCTCGCGTGGTTCCTCGAGCACCGGCGCGATCTGCACCAGGCAATCGCTTACCTCGAGCACCATGAGGGGGGGACGAACGCCCGCCGGCTGCTCGCGGTGCCGTCGCGCGCGCGGCTGGTGCGGGTGCTGCGCTACATGCTCGACGAGAGCGAGTTCTTGTCACCGTACGGCATCCGTTCGCTCTCGAGGGTGCACCGTGACCAGCCGTTCGTGCTGCACGCGAACGGCGTCGAGTACCGCGTCGACTACGAGCCGGGCGAGTCCACGACGTCGCTCTTCGGCGGCAACTCGAACTGGCGCGGCCCCGTGTGGTTTCCGATCAACTACCTGCTGATCGAGGCGCTGGAGCGCTATCACCACTTCTACGGCGACGCGCTGAAGGTCGAGTGCCCGACGGGGTCGGGGCGCCTCATGAACCTCCGAGAGGTGGCGGGCGAGATTGCACGCCGCCTGGTGAGCATCTTCCTGCCCGACGCGCACGGTCGCCGCCCCTGCCATGGCGACGATCCGCGCTACGCGAGCGATCCCGGGTGGCAAGACCTCGTCCTCTTCCATGAGTACTTCCACGGCGAAACCGGCCGTGGTCTCGGCGCCAGCCACCAAACCGGCTGGACCACGTTGGTGACTCGCCTCCTCGAGAAGCACTCCGGAAGCTGGTGAGCGGAAAGGCTTCGGAGGTCGGGACGGGCCGATCAGAATGTCGCGGCGCAGCCTGCTGCCCAGCGGTCGCCGCTCGAAGGACCTACCGGCCGCCCGGATGCTCGATGTAACCATTCGCGGGCTTTGGGCTCCATTGAATCAACGGGGGCGAAAGGGCCCTGGAAAGTGAAACGGATTCGATCTACTTGCGGGCTGCCTTCGCCTACGGGTTCGTGAGGCCGGTCATGGAGCCGGTCGTCTGCGAGCCGCGCGCGCTCAACCCCGGGCGATCGCACTCGACCAGATACGAAAACCGAGGAATTCATGATCAAAATCAAGCGCACGTACGAACCTCCCGCGCGAGGAGATGGTCGGCGAATCCTGGTGGAGCGGCTCTGGCCGCGGGGAATGACGAAGGAAGCGCTGAAGGCGGACACTTGGATCAAGGAGGTTGCACCCACGACCGAGCTGCGGCAGTGGTTCAGCCACGAGGTGGACCGCTGGGAGGAATTTCGCCGGCGGTACCGGAGGGAGTTGAGCTCGAATCGATCCGCCTGGGCGCCGATCCTCGCAGCGGCGACGCACGGCCCGGTGACGCTGCTCTACAGCGCGCACGACACTTTGCACAACGGTGCCATCGTCTTGCGCGATTATCTCGCTGAGCGGCATGCCGGACCGCCTCGTGGCAGAAAGCATGCGCCGACGCGACTCAAGCGGCCGAGCTCGAGGGCGGGGAAAAGGACCCCGGTGACACGACGCAACCACGGCAGCGCTCGAAGAGGCGCTCGCCGACACTGACCGGCGCACCCGGCGCTCTCGACTTCGGCAATGAGGAAGGAGCTGTCATGGCGACACGCAAGGCACACGCACGCTGGGAAGGAAATCTCAAGGAAGGGAAGGGCAATATCGACTTCGGCGACGGGGCGTTCAAAGGTGCGTACTCGTTTGCGTCGCGCTTCGAGAATGGGTCGGGCACCAATCCCGAAGAGCTCTTGGCCGCGGCCCACGCGGGTTGCTTCGCGATGGCGTTGTCGCTGGTTCTCGGCCAGGCGGGGTTCAGGCCCGAATACGTCGACGCGACCGCCCACGTCACGGTCGCATCGCGGGATGGCGGCTTCAAGATCACCAAGAGTCATCTCGTGTGCGAGGCGAAGGTGCCCGACATCGACGAGGCTGCCTTCGTGCAGCACGCGCAGGGAGCGAAGGCGAATTGTCCGATCTCGCGCGCGCTCGCTGGCACGGAGATCACGCTCGAGGCCAAGCTCGCGGCCAAATGACCGATGGACTCGAGAGCGGAGCAGCGAGTAAGCATCGTCCTGGAAGCGGATCGCGCAGCGACCGACCTCTACGCTGGCAGGGTGTATCGAGCCTCGATGAGACTCCGGATCAAGCTACGCGTTTCCTGCGGTCGGAGATCCTGACGCTGTTCGAGCCGTTCCACTTGGTCCGCCAGGTAGCTGTCCTTGACCGCGTCACGAAACCACCGCGAGTAGTCCGCGCGACGCAAGTGGAACAACCACGTTTCCTCGTCGATTCCGTCGGCGATTTGCGAAAAGACCACCAGATTCTGCGCCCGGAGATTCTGGCGCCCGCTCGGCCCCCGGAAGTAAAAGCTCTTCGAGCCCATGTTGCCCTCGGCGTACTTGCGGCGGTGCCGCAACCGCTCGGCGCGCCCAGCCGCCGCTTTCATGGAGAAGGGCGGCTCTCCTCGGTGCGGGAACCAGACGACGACCTTGCCGCTCTCATGCGCTAGATCCTTGGGCCACTCGAGCGTTCGACCTATCGCGGCGCCCACCTGTCTCAAGGTGTTGCGCGGCGAGCGCCCCACCGCGATCACGACATCGACGAGGGACAAGGCCTGCGGCGCCAGGCTGGCCGGATGTACCGTCACGAGTACCGTTTCCCCGAGTTGGTGCGGCAGCAGCGTGTCGAGGTTCGCCCACTCGGCCGGGATCATGTGATGCGCCTCATCGAGAACGATCCAGTGCGGCCGGCCCGTCCGAGACCGCATCGCTTGCAGATTGGGCAAGAGCTGCGCGAAGAACAACGGCCGATCCGCGAGCGGTATGCCGAGCAGATTGACATTGACGTTGATCCTGGTGTCCTCGAGCATCGCAAGTACCTCGGCCACGGTGACGGCGTGGCGGAGGCTGCCGATGGTGAACACTTCCGGCACGGTTCCGTAATCGCCCTCGGGATCGACGACGCAAAGCTGGTACTTCCGCTCCACGAGCCGCTCGATGACGGCCGTGGCCATGGTCGACTTCCCGCTTCCGGAAGGCCCCGCGATCAGGACGTTGGGACCGTACGGCGCCACAGCGACGGGTGTTCCGTCCGCGCGCGTTCCGATCGTGATCAAATTCTTCTCCAGCCGGCCATGCGTCTGGGACAGGTCGTCGGAGATCAATTGGTCGATCAGTTCGGTCACCCCGTCTGCGGCTGCTCCCTTGGTGACGAAGGCGGCCAGCTTGCGAATCGAGGGCGTCGCATTGGCCACGGCGACAGCGCATTCGCAGCGGTCGAGAAAGGAGTGATCGTTCTCTGCGTCTCCGATCCCGACCGCCTCGTGGGAAGAAAGGCCGAGCTTGCGCAGCGCATGAACCATCCCCGTCGCCTTGTCGACGCCGGTTGGCAGCACCATGACGGCCGATCTGTTGAACGTGAGATGGAGGTCCAGCCCAGTCTCCTGGATCGCTTGAAGCACCGCGTGATGATGAGGCAGCCAAGTTGCCACGACGGCCCGGCCGACATCGATCGGTACTCCCATCCCCTTCAGCCGCTCGATGAGCTCTGGCGAGGGAGGAATGGTCAGTAATGTTTCCCTCCGGCTGCGCGGTTCGTAAACGACGGCACCATTTTCCGCCACGACGTAATCGAATGAATGAACGTGAGGCAGGATCGCCAGGAGATCGTCCAGCCGTCGACCGGTGGCGAGAATCGCGCGGCGACCAGACGTACGTAAACGTTCGATCGACGCGGCCGCCGCATCGGTCATCTGGCCGCCGCTGGCGATCGTGCCGTCATAGTCGGTGACGAGGGCCAGGTAGCGCATCACCGCCTCTCCGGGGAAGGGGTTTTACCCTCGTGCCAGCCTCATGCGGCAAGCTCCCATGGCCGAAGTGTATCGATTGCCTCGGAAAGAGCTCGTTCCACGCTCCCGCCTGTAAAGACGGACTGCACGTGCGAACGCGTCCGTGGCCCGAACTCCTCCCAGGATTCCGCCGCTTTCAGGTACACGTTCCAGTTCGCATCGGAGGCATCACCCCGGCGATTCGCCAGGCGTTCCCGCACGACATCAGCCTCGGCCTGGCAGTGCAGAAAGCCGCTCGGTACGCCCCATCGGGTGGCCGCTTCGAGAAAGGCGCGCCGCCAGGCATCCTGGCGAAAATTGGCGTCGACCAGAACGCGCTGCCCATCGAATAGCAGCGCCTCCGCGCGGTTTAGGCATTCCGCGTAGGTGCGCTCGGTCCACTCAGCCGAATAGATGCCCTCGCCGAACGCCGACGCGCCCGGCGCATTGGCGGCGACACCCGCCAGTTCCTTACGGACGACGTCCGAACGGATCACGGCGAAGCCGGCGTGCTCGGCCAGCGCCAGGGCCAAGGTGGACTTGCCCGTGCCGGGTAGCCCGCCCACCAGCACCAGACAGGGTTTCCGGCCGGGCGCCTCGAGAGCTTCGAGCGCCACCAGCCAAGAACCCTGAGCCTTCGTGAGGGCCACGCGTCGGTCGGCCGCCGCGATCTCCGGCCGCGCCAGCTTCAGGCCTTCCACCTTGCCGCGCACCGCCGCCCGGTAGGAGACATAGAAGGGAAGCAGCGTGCGGCCCTCAGCATCGCCGGAAGCCAGGAAGTACGCCTCCGTGAACGCCCGGGCGAGATCCCGATGCCCCTGAAGGGTGAGCCCCATGACCAGAAAGGCCATATCGGACACCGGATCGCCGAAGCGGAATCGCTCGGTGAACTCGATGCAATCGATGATGACCAGGTCGCCCGGGGGCTGCTGATCCGGGAACGAGTAGACATGACCTAGGCGCAGGTCGCCATGTGTGTCTCGCGGGACGTTCCGCTCGGCGCGCGAGTCGATCAGGGAGCGCTCGTGAGCCAGCGTCTTCTCGATCAGAGCCTCGGCGCGCGCGAACACGGCGCTCGAGACCGTGACGCCCACGTCGGCGCGGGACTGCTCGAAGTTCTCCCGTGCGTTCCGGGCCACGACCTCGAAGCGGCCGAAGGCGGCCACCCGCGGGCCGGAGTCCGCCTGCGAGTGGAAGATCGCGATCTTCCGCGCCAGGGACTCCATGAGCTCGACACCGATCTCCCCGAGCTGCAGGCGGTTCTGGAGCGTGGCTTCGTCCGGCAGCCGCCGCATCTTCACCGCCCACTCCACGGCCTCGCCGTCACCGTCCACCTGCAATCCCCTCGCGTTGTGCGTGAGCGGCACCACGCCGAGATAGACCGTCGGCGCCAGGCGGCGGTTGAGCCGCACCTCTTCTTCGCAGTAGTGCCGCCGCTTCGCCAACGTGCTGAAGTCGAGGAACCCTAATTCGACCGGCTTCTTGACCTTGTAAGCGAAATCGCCCGCCAGGAACACCGCCGAGATGTGGGTCTGGCGGACATCCACCTGGCCAACCGGATGAGGGTAAGCACCTGGGTCCGAGAGAGCATCGATGATCGCTAGCAGGTCCATTCGGGCTTCCTCTCCTGATGGCGAAGTCACTCAGAGGAAAGGTGACAGCATCCGCGCCACGCCATCGCGGAGCCTCACCAAGAGGCGGCGTCCGTCCACCTCCGCAAGCGTCACCGGCCGCGCATCCCGAAGCCGCTCCTCACGCACCCACTGCTGGAGCATTTCACTGAGACGGCGGTCGTAACACTCCAGGTCGAACTCGAAGTTCAGCCGCAGGCTCCGCGGGTCCAAGTTCGACGAGCCGAGCAGCACCCACGCCTCGTCGATCACCATCAGCTTCGTGTGGTCGAATGGCGGTGGCGTGAGCCATACCCGGCAACCGCGCTCCAGCACCTGCCAAAGATGCGCCGTCGAGGCCCATTGCACGATCCGGAGGTTGCTTTCCGCAGGCAGCACGATGTCCACGGCCACGCCGCGCATCGCGGCCACGTTGAGGGTCGCGACGAGGGCCGCGTCGGGGAGGAAGTACGGGGTGACGATCGTGACGGAAGAGCGGGCACAGCTGACCGCTCCCAGAAGGGCGAAACGCAACCGCTCGAAATCCTCGTCCGGTCCGTCGCTGATGCCTCGCGCCGGGGTTCCGCCGGCCGCCTCCAAGGTAGGGAACCAGCGCTCTCCTTGCAGGACTTCGCCCGTCGTGAAGGCCCAGTCGTCCGCGAGAACGTCCTGGAGATGGGCTACCGCCGGCCCCTCGACCCGAAAGTGCAGATCGTGCACCGGCTGGCGGGGGCTGAGTGCCAAAAGGCACGCCTCGCGGATGTTCATGCCGCCGGTGAAGCCGAGCACGCCGTCCACGACCATGATCTTCCGGTGGTTGCGCAGGTTGGCGAACCGGAACCGCGTGGGGATCAGCTTGGGCAAGAACCGCCCGACGCGGACGCCCGCGCGTCTCAACCCTCGCACCACCGAGGGCCAGGTGTAACCGGCGCCGAGGTCGTCGATGAGGACCCGCACCTCGACGCCGCGGGCGACGGCGCGCCGGAACGCCTCCACGAACAACGCTCCCGCCCGGTCGTTGTCGAAGATGTAGGTGCTCAAGAGCACCGAGTCGCGGGCATCGTCGATGGCACCGATCATGGCCGGGTACGCCTCGTCGCCGTCGTGAAGCGGCGTGATGCGGTTGCCGCGAAGCAGCGACCGGCCCGAGGCGGTGGCGATCACGTTGGCGAGGGCGGTGAGGTGTACGGCTTCCGGACCGAGCACCTGGGCTAATTCGGAAGCGGTGCACTCGAAGGGGTTCAGGGGCGGGGTCCGGAGCCGATGCCCGGCGCGCAAGGACCGCGCCCGGCGCCGGATGCGGTTGACGCCGAGCAAGACGTAAAGCAGGGCGCCGAGGAACGGCACGAGCCAGATGAGCCCGACCCACGCAACGGCCGCCCGCGCGTCCCGCTTGTAAAGAACCGCGTGGCCCGACGCCGTGAGCGCGATGCACACGTCGAGGGTTGTGACGATATATGGCCAGACGCCGGTCCACCGGCCCCATGCGGCGTGAAGCAACTCCGTCATGGCCGACCTCGCTCCAATTGAATCGCGTCGGCCGGGTGCGTGGAGACTGGCTCCGGAGTCGTGTCCGTTTTCCAGCTATTCGGCGTCATTCCGCCAGCCGAGCCGATCGAGCCGCGTTGGAGCGCACGAAGTGCCTGGGCTTTCCCAGCGGCGCTGCATGAGCGTTTGCATGCCAGCCCGTGCGAGGCCCGCTGCGACCGCCAGCCATGCGACCAGCGCGATCGGGAAGAAAAGTCGCGGGACGATGCTCAGCAACTCCAAGTGGAGCACATCGGCCATCCGAGGGAGCATCACTCCGTAAGTCGACCGTTGGTTAGGAGGCGGTGTGACCGGTATGCCCATGCAGGGCGGCTGACCGAGGATTACCCAGCAAATTGGCGTATGCATCGCCACGCGCCGTCGACGTCGAGCGCACGTGACGCGTAGTCGGCTGCTAGCAGTTCGGTTGGCAGGAACTGGTCGTACTTCTCCTCGATTTGGTTCTCGACACGTCGTGCGAATGCAGTTGGTTCGGGTTGGCCTCTGGCGCGGAGGCTTCGCAGTGCCGCCCGTACGTGGTCGGGGCTACGGTCGGTAACGAGAAGCGCGAGACCGAGGCTAGTGACGTCCAGACCCTGCTCTGCGAGCGCGAGCGTCAGCGTGTGCATGACGCGGTCCCCGGCCCAGGCGAAGACAAGCGTGTCCGAACCGGCGGCAACGAGGGACTCGTGCGCTAGCGCATGGTCGCGGTAGGTCGCTTGCGCCTGGGCCAGCAGGCGAGTCGCTGTCGAATCGAGGTACTGGGGTGAGCGCTCGCCGGCGAGGACTCGGCGCATCATGTCGCGGATGCGGTCATGGACGCGTGCGCCCGTACCTGAGAACGAGGGTGCTCGACCACCGCCGGCGGGTGACAGCTGAACGAGCCGACTCTGTGGATCGACGGTCTCCACTCGCCAGCGCCGGCCTCCGAAGATCAGATACAGCCCTGGATACACCGGTTGCGTGATTGGCATCGTGCCGAGGGGCCTGCCGTGACTCTCAAGCCGGTATTCCTCGGGACTGCTGAAGGCCGAGAAGAAGGTGTAATGGTCGACGATCCGTTCGCCGACCAGCCCTAGCGCCAGATCGCCGTCGGACGTCTGAGTCAGGAGCTCGCGGCGCCCGAGCTCGCGAAGCAATGCCGCGAACTGCGATTGGTCGATCCCGTCGAAGGGACCATCAACGCAGAGCGCCGCCCATGCTTCCCGGGGGCGGATGCCACCGTGCTGGGCGACTGAAGAAAGGAGCTGCTGCACGAGGGTGGACAGATGTAGGCGGTCAACCTCGGGCGGTTCACACCAGGACTCGTTGAGGAGCTCGACCATCGCTACGGCCTGGACGAGGTCGGGCCTGAGCCGGTCAATCAGTGGGGAGTTCGCTACGATCTCGGGCTCGGTGACGTACATCCAGAGCGTCGCCGGCTGATCGCCCCGACGACCCGAGCGTCCGAGGCGCTGGCGCATCGACGACACGCTGGGCGGGCACCCCACCTGGGCGACCGCGCTAACGAGCCCCACGTCGATGCCGAGCTCGAGCGTGCTCGTGCACACGATATTGGCGGGGAGAGTCTCGCTCTTCATTCGCCGTTCTGCCTCTTCGCGGATGTCCTTGGCGAGGCTCCCGTGGTGGGGAAAGAACTCGTTGGGCACTCCGGTGGCTTCCGAAAGTCGGCGGAGCCGGTCGGCCAACAGCTCCACTCGTGCGCGACTATTGGCGAAGATGAGGTTGTTCGTCGTCCGGAGCTTGGCGAACATGTGGCGCGCGATGTCGTGGATGCCCGCTTGGTCGTCGTCCTCGGTTTCTTCTTCCGCTTCTTCCGCTGGGTCTCCCGTCGCCGGCGAAGGGGCTCGTGGCATTGGCACGCGGTGCTCGTATCCCTTAATGAGTAGTCGGATCGCCGTGCCGCGCCCGTCGTCCGTGACCCGTGCGACCGCACCACCCTGACCCGGCCGTAGGAACTCGGCGGCGAGGCCCAGATCGCCCAGGGTCGCGGAAAGCGCGACGCGGGGGACGCGATGCCCGACTGCGCGTTCGACGCGACCCAGGAGCGACTGGAGCTGCCGACCACGCTCAGTCCCAATGAATGAGTGGACCTCATCGACGACCACAAATCTGAGCGGCGCGAACAGGGTAGGGATCCTCGGACCTTGCAACACAAAGAGGGCCTCGAGCGACTCGGGCGTGATGAGCAGAAGCCCGGATGGTTTGAGTTTCAGCTTCCGCTTCGTGTTTCCTGACACGTCGCCATGCCACCGATGCACCTCGAGGCCGACCTCGGCGAACAGGCTTTCGAGGCGAGGATGCTGGTCGTTGATGAGGGCCTTGAGAGGGATCACCGCCAGACCAGAGAAGCCGGGAGTCCTGACCTCTGCGAGCCGAGAAGCAATTGGTAGGAATGCAGCTTCGGTCTTGCCACCTGCGGTCGCAGCCGAGATCAAGACATCCTGATCACCCGCAAGAACGACCCGGGCGGTGCGCTCCTGGATCGGGCGTAGCTCCCGCCAGCGCCGGTTGTAGATCCATCGACGGACGCCCTCGTGAAGGAGGTCGAAGACCGTTGACGCGGGCGCGTCAGATCCGGAGAGTGGCGAGCTCGTCATCGCTCTCGTCAGCCTCGTCGCCGGCTGGGGGTGTGAGGTCGGGATTGTCCTCGGAGGTGATGCGGACCTGGCCGAGGAGGTCGGACCACTGGACGCTAGGATTCTGCTCGAGCACCGCCAAGAGATTGATGAAGGCCGTGATTGTGTTCCGCGGCGTGCGGAAGTAAGCCTCACCGATCCGTTGCGAACACTGTTGCATGAACGCGGCGAGTCCATCGTCGGGGATCAGATACCTCGGGGGCTCGCCACCGGCGTAGACGTGGCGGATCTTCCCGAGAAGCACGTAGAGATCCTCGGGAGCGAGGTTCGTCAGGCGTAGGACCGGGCCTGACAGATCCACGAGATCGCCGGAGACGAACGTGTTCTCCGCGAGCCGGCTGCGAAGAGCCTCGTAGCTGTAGAGCCCCTTGCGGGTGTCGAGGAGAAACTCGGGGGTGCCGCCCATGACGAAGCCCAGGCCGCCGGCGATGCCCTGGAGTGAGTCATTGAGGATCCGCAGGATCTGCTCGTAGTTGGCGCTCCGAGCGCGACCGCTCCCGAGCTTGAACAGGTTCACCAGCTCGTCGACGCAGACGAAGAGCCCACCGTAGCCAGCGAGTCGCACAAAGCGCGCCAAGAGTTTGAGACTGTCGTATCCGTTCTCGTCGTCGATGATCGTACGGACGCCGAGAGCTGCGCGGGCATCCGTTTTCGTAGAGAACTCGGCCCTAAGCCAACGCACCGCGTTCGCCTTCAATGGATCGTCACCGGTGTCATGCCCCCGCCAGTAAGCAGCGATCACCTCGGCGAAGTCGTACCCGCCCACGAGCTCGGCCAGCTCCCTGAGTCGTTCGCGGATGACCACCTCCGGTGATTCGGAGCGAGCCTTGGCTTCCGTCAGTGCTGTGGACACGAAGCGCTCGACCACGCTCGCGAGTGCGCCTCCGTCGGGCTTGGTACGGGTGGCAAGATTGCGCATCCACTCCTGGTAGAGACCGCGCGCCTGTCCGCCGGTGGCGTGGAGGCGGCGATCCGGATTGAGATCGCCGTGCACCGTTACGAGCCCCTTCTCCAGAGCGATCGATCGCACGAGATGGAGGAAGAACGTCTTGCCCGAGCCGTAGGGCCCGATCACGAACCGGATAGCGGAGCCACCGTCGCCGATCCGTTCGACGTCTTGGAGGAGGGCCTTCACCTCCTCCGCACGGCCGACTTGGATGTGCGCCTGTCCGATGCGGGGGACGACACCGGCGCGGAGAGACTGGAGGATTGCGTCGCGGACCTTGGGACGAATCCGTTCAGGGTCAATCATCCGAGCATCTCCTTGATCACTACGCCGTTCACCTCGATGGGATCGTCGCCCTCGAGAGCTGGCTCATTACAGCATTGGAACGCGGCTTCGTTGAGAGTCTCAAGAGCTCCATCCGGCAGCATCCCACGCTCGGCTGCGAGCGCCTCGAAGTCCGAGCGGCTGATTGTCTGAAGGTCAGCAAGCGCCCGCAGAAGGGAGCACCCCGCCTGATCAAGCCCGGCAACGGTAAGCGGTGCAGCAGCCTCGAGACCTCGGGTGTGGTCGGGCTTCGGCTGTGGCGGGGGCTCGGGCACAGAGTCCTCATCGACGAAGATCCGAGACAGCAGGCTTGATACCGCGGCCGTTTCGACCAGCTTGCGTTCTATTGCGTGCCGATCCAGAACCACGCCGGTCCGTGGAGTGGGAGGAGCATCTGGGACACGGAAGCCCGACGGCCCGGGTACCGCCTCCTGAATGGTCACCGGCTCGGTCGGAGGTCTCGTTGCACTCGCCTGCACGTTGTGAACATCGGCGAACACTTGGCTCGGCTCGAGGCCAAGTGCTCGGTAAATTTTCTGCAGTGTCTTGACCTCGGCCGGATCGATGTGGCCGTCGGCTCCCGCGATTGCCACGGCATACTGCGCGATCCGCGATCGCCCAGCGGAGTCGAGCCGCTCGAGGTGCTTCTTGAGCCCGACAAGACCCGGTCGCGCGACAACCAACCACTTGAGGTGAGCTCGAAGCCGCCGCCGCTCGCCGGGCTCGAGATCGAGTGCTCGTTCGAGCTGAGCCTCCAGCTCTTCCTGCTCTGCATCATTGATCTCCTCGTCACTCGCGGCGACCTCCGCGGCGAGCCGCAACACCAACCCCGCGGCATGGAAGGCCGCAGTGGGCACGCCGGCCTCGTTCGGGGGCGTGCGAAAGAGCGCGACGGGCTCATCGGGCTTTGGCGCGCGCGCACCGAATCGCACATCGGGTTCGACCCCGAAACCGAGGGTCTCGAGAAGCCGCGCGGCGTCGGCGAAGTCTGCTTTCCTGATCTCGGGCGATTCAGGTGCGAGGCGTGAGGAGAGTTCGCGCGCTGGCACGAGCGCGGGCTGCTCGGCCGGCACGATGCCGTTGAGCCACGTTCTGAGTTCCACGAGCTCGGGAGTTTCCCGTGATTGAAGAAGTTCCTTCGGGAGAAACGTCAACCCTCGGATCGAGCTTGCTTCGGCGGCGCTTCGTCCGAGCAATCGGCTCAGTCCTTCCAGATCGTCGAGGCAGCTCTCGAAGAGCGTCCGCAAGGCATTGACGGGCTTCGAGAGGGCGGCAATATCGGGAAGGTCGCCGACGGCGATCGTGATGGACGATCCCGCGAATGACGGGCTCGCGGGACGATACTCTACCGACAGCCGCTTCTTATTCGGGTCGAGCGTCATTCCCGTTCCAAATTGCGCCTTGTATCGGTGTGCGAATAGCTCCCGAAGCTCCCGCTCACATCGTCGCGCTGCCGTGCGCAACCGGGTCTCGGGGTGGCCGCATACCCATGCAAAGGCCAGGTCCGCAGGAATGGGACGTGCGGTTGCGACGAGCTGGCCTATGACGACGCGAACGCCGAGGGGGAGCTCCGGACCCCGACGCCCGAGGGCCGACGTGATGTCGAGAGGCGCGTCGAGGCCCCGCTGAGCTCGGACGGCAACCAGAAAATCGGTTGCGTAGCTCTGGAAGGACCCGTTCTGACCGTAGATCGCCAGAAGACGCGCTACTTCCGCGAGCAGAGCCGGTGCCTCCGCTCGAGCCGACTCTGACGAAATGGAATCGGCGAGCAGGCGGCGCTCGATCCCGTAAAAGAACAGGAATACGTATCCGATCGGAGTAGCGGGGTCCTGGCGTCCGCCAAGTAGCCAGTGGACGTAGTAGCCGCGGGCCTCGGGGCTCAACCCGGCATAGCTCGGCCAGTACGGGATGGTTGGCGCGACGCCACCTGGCGGAAGCACGCGCGGCAGATCCGGATCCACCAGGGCTGCTTCGGTCGCGAATCCGCCGCTGACGCTCGGTAGCCCTTGACCGACGTAGAGCATTCCGTCCCCAGCAATGGCGGAACCGATGGGTGCCTTCCGGCCGGGTGGGTACCAGAGCCGGTCTGCCAGTTCAGTCGGTGTTGCCGTCGGCGTGGTCGAGGGCGTTCCCGAACCGAAGACGACTTTGAGTGTCGCAACCAGCCTCGCGGCTGCTGGAGCCGGCGGTGACACCGAAGCGGGAACCCGCTGGCCGACCGCCGCGCCAACCGGCTGGACGACTGACCGGACGATCGACGGCGGCTCGGCGACCCGTGCGTGCGCCGCGGGTAGATTGCTGACCGTCGCGACAACAGCCGGCTCTAGGCTCGCCGCGGCACCCGCGGCGTTCGTCGTTGATCCTGGCGCGGCTACCTGCTTTAGGGAGGTTCGACCTGCGGCGCCGTGTGTTGCGGCAGCTGGCTTGGGTCCGTACTTCTGACGCTCGATGTCTGCGGGCTCCCCGTCGTTGCGGCGGGGAGGCTGAGTCAGCTGGGACGACCGATCTCCGATTGGGGGGTGGGGCGCTGGGCCAGGCGTCGTGCTTCGCTGCGCGGAGCGCCGACGTGCAGGAGGGCTGACCTTGCCCCTCCGGCGCTGACGTCGAACCTCGAACGCCGCCAGGCCCCCGGCCGCACCTGCGAAAACCACCCCTACACCTGCGCGGACTGCGACCGGCAGCCCGAGCCACCGATGCGCCAGATTCGTCCCGAGCTCAGTAGCGATGCCCGAAGCGGCTAGCCAAACCACGAAGGCCGCCAGCGCACCGAGGAGAAGCAGGACGAGTGCGACGTACGTTGCTGCGGGAGGGTCTGTGCGGCGATGACGAGGTGGCATCAGGTCTGCTCATCGTTCTGCATGTAGCGGCCTGCCCTCGACGGCGAAAAATCGTATCGCATCGGGCGAACACCCGATACTGGCGCTACTCAATGGTGCAGGGGGTACGTCCAGCGCAATCATCTCAAGCCATGGGCGCCGAACGGCGCAAGATTGCCTGGCTCGACCGGCGTAGATGGTCACGGCTAGAATCGCGACTCTTTTTTCCCTTCCCGCTCGTGGGTCGGAAAATGGCTCGGGTGGGAGCCTTCAACGGGGTGCGATGTCCCCTGGGGCGGCTGGAGACGGTTCGGTGTTTGGCACCTTCCGCGTTCGGATCGACCCCTGGGAGGTCGACTATGGCGACCAGACTCCGCTATCGCCGGCGGAGGGAGCGCCGGAGGAACAGGTCGACCACGAGATCGAGCTGTCCGAAATGAGGTGGCAGGCGATTGCGCCGCCGGTCGACGCAGCCCCCAAGCTCAGGGTCGTGTTCATTGACGGTGTACGCCGCCTCGAAGCACGGGTGCACGTGCGGCAGGAGGAGCGGCTCATCTACGGAGGCTTCGGCAGCTTCGCAGTGGGCGCGGTCGAATTGGAGCGCTCAGGGGCATCGTTCGGTCAGATACGGGTCTTTCGCGCGGCGGTGCTGGGCTCGGGAGAACGACTCCCCGGCTCAGTGCAGGTGCGGCCGAACCTGGTGTACGAACCAGAGAGCACACCGCTCACTGAGGTCGACGGTCCGCTCCGTCACATCCAGAAGTCGATGCGGCTCGCTGAGGCCACCCTGGCGCGCGACCTGTGCCGCGAGGACACGCTGACCATCGTTGATGGCCCATTGAGCTTCGAACCGGAGCGCCGGGGGCTGGCGCTCGGCTACATCAAGAGGGTCCACAAGCTCTATCTGCCGCCTCGGTTCATTCCTCAGATGGTGACGCTGCGCGCCGGCACGCGCACTCCGATATTCGGAATCCAGAGCACCGGGGCCGGCTTCGGCCGCTACTCCTGGTTCCAACGTCTCGCCGAGCCGGGACGAGGAGAGAGCGAGCTGCATGGGATCGTGCGGCTCGAGATCGCCGCGAACGTCGGACTCGAGGCCGCGCGCGAGCTGGCGAACGCGGCCACCATGTGGTTGCCTCGCACCGCGCCGAAGCGAGCACGCGATCCCCGATCTCCGCAGAACCTTCTGCCCATCGGGGCGCTCGAGCAGAAGCTACGCGCCGGACTCGGTGACGCGCGGCTCTTCCGGCGCTGGATCGAGACGCTGGTAGCCAAGGAGGCATCCGATGTCTGAGCACATCGAGGCCCGCGGAATCCCGGTCGGGGTGGTTCTCGGCTCGGTGGACGCGGGCCCCCTCGAGTTTTGGGTGGGCGTCTCCGGCGACTCCGTTGTGCAGCTCGACGACTTGGTGGTCGCCGAGATCACGCTCTCGGATCGGCAGGTGGTGAGCTTCTTCGGCATCGTGGACATCGTGCGCAAGCGCTACGAAGGCGCCCAGTTCGATTCCGATGCGTTCCGAGCCTCCGAAGGAACCTTGCCGGTCGAAGTGTCCTACGCCGCGCACATCCAGGTGACTCGTGTCGATCCGGAGGTCTTTGTCCCGCCGCATCCGGGGAACGAGGTGCGGATCGTGCGCGGACGCGAGTTTCAGCGGGCGCTCTTCATCGATCGCATGGAGAAAAGGGTCGCCATCGGGTCGACACGGACCGGCGAGCCGGTGTTCGCCAACCTCGAGTTCCTCGATGGCACCCGTGGCGCCCATGCGTCGATCAGCGGAGTTTCCGGCGTCGCGACGAAGACTAGCTATGCGACGTTTCTGCTCTACTCGCTGTTCCACTCCGACGCTCTCGGTGCCGACGCGGCGAACACTCGGGCGCTCATTTTCAACGTGAAGGGCGAAGACCTGCTATGGCTCGATAAACCGAACGCTCACGGCGACGCCTTGCTCGTCGAGGAGTACCGAAAGCTCGGCCTTCCGGCCGGGCCGTTTGAGAGTGTTGGCTTCTTTGCGCCGGCACGACGGCACGGTGAGGTGCTGATGCCGGAGGTCGGTAGCAGGCACGAGGGAGTCCGGGCCTACGCCTGGACTCTTCGCGAGCTGGCCATGGATCGGCTGCTTCACTTCGCGTTCGCCGAGGCCGACGATGCCCGTTCTCAGCTCTCTTTCCTGATCCAGCGAGTGGAACGCGCGCTCGAGAAGGCGGCCCGCGCTGGGGATTCTGACGATCCCGGACTAACGGTAGAGGGGACTCGACTCCGCTCGTTCGAGGACCTGGTTGACATCCTCGAGACGGAAGTGCTCGATCAGATGGTCCCTAACGCAGCGCCGGGTACGCTCGACGCCTTCCGCCGCCGGCTCTACGCGGCGGCTCAGCACATGGGGCACCTGGTGAGGGGCGACCGCGAAGCGGCCCGCCATCGGTTCGACTGGCAGGCAAACCAGGTCTCCGTCGTCGACATCCACACATTGCACCAAACCGCGCAGATGTTTGTGGTCGGCGTCCTGCTCAAGCGCATGATGCGAGACAAGGAGACGCAGGGCACTGCGCGGCCGCTGGTGTTCGTTGTGCTGGACGAGCTCAACAAGTACGCACCGCGGTCGGGCTGGAGCCCGATCCAGGATGTACTGCTCGATATCGCGGAGCGCGGGCGGTCACTCGGCATGTGCCTCTTCGGCGCTCAACAGACCGCGAGCGAGGTCGAGCGCCGGGTCGTCGCGAACCCGGCGCTGAAGGTGGTGGGACGGCTCGATGCCGCCGAGGCGGAGCGAGGAGAATACGGTTTCCTCACGAGTGTCGCCAGGAAGCGCGCCACCATGCTCTCGCCGGGCAGCATGATTGTTTCGCAGCCCGAGGTACCCACTCCCATCCTTCTCAGGTTTCCTTTCCCCGCCTGGGCCACCCGCCAGAGCGAGGTGCGGGAATCTGGCGCCGCGGGCGGCGAAGATCCCTTTGCTCGCACGTGAGGAGTCGCGTCCGTGAAGATCGTCCACACCAGCGACTGGCACGTCGGACGCCGCTGGAAGGGGATCCAACGGCTCGACGAGATGGAGGCCGTGCTCCAGACCCTTGGTGACTTCATCGAGAAGCGGTCGGTGGACCTGGTGCTCCACACCGGCGACGTCTTCGATACCCACAATCCACCGGCCGACGCCGAGCAGCTCGTCAACCGCTTCTTCGTTCGGATCGGTCGCGCCGGCGCGCGGATGGTGCTGATCGCGGGCAACCACGACGATCCACTGCGCCTCGACGCTCGCGGGTTGCTCGCCGAGTATGCCAACGTCGAGATCCTAGGACGGCCGCGCCGCGCCGAAAGAGGTGGTACTCGCGTAGTCGAGAGGGCTGACAGTTGCGTCCGATGCGCCTCACTGTCGAGGGGCTCGCGTGTTTCCGGGATAAGCAGGAGCTCGATCTCTCGGAGCTCGAGTTGTTCGCAATCTCGGGACCGACGGGTGCCGGTAAAAGCACCCTCCTTGATGCGATGATCCTCGCCCTCTACGGCGAGGTGCCACGAGTCGGCAAGCACGATCGCGTCGAGATGATTTCGGCCGCACGCGACCGGGTCAGCGTCACACTCGATTTCGACGTGGGCACCGAACGCTACCGCATCGCGCGCACTGTGCGACGCAGCGGGGCTCATCAGGTGCGGCTCGAGAAGCATGACGGTCACGACTTCTCGCTCAACCTTGCCGACAAGATCAGTACGGCCGACGACAAGGTCGTGGAGATTTTGGGCCTCGACGTGACGGCCTTCAAACAGGCGGTCGTGCTGCCCCAAGGCGAGTTCGCGACGTTCTTAAAGGCAGAGCGGAGCGCACGGCGCTCCATGCTGCGATCGTTGCTCAAGCTCGACGTCTACGAACGGATGCGGGATCAGGCCCAGCGGACCGCCGGATCACGTAAGAGCGCGGCGGATTCACTTCATAAGATTCTGGCGGAGGAGTACGACGGTGTGGACGAAGCCGCGCTTGCCGCGCTCAAGAAGCGGCACGCGGAGACGGAAGCGAGTCTTGAAGAGCTCCGAAGGAAGCGCGACGCAGCTCAGGCCGAGATCGACCAACTAAGGGCACGCCACACGAAGACCATCGAGTTGCGCGGGGCGGAGGCGCGACGGCGCGAACTCCAGGCGCGCGTCAAGGAGGTTGAAGAAGCGCGGACCCAGATCGAGACGGCGCGGAAGGCGGCTCCTCTGGTCTCGCTCCTCGACGAGGCTGCGCGTGCAGCGGCGGAGGCTGCGAGCTCACAGCGAAAGTGCGTACGCACGAGCAGGAGAGTCACGCGGTCGAGGAGCGGATCGCGGTTCTCGGGCGAGAGCTTGCGGGCGAGCGGATTTCGGACAAGGCGCTCGCGGACGCCGAGCAGGTCGCGAAGGACTTAACTGCCGCAGTGGAAGCACAGCGCGGCGAGCAAACTCGCCTGGAGGGACAGATTCACGACATGATGCAGCGGCTCGATCGGTCCCGGAAGATGCGGATGCAGCTCGAATGTGACGAGCAGGCGCTACGCGTTTACAATCAGCTTGCGACCGACTTGAAGAGCGACAAGTTCCAGGCTTACGTCTTGGAGGACGCCTTCACCGAACTCGTGCGCGGTGCTTCGACCCGGCTTATGGCGCTCACAGGCGAGCGTTACTCGTTGCGGTTCGAGGACGAAGAAATCCTCGTAATCGATCAGGACAATGCCGGTGAGAGCCGGATCAGTGACACCCTGAGCGGAGGGGAGACTTTCCTAGCGTCGCTCTCGCTGGCCCTCGAACTCAGTGACCAGGTTCAGCGGGCTGCAGGCGCAGTGCGTCTCGACAGTCTGTTCATAGATGAGGGTTTCGGCACGCTCGACCCTGATACGCTCTCGCTGGTATCAGAGACCATTCAATCTCTCCGAGTCGGTGGCCGAATCGTGGGAATCATTACTCATATTCCTGAGCTCCGAGACGAGTTCAGCGAGCAGATTGTCGTTTCCAAGCACCAGGGTTTCTCGACGGTCGAAGTCCGCGGCGCACAACAGGGATAGAGTAATGCCCGAAATGAAAATCTTGCCGAATCCGCGGCTTGCTTGATCTCGACCCCGTTTCTTGAAGAGCGCCGCCTTCCGGCGGGGCGCGAAAACGCGCGAGGGACCGCTCCCGGGTGGGGTATCGGGCTGCGGGCCGCGGTCCAGCACCTCCCGGGGAGGTGCGACTACCGCCCTGTTGGTAGAGTACGATCCGCCAGTCCGGCCCCGGCATGGGCGTGCGGCACCGTTACCCGGAAGCGGATCCACCGGTCGCTGTGGGACCAGCGTCCTCGACGCCTGCACCGCGCGTGGAGAGGCCCTGACCTGATGGGTGCACCACGGCTCGTTCCGAGTGCTTGATGCGAGTCCGGCGCCTCGAGCTCGAGAGGTTCCGGGGAATTCGGAATCTCGACTGGCGCTTCATCGGCGACACCGCCGGACTCGTTGGTCCAGGTGACACTGGGAAGTCGACGATCCTTGATGCGCTCGAGCGCGTGCTCTCGCCTCGCTGGAACGTTCCATTCGATGACACCGATTTCTACGACCTGGACCCGACATCACCGATTCGGATCTGTGCAACCATCGTCGACTTGCCATCGTCCTTCTTCAAGGAGTCGAAATTCGGCTTAGCGCTTCAGGTGTTCGATGCGGCAAACGGTGTTGCGGTTGCACCTACCGGGGCGGAGGGCGAGACGCTTTGCGCGGTGATCGAGCTCTTTGTGACCGGTAGCTTGGAACCAGAGTGGAACGTTGTCGACGCGAAGGGTGACAAGCACCCAATTCACGTCCGCGACCGCGAATCGCTCGGGATGCTTCGCGTCGGTGGGAACATCGATCTCCACTTGGGTTGGAGTCGAGGCTCTGTTTTGGCACGCGTTACCGAGAGCGGTGACGAGGTCGCCGCCGTCATCGCTGACGCGACGCGAAAGGCTCGCGCCGGGCTGGCACTCGACGATCTCGATCGGCTGAAAGCCGCTGCCGGAACGGCGGAACAGCTTGGGAAGGAGATGGGGGCATCGATCCGATCGGGTCTGGTGCCGCATCTCGATGTTGGTTCCCTGACGTTCACGGGCGGATCGTTGTCATTGCATGACGGGCCAGTCCCGCTCCGCCGGGCGGGCCTTGGATCTCGCCGCCTCGTTGCCGTGGCGATGCAACGGCGCGCGGCCGGTGCTGCGGGCATCACGCTGGTAGATGAGTTCGAGCTAGGACTTGAGCCCCACCGCATTCGCCAGCTCCTACGGAAGCTCCGAGGTGTTGCACCGGAGAACGCCCGGGCAAAGACGGGACAACTCATCCTCACCACACACTCACCGCTGGTCCTGTCCGAGCTTCGCACCTCCGAGATTGCCGTCGTCCGGCGAGCTTCGGACGGCTTGGTGACCGTCGCGACCGTTGCCAAGGAGCTTCGGCGGGTTGTGACGATGACACCGGAGGCGCTGGTCGCGCGGCGTGTGGTCGTCGCTGAGGGGGTTACCGAGGTCGGGCTCTTGCGCACCTTGGAGGAAGCGTGGGCCGAAACTGGCTCGAACTTCGCCTACCTCGGCACGGCGGTGGTCGACGGGGAGGGCGACAGCGCACCAGCCATCGCTGGCGTGCTGTCAGACCTTGGCTACGAGGTGGCGCTGTTCATGGACTGCGACAAGGCGGGCACGAAGCTTTCGCGCGCGAAGGGGGCGAAACGGATTCTCTGGCGATCGGGTCGAGCCACAGAGACGGCGGTCGCTGAGGATCTCTCCGACGACGCATTTGAGAAGCTTGTGGCCCTCGCCCACCGCGGGCGGAACGTGGGTATCCTTGCCAGTCGCTCTATCGGGGCGGTGCTCGCCCATCTGGTGGGACGAAAACCCGAGGAGGTCGGGGAAGACTTCGGCTCGTGGCGGATGAATGTGCCCAACCTCCGGGTCGTGTTCGGAGCTGCTGCTAAGAAGCACGGGTGGTTCAAGACACTCGACCTGGGAGAGGAACTGGGCCGGATTGTGGCCGAAGACCTGGGGCACATCCCCGGGACCGATCTGGCGAGCGTTCTGGAGAGCATCCGTGGCTTCGCCGAGCATGGATGACGTCGTTGAGGCGGCTCTCGAATCCCGTCGCGGGTTGGTCGTGGCCGCAGCGGGGTGCGGCAAAACGGAGCTGATCGCGCGCACGGTCGCGCACCCACACTCAGGCCGACAACTCGTTCTCACGCACACGCACGCCGGTGTGGCAGCGCTCAAGCGACGATTCGAGAAGCTCAACGTCGCGCCGGACCGGTATCACCTGGACACGATCGCCGGGTGGTCGCTCAAATACGGAGCGGCCTACCCGAGCATTTCTGGGCTGGAGGTCCTGAATCGCTCGAATCCCGAGTGGGCCGCGGTGTACCCGGCGGCACGGTGCGTCGTGGCGGCGGGTCTCGGAGCGAGGGTCGTTTCGGCTTCCTACGACGGCGTTCTCGTCGACGAGTACCAGGACTGTAGCCGGGGGCAGCACGCGATCGTCGTGGCACTTGCGGGTGTGGTGCCTGTGCGAGTGGTCGGGGATCCGCTCCAGGCGATTTTTGGGTTCCGGACAGATGATCCCATGGTCGACTGGGGCGAGGTCGAGTCCTTCTTCGAGCGACTTCCCGATCTCGAAACTCCATACCGATGGCGGGCTGCTAACCACAAGCTCGGTGACTGGCTCATCAAGGCGCGCAGAGAGCTGCGCGACGATCGGCGGCTTACGATTGCCCCGGCGGCGCCGGTGAGGTGGGCCGAGTGGTCGAGCGACGCCGAGCTCGGTGCGTGCCGAGCCTGTAAGGGCGGGCGGGCGATCGTAGCGATCAAGCGATCGACGATGCCCAACGCGTACGTCCGAAGCTGCAGTGTCACGATGGCGACCCGTTTGGGCGGAAGATTCCACGCGGTGGAGGCGTTCGATGACCGGGACCTCCCGCGGATGGCCGACAGATGGATGTCTGCCGCGGGACCTCAGGTCGTGCAGCAACTACACGGATACGTGAAGGACCGGATGTTGAAGGTAGGCCCCGAACTCTCTGGGCTCGTGGGTGCGATCGCCGAGGGCCGCTCGACCTCGAGGTTCATGAAGCATCTCGATCACAGGGACCGCCTCGAAGCGCTCGCCAAGGACCCATGCCCGCGTGCAGTTCTCGCGGTCCTCGACGGTTTCAAGGCCGAACGCGCATGGACTGTGTACCGGCCGGAGGGTCTGTACCAACTCCGTGCCGCACTCCAAGAGGCCGCCGCCGGTGCCGGCATGGTGGATCTCCCGGAGGCGGTGGCGGCGGTCCGCACCCGTGCCCGCCACCGTGGTCGTAGTGTCCCGCTGAGGACGCTCGGCACGACGCTCCTGCTGAAGGGGCTGGAATTCGACGATGCGCTGGTACTCGGCGCCGACGAGCTTTCGAGGAACGAGCTCTACGTCGCCATCACGCGCGGAGCCAGCTCGCTATACGTGATGTCGGCGTCCCGCACGCTCACGCCCGGCTCGTGACCAACACCACCTTTGCGGTGCGCCCGTGGAAGTGCGACGAAGGTTGACTGTCCCTCGATCGATGACCGAAGGTCTTGCTCATGCGCGGAGGTCGATCGTACTCGATGACCGATGCGGCTCGGATTCTGGCCGAGCCCGCCCACCGGCTGATCTACCTGTGCGAGCAGGGCGTGGTCGTGCCGGACGTTCAGGAGAGCGAGGGAAGGGGAACGAGCCGACTATTCTCTGCTCGGAATCTCTTCGACTTCGCAGTGGCCCTTCGATTGCGTGATGCGTCGCTGCCGGTCGGTGCCGTGCGTGCGGTGCTTCGGCTGCTGCGCTCCTTTGAACGCGAAGTCGCGAGCCGACTTCCCCGGTTTGAAGTGCCCGGAAGCCTCCGAGAGGGTGAGGCGCCCGATCTTCGGCTCATCGTTGGCGATGGCAGACACCTTTACTACTCGCTGGGTGTCGGAGGGAAGCCTGCGACTCTCTTCGGTCCGATCGACCTCTCGCATACGGGCAAGACAGGGAACCGGCCGCGAGCCCGACTCGCGGTCGTGCGCCCGTCACCGAGTGAGAGCTCTCGAGCGCGCCCCGACTTCGGCGGCGACGACGGGAGCCGATTTTCGCGTCTGGAAGTGAGCATCACACGGATCGCGCAGGCACTCGATCTCGGTGACGAGAGTTGATTGAGCTTCCATCGATGAAATGATAGACTCGTCTATCATTAGATGGCTGGCACGGCTCACAAACAGAACCTGACGGACGAGCGCCGGTTGGCGCGGCGCGATTCCGCTGCTTTAGCGCTGGATCCTGGCCTCGAGGCCGTGATCGATTGCGTGGCCCGCCAGCTGGCGATCGAATACGTCCGGCTGATGGAGCCCGCGGCTGCCGCGGATCGCTCGGCTGGGAAGGCGGACGTGCCGTGAGAGCCGCAGTCTACGCTCGGTACAGCTCCGAGAATCAGCGGCCGGAATCGATCGACGATCAGGTCTCGGCGTGCCGGCGGTTCGCCGCCAGCCGTGGGTACGTCGTCCTCGACGGCCATGTCTACTCTGACGAGGCGACTTCCGGGTCGCGGACCGATCGAGTCGGGCTTGCTGCGCTCGTGGCGGCGGGCGAGCGTCGTGCGTTCGAGGTCGTGCTCGTGGACGATCTTTCACGCCTCGCCCGCGACAACTACCTGATGCTGAGCGTGCTCGCCGAGCTCCGCTTCAACGGCGTTCGCGTGGTCTCGGTCGCCGATGGGCTCGACAGCAACGACGAAGAGGCGACGCTCGGAATCCAGGTGCGCGGAATCTTCAATGAGCTTCAGCTACGCGATCTCAAGAAGAAGACCTTGCGTGGTCAGATCGGGCAGAAGCTGCGTGGTTTCTCGGTCGGGGAGAAGACTTACGGCTACACGTCGGTGCCAGTAGGTACGGTGCGCCTGGACAAGAAGGGCCGGCCGCGGCCGGATGGCTATCGGATGACGATCGAACCTCGAGAAGCGGCGGTGGTGTTGCGGGTCTTTCAGTGCTTTGCCGACGGGCACTCCCTGCCGCGAATCGTCCGAGCGTTGAACGAAGAGGGCGTGCCGTGCAGGCGGCGGCCCGCGAAGGCGTGGTCACCGTCGACTGTCACTCGGATCCTCGACAACACGAAGTACGTCGGCCACTGGGTCTGGAATCGGACCGAGACGCGTCGCGATCCGAAGACCGGCCGACGTCGGAAGTTCACGAAGCCCGAGGCCGAGTGGGTGGTGCAGGATGACGAGTCGCTGCGGATCGTGCCGCGGGACCTCTGGGATCGCGTCCAGGTGCGCCGGGGCGAAGTGAAGCGCACCTGGGTGACCACGAAGGGCGAGAAGGGCTTCGGGCGCGCGCAGAGCGGGCGCCAGAAGCTCTACCCGACGCACCTACTGTCCGGCGCCATGACCTGCACCGCCTGTGGCAACGTCATCGCTCAGGTTACGGGGAACCATGGCGGCTACTACGGCTGCCTGTCCGCGTCTCGAGGTGCCTGCGATAACAAGCTGATCGTGCGGCGGACACTCGCCGAGCGCGTGATTCTCGGCGCCGTGCGCGAGCGACTGGTGGAACCTGCCGCGTTCGAGCGGGTGCTGATGAAGGTCGAGGAGGAGGTCGCACGGCTCTATGCCGACGTGCCGGAAACGGTTCGGCTCAAAGCGGTGGAGCTCGAGTCCGAGGAACGCCGGTTGGCGAACTTCCTGGACTTCGTGGGGGACGGCAGAGGCAGCAAGGCGCTGGCCACCGCGCTCATCGAGACCGAGCGGCGTGTCGATTCGCTCCGGACCGAGGTGGATGCGCTGCGGTCCGCCCGCGACCGCGTCTTCACGGCGCCTCCCGCCGAGTGGATCGCTGTCCGGCTCAGGGACCTGCAGGAGCTGCTGGAGCGAAAGACCGAGGAGTCGGCGAAGGCGCTGCGATCACTCCTGGGACCGGTGCGCCTCGATCCCGTAGCCCCTGAGATCGGCCGCCCGTTCTATCGAGCCTTAACCGCCATCGATGCGCTCGCTCTGATCGAGCCGGCGCCAGGCCCAGGTGACCCCGGGCAGTCAGGCTCGGGTGGCGGCGGCTGCCGAAGCGCCGGTACGAATTCTTTGCGTTGGTGTCCCCAAGGATCGAGATTTTGAACACCGCGGCGCCTTGGCTCGCGAAAGTCGCCGACCTCAAGAGCCACATGCGGCTGGCCGCGTAAGTACCTGAAGGCAAAGGTCGAATTCCGCCAGTACCACATCCTGTGGTAGAAGGAGGTGACGCAGCCCACCAGATGATGTAGGGTTCGATTTGTGCCATGAACGCCCGTCCACCTGTGGACAACTCGCGCCGTGCGTCACGCGGTCCCGGCGAGAATCGCACGTCGGCCTCCCCGCGGGTGCGGCGAGCGCGTCGGGTCACCGTCCCGACGATCGCCGAAGAACACGATCTCATCTCTTCGCTCGGGTGATGAGCATGGCTCGCGCAGCAGAGTCCCCGGAGAAGTCCCTCTTCGAGGACGTCACCCGCTCCCGATACATCTCGGCGGCGACCAAGCAGGGGCTGATCGCCGCCGCGGGCGGTCGCTGCGAGTTCAACGGGTGCCGACGATTCCTCTTCGCGCACGATGTCACCAAGCGTCGTGGCTACTTCGGCAACTTCGCTCACATCCGAGCGTTCTCTCGCGAAGGACCGCGTGGAGATGACACGGCGGATCGCGAGTGGCTGAACGACATCGACAACCTCCTTCTCCTCTGCCCGACCTGCCATGTGCAGATCGATCGGGAGCCGGGTGTCTTCACGGTGGAGATGTTGAGGCGCTGGAAGTGTGCGCACGAGGAGCACGTCTCCTACCTTCTTGATCTGCCGCCCGCGAACGAGGCGGCGATGCTTGAGATCTGGACGGATGTATCCCGCCCACCAGTCGTCCGCAGCCACGGCAAGCTCATCGCTGCGCTGCTGCCGCTTTATCCGAGCCGACGCCATAACTACGTGATCGACTTCGCGGGACGAAACCTCTCCGATGCCACACTTGAACCTCCCCCGTTTCCGTGGACACCCCAACAGGCGCGAGAATGCGCCCGGAG
>CAYVDO010000049.1:0-29173 GCA_964450125.1 uncultured bacterium
CTTCCAGCCGCTTCACGGCGAGCACCGGCCCTTTGTCGGTGCCGCCGGGCCGTGTGACGTCGACGCCTTCGACGGTGGCGCGTCCCGCAAGCGGAGCCACGGACAAACGCTGTGCCGTGATCGGTGCTTTGACCTGCGGAATCTGAAGCTCGACGCCACTCGCCTCGAGGGCGAGCGGGACCAGGCTCAGGTGGATCGAGTCCGCCGTGAGGGAGCCGCCGATGAGTGGACCGATCCGCGGCAGCACCTGATTCGCGAGCAGCGAATCGCGCGCCAGCAGCACGCCCGCGAGCGTCACCCCCACCAGCGCGAGTAGCGCCAGCAGTGACCGCGCGGCGATGCGCCCCGCACGTCGCGATCGCCGCGGCGCAGGCGCAGCGAGACCCGCGTCGGGTGCCACCGCAGCGGGCGGAACGGAAGGCTCGCTCATGGCTCGGAACGCCGCGCGGGCACACCAGAAGAATCGAGCGTTGGGGCGCCGACGCAGCGCATACGACTCTTATAATATGCGCCCTTCCGATTGCCTTCGATGCCGTCCGTGGTCGTTCCCGAGCACCGGCCCGGATCGGTCCTCTCGCAAACGCTCAGGAGACGACTCCGATGGCTGCGACCTCCCGCAACAGCTTCGGCACGCGTACGACGCTGCGCGTCGGTGAACGAACCGTCGCGATCTACGATCTGACCGAGCTCGAGCGCTCGGGAGTGGCGGAGCTCGCGCGCCTGCCGTTCTCGCTGCGTATCCTCCTCGAGAATCTGCTGCGCCGGGAGGACGGGGTCGCGGTCACCGCCGAGAGCATCCAGGCGCTGGCGCGCTGGCAGCCCAAGGACCCGAACCGCCCCGAGATCGCCTTCATGCCGGCGCGGGTGCTGCTGCAGGATTTCACCGGAGTGCCGGTGGTCGTGGATCTAGCAGCCATGCGCGACGCCATGAAGAAGCTCGGCGGCGATCCCAAGAAGATCAATCCGCTGGCGCCCGCCGAGCTGGTCATCGACCACTCGGTGCAGGTGGACCACTTCGGCGGGCCGAACGCGATGCGCCAGAACGCCGAGCTCGAGTTCGAGCGCAATCGCGAGCGCTACGCGTTCCTGCGCTGGGGGCAGAGCGCCTTCGACAACTTCAAGGTGGTGCCGCCCGATACCGGCATCGTGCACCAGGTGAACCTCGAGTACCTGGCGCGGGTCGTGATGACCTCGAACGGCCCAGGCGATCACCTCGCCTTTCCCGACACCGTCGTGGGCACGGATTCGCACACCACGATGATCAACGGGCTGGGAGTGCTGGGTTGGGGCGTGGGCGGAATCGAGGCCGAGGCCGCCATGCTCGGCCAGCCGGTGTCGATGCTGATTCCCGACGTGGTCGGCGTGAAACTTCACGGCCGGCTGCGCGACGGCATCACCGCCACCGACCTGGTGCTTCGCGTGACCGAAGTGCTGCGCAAGCACGGCGTGGTCGGAAAGTTCGTCGAGTTCTTCGGTCCCGGGCTCGGCGAGCTGCCGCTCGCCGATCGCGCCACCATCGCCAACATGGCGCCCGAATACGGCGCCACCTGCGGCATCTTCCCCGTGGACGAGGAGACCGTCCGTTACCTCGAGTTCAGCGGCCGCGACCCCGCCGACGTGCGCTTGGTCGAGGCATACATGAAGGCGCAGGGGCTTTACCGAACCAAGGATGCGCCGGCGCCCGAGTACACGGACGTGCTCGATCTGGACCTGGCGTCGATCGAGCCCAGCCTCGCGGGACCGCGACGGCCGCAGGATCGGGTGGTGCTCTCGGCGGTGCCCAAGTCGTACGAGGATTTCCGCAAATCGTTGGTAGCAGCCGCGGCGGCGAAGAAGGGCAGCGCGGGTGCCGACGCCGCACCCAAGTCGGTGACCATCGAGCTCGATGGCAAGCCCGTCGAGCTACGCGACGGCGCCGTGGTGATCGCCGCGATCACGAGCTGCACCAACACCTCGAACCCATCGGTGATGGTGGCTGCGGGCTTGGTGGCGAAGAAGGCCGTGGCGCGTGGGCTCACGGTGAAACCGTGGGTGAAGTCGAGCCTCGCTCCTGGTTCCCAGGTGGTGAGCGATTACCTCGCCGAGGCAGGGCTCATCGAGCCGCTCGAAGCGCTCAAGTTCCACGTGGTGGGCTACGGATGTACGACCTGCATCGGCAACAGCGGACCGCTGCCGGACGCGGTGTCCAAAGGAATCGACGAGGGCGATCTGGCGGTGGCCGCGGTGCTCTCGGGAAATCGCAACTTCGAGGGCCGCGTCCACGCTCAGGTGCGCGCCAACTACTTGGCGTCGCCGCCCCTGGTGGTGGCGTATGCGCTCGCCGGCCGCGTCGACTTCGATCCCACTGCCGAACCGCTCACGACGGCGCCCGACGGCTCGCCGGTGTTCTTGAAGGACGTCTGGCCGAGCACCCGTGAGGTCGAGGAGACCGTGCGTGCGTCGCTCACCTCGAAGAGCTTCGAGAAGACCTACGGCAACGTGTTCGCGGGCGACGCGCGTTGGCGCGAGCTGGCGGGGAAGGCGAGCGACACCTACGCGTGGGAGGCAAGCTCCACGTACGTGCAATCACCGCCCTATTTCGCCGGTCTCGACGCCGAGCCGGGCGCCATCGCCGACATCCGCGGCGCGCGGGTGCTGGCGGTCCTCGGCGACTCGATCACCACCGACCACATCTCGCCCGCGGGCAACATCAAGGCCACCAGCCCCGCCGGGAAGTACCTGCAGTCGAAAGGCGTGGCGCCTGCCGACTTCAACAGCTACGGCGCGCGCCGCGGCAACCACGAGATCATGATGCGCGGCACGTTCGCCAACGTGCGACTTCGGAATCTGCTGGCGCCGGGAACCGAGGGCGGTGTGACGCGTCACCTGCCGGACGGCGAGGGCATGTCGATCTTCGACGCGGCGATGAAGTACCAGACTGCGGGCATCCCGCAACTCGTGATCGCCGGCAAGGAATACGGCTCGGGCTCGTCGCGCGACTGGGCGGCCAAGGGGCCGGCGTTGCTCGGCGTGAAGGCGGTGCTGGCGGTGTCGTTCGAGCGCATCCACCGAACCAACCTGGTCGGCATGGGTGTGTTGCCGCTGGAATTCCTGCCCGGCGAGGACCGCGACAAGCACGGCCTCACGGGGGAGGAGACGTACGACATCACGGGCATCCAGCAGGGTCTCGCGCCGCGCAAGAAACTCACGATTCTGGCCACGGCGCCGGACGGCACCTCGAAGATGCTGCAGGCGATCGTGCGCATCGACACCCCCGTGGAGCTCGACTACTACCGCCACGGCGGCATCTTGCCGTACGTGTTGCGCTCCCTCGCGAAGGCAGCTTGATGCGAACGTGGTCGGGCCGATGCCGAGCGAGCGAGGACCGATCGACCCCGTTGCTCGGACGGGTGTAGAACATCATCGAGGGTGAAGCTCGGCGCGAGTCTCCTCGGGTGAACGGATGCGACGACGGCTGGAGCACGGCTTTTCGTGGTCGATGCTGCCACTCGCGTTCGCGCTCGCCGCGAGCGGCGTTGCGCTCGCCGGCGATTTCAACTACGCCGACGTGCTTCCTGGCGACCGCGCCGCGAGCATGGGCGGCGCGTTCACCGCGATTTCCAACGACGCGAGCGGCACCTACTACAACCCGGCGGGGCTGGTGCACGCGCCCCACGCCAGCGTCTCGGTGTCCGCGAACGCGTTCGCGTGGCGCAGCCAGACCTACCGGTCCGCCTTCTTCGGTGAGGACGTCGACTTCGAGAGCAGCACGTTCTTTCCCTCCGCCGTCGCTTCGGCGCTCAAGCCCACCAGCACGCCGGGGCTGGCCTTCGGCTTCTCGGTCATCGTTCCCCACGCCTCGACCGCCAGCAGCAAGCAGCTCTTCCATCCCCAGCTCTACGAGGGCATCGACACCCAGATCGGCTCCGACTTCGAGATCGCGCTCACGACCTACCAGCTCGGCCCGAGCGTGGCTTACGCGATCACGCCGTCGCTCGCGGTGGGCGCGACGCTCTACGCGGTGTACGCATCGAGCTCGACGCGCATCGGCTTCACCACGCAGCAGACGATCGTGGGCTCGGGAGACGTGCCGCTCGTCACGGACTTCCGCTTCCAGAGCATCGAGGATTCGAGCCTCGGTTTCGTGAGCGTGCTGGGAGCGCTGTGGTCACCCCTCGAGGGTGTGGATCTGGCGCTCGCGATTCGCCCGCCCGGTTACCAGAGCCACGACGTCACCTCGCGGGTCACCGTGCTAGCGCTCACCAACGACGGCGTGTTGGTCCCGAACCCTGGCCTGGGCGAGGCGCAGGATTCGTCGTTCGAGGAAGGCCAGCCGGCGAGCTTCACGCCCGCGATTGCCTGGCACCCCTGGGATCGCCTGACGCTCACCGCCGAGGCCTCGCTCTTCCTGCGCCGCAGCTTCGACGTCGCGGGCATCTCGGTTGCCCGCGAATTCACCTGGAACGTCCATGCCGGCGCCGAGTACCGCCTCGCCGACGAGGTCCCGGTGCGCGTCGGGTTCTTCACGAACCGTACCTCGTCACCTGTACCCAAGCCGGGCGACACCCGCTACCTGGATCACGTGTCCGACTACGGTTTCACCGTGGGGACGGCATACGTGGTGTCCTACGCGGAGCTGTCCGTGGGGCTCCGGATGTCCTGGGGTGAGGGTAAGAGCGTGTCGCTCACGGATGCGTCCCAGGTGAACGATGTGGATGCGAACGAAACGGTGCTCTTCATCGGCTCGGGCTACCAGTTCTGAGGAGCGGAGGGCGGGATGCAGCGGAGCGTCGAGCACGACCTCGGGAGCGGGCGCCGCGGACGGGCCGTCGCACGCATCGTGCTGGCGCTCGCGGTGGCCACGTTCGCACCGGTCGTCGCCCGCGCGGGAATCAATAGCTACGCCGACATCTTCCCAGGTGACCGTGCTGCCGCGATGGGCGGTGCTTACGTCGCGCTCTCCGAGGACGGCAGCGGCGCCTACTACAACCCGGCGGGCTTGGTGGGGATTCGTTTCGCCGACGTCTCGCTTTCGGTGAGCGCCTACCAATATCAGAGCCTGACCGCAGACCGGGCGTTCTTCGGGCGCGACTGGACGCGCCGCGGCGGTCTTTTCGTGCCCACCAGCTTCGGTGCGATCCGCCGCTTCGGCGACTTCGCCGTGGGGCTGTCGATCGCTGTTCCCGAGGCCTACGACCTGCGCACCAGCACCGTGTACCAGGACGTCGCGATCTCGGGATTCACCTTCGATCTCGATTTCGACTTCAAGGACACCGGGCAGATTTACGACGTGGGGCCGACCGTCGCGTGGGCCATCAGCGACGAGCTCGCGGTGGGCGCCACGATCTACTACGTGTACGGCACGCGCGACCGTTCCAGCTTCTTCAAGATCACGGACGCCGCCGATCCGTCCGCGGTGCCGGGCGTGAGCTTCACCACCAGCGAGGAAACCATCACGGGCTTCACCGGCACGCTGGGAGTGTCGTGGCAGCCGGATCCGTGCTGGCGGTTCGGCTTGCGCGTGCGGCCGCCATCCGATCTCCATCACTTCCGCAAGGAGCAGGATTCGGAGTTCTTCGGCACGAGCGATCCTCCAGGGCTGCTGCCCGGGCTCGACACCCCGACGATCTTGAACAAGGGGTTCACCGAGGGTGTGCCCGGCAACGCCACGCTCGGCGCCGCATGGACACCGGCGCCCGAGCTGACGCTCGCCGTCGACGTCTCCTACTACCTGGAGGAGGACTATCCGGATTTCGTGCAGCCGGTGCGGCGCGAACCGACGTGGAACGTGAGTGCCGGGGCCGAGTACTACCTGCACCCGAGCGTGCCGCTGCGCGTAGGCTTCTACACCAACAATTCGTCGGCGCCCGAGCCCGTGCGCGGCGCAACGGGACAGCGCGAGCAGACCGACGTTTACGGATTCACTCTCGGCGCCAATTGGATCTCGGATCACACCGAGCTCGGCGTCGGTCTGCGTCAAGGCTTTGCAGTGGGGAAGATGATCGCCCTCACCACCGACACCGAGTCGCCGCCGGTGGACGTGCGCGGCACCGAGACTGCCGTGTTCCTGGCGTCGCGTTACAAGTTCTGAATGCGATCAGCCGTAGGCTCGAAGTTTCGGAACACACGCGCCACGCGCTCGACGTCCGTGGGCCGCATCCCCGGGTGGATGGGGATCTGGACGCTCTGCGCGAGCAACCGGCGCGCCACGGGGAACTCGAGGCGCGGATCGTAGCGGGCACCGTTGTCGTGCATGAGGTGGTGGCCCGTATCGACTCCTGCGGTGAGAAGGGCGCGCGCCAGCTCCGCGCGGCGTTCACTCAGCGCCACGTAGAAATAGGCGACGCCATCTGAGCCGGTGCGATCGCGATGCCGTTCGACGTGGGCCGGGATCGCTTCATCGAGCGCTGCTGTCAGCTCGCGGCGCCGCGCGACGTCGGTGTGCAGGCGGGCGAGATGCGCGAGTGCCACCTCGGCGGAGGTGGGCGCGATCGGCCCCCACGCCGAGGTGCCGCCGGGTCGATTCGCGATCGTTTGGTAACTCGCGGCGAGATCGCGACCGCTGCGCGCTAGCACGCGAAGCAGCGGATACGCGGTCGCGGTGAACACGGGCCGCTGGGTCGCGAGCCAGAGTGCCGCGGCCTTGACCGCGCGGCGCACCGTCGCCGCCGGTCGTTCGGGCCGCCACGAACCCAGCGCCCGCCGCACCTCCGCGGCAAAGGCCGAGTCGGCGGTGATCACCGCGCCGCCGCCGAAACCCGAGAATGGCTTCGTGAAGTTGAAGCTCAGATAGCCGGCGACGCCGAATGTGCCCACCGGTCGATCCCGCCAGCGCGCGCCGAGGGCGTGCGTCGCGTCCTCGACCAACGGCACGCCGGCGGCGTCGCAGGCGGCCTGTGTTGCGTCGAGATCGGCGACGCGGCCGAAATGGTGCGCGGTGACGACGGCGGAAATCGACGCGTCGACCAGCGGCGGCAGAAGCCGCGCGTCGGGATTGGCATCGAGCGGATCGGCATCGACGAAGCGCGGCTGGTGATCGAGCTCGCCCAACGTGTCGGGCACGCTCGCGTCCGTGTAGCAGGGCACGATCACGCTCGAGCCAGGCCTGAGCCCGAGTGCGAGCACGATCGCGCGGAGGGCAGCGCGACCGGAGGCCGTGGTCACGACGTACGGGACGTCCAGATCGCGTGCCAGCGCGCGCTCGAGCGTCGTCGCGGCATCGCGACGCGGAGACGCCAGCGAGCGTGAGACGATCGCCAGATCGCGCGGTGCGAAGTCGATCGTCCGCCGGGCCACCGCCATGCCGCGCTACGTAGCAAGCGCGAGCGTGGATCGCAACCGTGGCGCGCGAGTCAGGTCATGAAGCCGAACGAACGGACGCCCTCGTGCGTGTGCACGAGGGCGTCCGTCGTCGAGACGGGAGTGCCTATTGCTCGAACACGTTCGGGAACACGCCCAGAGGTTTCTCGAACGGGACGGTCAGGCCGAGCCGGAAGCTCCAGGGATTCGGCTTCAAGTCCGAGCCGAGAAGCAGGGTGGTTTCCATGACTGCATAACCCGTCTGGCCGAAAGGCGGCTGATGTCGAGATCGAGGCTCGCCCCGTTGGCCGAACGGAACGCCGGCAGACCATCGTGAGTGCGCACGGTCCGCCGCGTCTGGCCCGTGACGTCGCCGGTATCCAGCGTGATCGAGTCGCTCGGGCAGCCGAAGTCGAGGTACGGGTTCGGTGTCTGCTCGTACGGGTCGTCGTCGGCACCGGTAGCCCGCGGGCAGAGGTTCGGGACGTCGGCTTCGGTCCAACCGGCCCGGATGGCGAACTCGTAGACCCGCGGACGCAGCGTCTCTCCATCATGAAGCCCTGGCACCTTGGGCGGCGGCAACAGCATGCCGAGCGCCCACGAGCCGCCGAGCACCCAGCGATCGTGGATGTCCAGAACGCCGCGGTCGGTGACGGCTTCGTACAGGGTCTCCACGTTGATCGTCGTGGAGATGCGGGCACTGCTCCCGTCGATGTTGATGGAGGTCACCGGAAAGGTGGTGTTGAAGAGGGGGATGCCCCAGGCGACGCTGGTGTTGATGTCGCCGGAGCCGACGACGGTTGCACCCGTGGCGTCGCCGTCGGCGTCGAACGTGTAGCCGAAGCGCGCGTCGAAGTTCTGCAACAGACACGCCGGCAGCCGCTCGAGCGTGGCGTCCGTGAAGAGCACGCCTTTCGTGAGACTGAAGTCCGTGTCGTGTCGCAGGCACCATGCTCCCCACTGCCCGCGGTCCTCGAGCGCTGCCGCGGCCTCGGTGCTCGATTCGAGCTCTTTTACCGCCCGCGCCGCTTCGTCGTCCGCCACGATTGCGCGCTTCTCTTCGATTCCTGCGAGCCTCGCTTTCGCGCAGGGTTCGCTGGTGCAGTTGGCTGGCATCGTTCGACTTGCTTCCGAGCCGCCGCCATCGGGCTTCGACGTCGGCGTGCCCTCGGCCGGGAGCGCAGCCCAGGCCTCGTCCGCTCGTTTCCGAGCTGAGGCGAGAAGCTCCGCGATCTTCTTTCGTGCCGCTCGTAGGCGTTCGAGCTGAATCTCCTTCGGAGTCAGTCGCGCATCTTCCCAGGCTTCGCGACGTCGGAAGCGAACCTCCGCGTAGGCACGGGCGGCGAGTCCGGACTTGTCCAGGAAATACGCAGCGTCCTTCTGTTTCTGCGTGACCTCGCCCTTGTCGTCCTTCTTCTCGTCCTGGGCCTTCTGGTACTTGATTTCGAAGGGAGTGAGGCTCACCAAACCCGCGTGCAGGTAGAAGTTCTCGGTCGAGGTTTCGGGCTCCTGAGCGCCGCGTTGCGCCGCGTCCGAGCGAGGTGGCCCGTGCGTTCGGACCTCGAACGCGTAGAGGTCACGGTGTTCAAACGGCGAACGTGCACGCTGCGCAGCACGCGCCCGGCAGTACCGGATGTGACGCGCGCCGAGCGCCGGCTCGCTCGGAGTCCTGGATCGTTGCGGTGGCCAACGTGTGGCCGGTAGCCTCGGTGGAAGTGGAGGCAACATGAATCGGCGAATGTGCCTAGCGAGTCTCCTGGTCTCCCTCACGTTCTCCACGGCGGTGTCGGCCGGAGGTGGCAGTCCGGCGCTGACGCCGGGCTGGGACAGCTTCGGCCCGCTCGCGTCGGGAAGCCTCACGTGGAGCCAGACGCCGGGTGGCTACGGTCTCGACCTGACGTACACGGTCGACGGCGCGCTCGCGTCCCACGAGTTCACCGCCGGCATGCACTTCTTCGACGTCAACGGATTCGTGGATTTCGGCCTGGGGTTTCTAACCGGGCCGCCAGGCGTGGCGCCCATCACGCGCGAGGGGCACACCTCCGTGCTCGCAGCCACGGAGCTCGGGTTCGTGACCACGGATGCGAGCGGCGACGGCGTCGGGCCTTTTCTGACGTTGACGCCGAACCTGGGGATCTACGCGGTTCAGCTCCACCTTCGCGAGGGTGGGTCGCCGGGCTGCCCGAACACCTCCTGCAACGCGATCTATCGAACCGGTGGGACCTTCGCGACCGACCTCGTGCGCTTCACCGTTCCCGCCGCGACGTCGTTTTGGAGCGCCGACGACGCCAACGCCAACGACGAGATGGGCACGAATCCGGGCACGGCGATGGGAAGCGTCGCGTATCGCGCCGGCGAGTTCCGCAACGGTTTCGATCTCGATGGCGGCTCGTGGATCTCGATCCCGAGTCCGGTCGTCGGCGGCCTCGCCTCGGCGAGCGGATTCACCGTGATCGCGTGGATCCAGCAGGACACGTTCGCGAGCACCGCATCGATCTTCAACGTGCGCACCAGCGCCAACACCAGTGGCTTTGCTCTGGAGCCGCTCTTCCAGAGCCCGGGCGCGATGGCGTTCGGGGTGAACACCAACGGGGTAACGACCGATTTCAGCACGATCTCGGCGCCGTTCCCCGTCGGGGAGTTGCAGCGTGTGGCGGCCACGTTCGACGCCGCCAGCCACACGATGCGCCTCTATCGCGACGGCGTGCTGGTGGCCGAGAAGACGGACGTGCCGGGAACCGACATGGCGGTGCACGGCACCGAGGAGGCGGCGATCGGTCGCAACATCGTGACTGACGCCAAGTTCGACGGGCTCATCGACGAGGTCCTCTACTATCCACGCGCGCTGACGAAAGAGGAGATCGGCGCGCTGGTGCCGTGCCTCTTCTGTGACGAGTTCGACTCGGGCAACACCAATCGCTGGACCGCCAAGGTGCCGTGAACCACGCGCCCGCGTGATGCGTGGCCGCGGCGCGCGCGTGCTCAGGGAAGAAAGTCGTCCGCGCCGGGTGCGACCCAGCCGTGGCGCTGGGTGTCGATCGAAATCGATTGCTCGAGCAAGAATGGCGCCAGATCGCGGGCAGTACCCGTCAGTGGCTCGCGGCAGACCCAGGTCCAGCTTCGCGCTGCCGCTTCGAGAAGCTCGGCTGGGGCAGTCTCACCGCAGCGCACCACGCGAGGCACGCCGTCGAGCCGGCCGATCAGCGCGGCCATCGGTTCGTGAAGCGCATTGGAGACACCCACGCGAGCGCCTGTGGCGCGGGCGGCGTCGTGGCGCAGACGTACCACCAGGGGATCGTCGCCCGCCTCGATGCGAATCACCACGCTCTCGGCCGGCCGATGACGGAAGAGGTTGAGCTGCCCAGCAATCCGCTGGGTGTGGCGCGGATGGAGCAGGTCGCTCGCGTCGTAGGTCGTGTCCACGTCGGCGGTGCCCGTGACGCGCACCAACTGCGCCGCGTAGCCCGGTCCGCCGGTCTTGGCGCCGGGGCCGAATCCAGATCGTCGCCAGCCGCCGAACGGCTGCCGATCGACGATCGCGCCGACCAGCGGTCGATTCACGTAGAGGTTGCCCGCATGGATGCGCTCGAGCCAGTGACGCCACTCCAACTCGTCGAGGCTCTCGAGCGCCGACGTGAGGCCGTAGCCGCTGGCGTTCACCAGATGGATGGCTTCGTCGAGGTCGCGCGCCCGCATGACGCACACCACCGGACCGAAGAGCTCCTCGCGATGGCAGGGTGAGCCCTCCTGCACGTCCCACACGATTCCCGGTGAATAGTGCCGTTCGCCGATCTTCCGCGGCTCGAGCGCCCAGCGTTCGCCCCTCGGCAACGCCCGCAGCAAGCCCGAGAGCACGGCGCCGGGCTCGGTGACCAGCGGCGCCAGCTCGGTCGCGGAATCGGTCGCTCGACCGAGGCGCAGCGTAGCGGCGGCGTCCACGAGGCGAGCGCGGAAACCGGGGTCGTCGAAGACCTCGGCTTCGGCCACCACCAGCGAGGCTGCAGAGCCCTTCTGGCCCCCGTGCGAGAAGGCGCTTCGCACGATGTCCGCGATCGCGCGATCGCGGTCGGCGGCGGCCGTGACGATGATCCCGTTCTTGCCGCCGCTCTCGGCGAAGATGGGCAAGTCGGGTCGGGCCGCGAGCAACCGTCGTGCGGTGGCGGTGCTGCCCGTGAACACGAGCGCGCCGAGCGCGCGGTCCTCGACGAGCTGCCGAGCGGCGTCGTCGTCGCAAGGCACGAGCGCGAGCGCGTCGCGTGGCACGCCGGCGGCCCACAGCGCCTCGGCGCCGAGGGCGGCAACGGTTTCGGCGAGCGGCGATGGCTTGAGCAGCACCCTGTTGCCGCCGATCAACGCGGCGAGCGCGCCGCCGAGGGGAATCGCCAAGGGGAAGTTCCAGGGCGAGATCACGGCCACCACGCCGCGAGGCGCCAAGCTGAGCCGCGGGTCGCTCGCCAGCACGTCGAGCGAGCGCGCATAGTAGGCCGCGTAGTCGATCGCCTCCGCAATTTCCGGGTCCGACTCGGCGAGCGTCTTCGACGTCTCGTGGGCCATCGCCGCCATCAGCTCGAAGCGCCGTCGGGCCAGCTCGTCGGCGGCCGCGAGCAGGACGCTGCGGCGCTCCGCGAGCGAGCGAGTCGCCCAGCCCGAGGGATCGGCGGCGGCGCGTTCCGCGGTGCGCGCGACCGCGCCGCTCGACACGCGTTCGGGATGCGCAGGACGCTGGGTGGGCCACGCGGCCACTGCGGCCGCGGCAGCGGTGCGCGTGGGGCCGTCCGTCCAGTCGGACTCGGGTGCGTTGACGAACGGGGCGTGGCCGCTCGCGGGTGTGTGCTCGCCGAGCACAGGCGTCCTGGCGTGCACGATGGACGATTCACCCGTGGAAGCCGCAACACACGCGGCGTGGAATCGCGCCGCTTCCGCGTGCCATTCGTCGTCGCCGACGCGCATCGTGAGCAGGTGGCGCAGGAAATGCTCCGGTGCTGCGTTCTCGTCGAAGCGCCGCACCAGGTACGCCACCGCACCGAGAAGCTCGCTCGAGCGGGACGCGGGCGCGTACACCAGCACCTCGGGTGCCACTTCGGCGACGGTGCGCAAGAGCGGTTCTGCCATGCCGTGGAGCATCTCGATCGTGAGCGCGTGCGTGGTGCCGCGCTCGCGGGCCAAGGTGAGCGCCAGCGCGACGTCGAAGACGTTGTGGGAGCCCACGCCCAGCCGCACCGCCGCCGCGTGCTCCGGTTCGAGAGCGAAGGCGAGCATGCGCTTGAAATGCGCATCCGTCTCAGCCTTCGAGGGCCAGGTGCGGGGCGCAAGCCCGCGCAACCGAGACTCGAAACGCTCGACGCCCAGATTGGCGCCTTTCACCAGCCGCACGCGGATCGGAGCGCCGCCCGCGGCCACACGCGCGAGCGCCCAGCGGGTCAGCTCGCGCTGCACCGCGCTCGACTCGGGTAGGTACGCCTGCAACGCGAGCCCATGGGTGCGATCGTGAAACTCCGGTTCGCCGAGGGCAGCACGAAATGCCGCGAGAGTGAGCTCCAGATCGGACCAGGACTCCATGTCGAGCGAAACGAGCTTGCTCGCACCCGCCGCCCGATAGAGACGTGTGAGCGCAGCGACGACGCGCGGAACGAGGTTCTCGGCTGCGAGCGGGTGAGTGCGCGGGCAGAGCGCCGAGACCTTGACCGAGATCGCGTCCACGCTCGTCGAGCCGAGCGCCGCCTCGCAGCGCGTGAGCCACGCCTCCGCCTCCGCATGCGAAAGAATCGCCTCGCCGGTCCAGTTGAGGTTCACGCGCACCCCGTGCAGGCGGCGCCGGGCGAGGTACCGGTCGAGCGCGCGCGGCGCGCCGTCGATCAGGTAGTGATGGATCTCGCTCGTGAGCGCAGCGCGAAACGCTGGCACCGCCAGTGCCGGTGCCAGCGGCGCGAGCCGTGACCACGCGTCGAGCAACGCCTCGCGCACCACGCCCAGCGCGCGCGGCCGTGTGGCGAGCATCGGTGCGACCAACGTCACCAGCCGCCGCGGCTCGCGCGGGCGGGCGGATCGATCGATGAGGTGCGCCACGAACGCAATCCCGCCCGGTTCGGCGAGCACCCGGGCGAGGCGCCGGCGATCGCGGCGCTCGGCCGGTGTCTCGAGCTCGGCGGCGCGCTGCATGAGGCGCTGGGCGAGCTCGCTCGCCGTGACTTCGAGAGTGCGTAGGTCGCCGTCGCTCACGCCGCATCCATCCTATCGCCGTGCGGCGCGCGCGGCGGAACGCATGCGCGGCACGGCGAGCTCGCGTTCCGGCCATTGCGGCCCCGAGCAGCGCTCGGCTATAACGCGGCGGCACCAATCGAGAGGAAAACGCATGAAAACAAGGGCATTTGTCGCCGCCGCGCGCGCCGCGGCCGGGTTCTTCGTGGCGCTCGGCGTCACGCTCGCGGGGGCGCAGGTGGCGCGTGCCGACGAGATCCGCATCGGCGAGTTCGGCTCGCTCACCGGCACCACCGCCACCTTCGGTCAGTCGACCCACAACGGCATCATGCTCGCCGTCGAAGAGACCAACGCGGCCGGCGGCGTGATCGGCAAGAAGCTCAAGCTCATCACCGAGGACGACCAGTCGAAGCCGGAGGAGGCGAAGACCGCGGTCATCAAGCTCATCAAACAGCAGCGTGTGGCGGCGATCCTGGGGGAGGTCGCGAGCAGTCGTTCGTTGGCCGCCGCTCCCGAGGCTCAGAAGGCGGGCATTCCGATGGTGACGCCCGCGTCCACCAATCCGAAGGTCACGCAGGTCGGCGACTACATCTTCCGCACCTGTTTCATCGACCCGTTCCAGGGCAGCACGATGGCGAGGTTCGCCCACGACACCCTCAAGGTGAATCAGGTCGCGATCTTGAAGGACGTGAAGAACGATTACAGCGTCGGGTTGGCCGAGTTCTTCGAGCGCACGTTCACGGGGATGGGCGGCCAGATCGTCGCCAACGAGAGCTACTCCGAGGGTGACACCGAGTTCCGCGCGGTGCTCACCGCGATCCGCGCCAAGAATCCGCAGGCGATCTACATCCCCGGCTATTACACCGAGGTGGGGCTCATCGCCCGCCAAGCGCGCGAGCTCGGATTGCGCGTCCCGCTGCTGGGCGGAGACGGCTGGGACTCGGAGAAGACCCTCGAGATCGGTGGCGACGCCGTCAACGGCAGCTACTACACGAACCACTACTCGGCGGAGGATCCGAGCCCGGTGGTGCAGGGCTTCATCCAGAAGTACAAGGCCAAGTACGGCGAGGTGCCGGATGCGATGGCGGTGCTCGGCTACGACGCGGCGCGCATCCTGATCGATGCGATCAAGCGGGCGGGCTCGGCCGACGGCCCCAAAGTGCGCGACGCGCTGGCGCAGACCAAGGACTTCGGCGGTGTTTCGGGCTCGATCACCATCGATGCCGAGCGCAACTCGAAGAAGAACATCGTGGTGCTCAAGATCGACGGCGGGAAGGTGAAGTTCCAGACCTCGATCGCCCCGTGACGCACGCCCGTGACGCGATCCTGGCGGACGCGACGAAGCGCGTCCCAGGAGGGGCGCACCGCGGTCGCCACGTTCGCCGTCGATCGCACCCGGTGCCAGCGGCACCGCACGAGCGCAGCGAGTGACTCGGGGGTGGGGCCCCGCCGAGACCGCGCTCTTGGCGGGGCGGGGGGCTTGAAAAGCCCCCCGTGGGAACCATGAGCACGTTCATCCAGCAATTGCTGAACGGTCTCGCGTGGGGCTCGGTCTACGCGCTGATCGCGCTCGGCTACACGATGGTCTACGGCGTCTTGAAGCTCATCAACTTCGCCCACGGCGAGGTCTACATGATGGGTGCCATGACGGGTTACTACGTGGGGCGCTGGGTGCAGAAGGCCGAGCTGCCGATGGCACTCAGGCTCCCGGCGACGCTCCTCGGCGCGATGCTCGCGTGCGCGGTACTGGGATTCGCGATCGAGCGCTTGGCGTACCGCCCGCTCAGGAACGCGAGCCGGCTGTCCGCGCTGATCACCGCGATCGGCGTGTCGCTGTTGTTGCAGAATGCGGGTCAGCTCGTCTTCGGGGCCGATCCCAAGTACTTCCCGCAGGTGATGAGCTACGCCGAGGTGGTCAACACCGGCGGCGTGGTGCTCTCGAACATCCAGCTCGTCATCATGGTGACCGCGGTCGCGCTCATGGCGGCGCTCCATCTCTTCGTGCAGAAGACGCGGTTGGGGCGGGCGATGCGTGCGGTGGCCAACGACAAGGCCGCCGCCCAGCTCGTGGGGATCTCCGTCGATCAGATCATCGCGCTCACCTTCGTGATCGGCTCGGTGCTGGCCGCTGCAGCGGGCGTGTTGGTCGGGCTCTCGAACCCCAAGGTCGAGCCGCTGATGGGCATCATGCCGGGCCTCAAGGCGTTCGTGGCGGCAGTGCTGGGCGGGATTGGCAACATCGTGGGCGCGATGCTCGGCGGTGTGCTCCTCGGCTTGGTGGAGACCGGTGTGTCGGCAGTCGGGCTCTCGACCTACCGCGACGCCATCGCATTCGCCTTGCTCATCGCGTTCCTGCTGTTTCGACCCACCGGGCTCATGGGACGGCCGGACGTCGAGAAGGTCTGAGCAATGGCGCGCAATCCCACGCTTAGGCTCGTGGTTCAGATCGCGGCGACGATCGCACTGCTGAGCCTCTGGGCGCTGGTGGTGGCGCCGCGCATCAATCCCTATCAGCTCCAGGTGGTGAGCTACATCGGCATCAACATCGTGATGGCGGTGTCGCTGAACCTGATCAACGGCCACACGGGTCAGTTCTCGATCGGTCACGCGGGATTCATGGCGCTCGGCGCCTACGGATCGGCGGCCGTCACGTTCTACGGTGGGCCACACGTGCTGCCGTGGTTGGCCGAGACGTTGGGGTTGCCTTCGGCGGTGGCGAATGGGCTCTTGCTCAACGTCGCGATGCTCGCGGGTGGGTTGCTCGCCGCGCTGGCGGGATTGGTGGTGGGGATCCCGACGCTCCGGTTGCGCGGCGATTACCTGGCGATCGCGACGCTTGGTTTCGGTGAGATCATCCGCGTCATCATCCTGAATCTCGACGTGGTGGGCGGCGCGCGCGGTTTCACCGACATCCCCGAGCTCGCCGGGCCGTTCTGGATCTTCGCGTGGGCGATCGTGACCGTGACGGTGATCGCGCGCGTGGTCGGCTCGACGCGCGGGCTGGCGTTCCTGTCGATCCGCGAGGACGAGATCGCCGCCGAAGCGGTGGGGATCTCGACCACCCGCACCAAGGTGGGGGCGTTCCTGCTGGGGGCCTTCTTTGCAGGGATCGGCGGCGGCCTCTTCGCGCACAACGTCACTTACTTGCACACCAACACGTTCACCTTCATGAAGTCGATCGAGTACATCGCGATGGTGGTGCTCGGCGGCATGGGGAGCATCACGGGCTCGGTGGTGGCGGCGGTCGTGCTCACCGCCTTGCCCGAGGCGCTGCGCGCCATCGACAAGTACCGCATGGTGATCTACGCGGCGCTGCTCATCGTGCTGATGCTGACGCGTCCGCAGGGACTGATGGGACGCCGCGAGCTCAGCTTCGAGGCCATCCGGCGGAAGCTCACGCGCCGTGGCCGAGTTGCCGCGCATGGCGGAGCGGCGGCGTGAGCGCCACGCCGATCCTCGCGGTCGAAGGCGTGACCAAATGCTTCGGCGGGCTCACGGCCGTCTGCGAGCTCGAGCTTCGCGTCGAAACCGGTGAGCTGATCGGCATCATCGGTCCCAACGGCAGCGGCAAGACCACGGCATTCAACTTGATCACGGGCTTTTACGAACCGACTCGGGGCGCGATCCGATTGGCGGGCAAGCCCATCCACGGGCTGCGGACGCACCAGATCAATCGCGCGGGGATTGCGCGTACCTTCCAGAACATTCGGCTGTTTCCGGAACTGACGGTGCTCGACAACGTGCGTGTGGCGCTGCACCGACGGGCGCGCACCCGACCCCTCTCACGTGTGCTGCGCACCCGGAAGTTCCTCGACGAGGAGCGAATGCTCGGTCGCGCGGCGATGGAGCTGCTCGAGCGGTTCGACTTGGCGCGCTTTGCGTTCAGCACCGCGCGCAACCTCCCCTACGGCGAGCAGCGCCGGCTCGAGATCGCACGTGCGCTCGCAACCCAGCCGCGTCTTCTCCTGCTCGACGAGCCGGCGGCGGGGATGAACCCCACCGAGAAGGTCGAGCTCGCCGAGTTGATTCGGCGGGTGAAGGAAGAGTTCGACCTCACGGTGCTGCTCATCGATCACGACATGAAGGTCATGATGGGACTCTGCGAGCGGCTCTTGGTTCTCGACCACGGCGAGACGATCGCGCAGGGGACGCCGGAGCAGATCCAGAAGGATCCCAAAGTGATCGCTGCGTATCTGGGCGCGGACGCGGTGGCGTGAGCGGCGCGATGCACGGAGAGGCGATCCTCACGCTCGAAGGGCTCTCGGTCTCGTACGGTGCGGTGCGAGCGCTCACGAACGTCTCGATCGACGTTCACGCCGGCGAGATCGTGACGTTGCTCGGCAGCAACGGCGCTGGGAAGAGCACGCTCCTCAAGGCGATGTCCGGGCTCGTACCGGTCCAGAGCGGCAGCATCCTCTATCGCCGCGACGGTGAAGCCATCGAGCTCACGCGCGTTCCGGCGCATCGGATCGTGGGGCTCGGCGTGGCGCACGTTCCCGAGGGGCGGCGCGTGTTCGCGAGCCTGACGGTGCTCGAGAACCTCGAGATGGGCGCATTCCTGCGTCGCGATGCCGCGGGCATCCGCGCCGATCTCGACGACGTCTTCGCGCTCTTCCCGCGGCTCGCCGAGCGCCGCACCCAGCGAGCCGAAACCCTTTCCGGAGGGGAGCAGCAGATGCTGGCCATCGGCCGCGCGCTGATGAGCCGACCGCGGGTGTTGCTCATGGACGAGCCGTCGCTCGGGATCGCTCCGCTGCTGGTCAAGACCATCTTCGAGACCATCCGCGACATCAACGCGTCGCGGCGCACCACCATCGTGGTGGTCGAGCAGAACGCGCGCGTCGCGCTGGGTATCGCCCATCGCGGTTACGTGCTGGAAGTGGGCGAGATCGTCCTCGCGGGTACGAGCGCCCAGCTCGCCGGCGACGACGAGGTGCGCAAGGCGTATCTCGGCGGCTGATGGGGACGGACGGCGCGGCGTCGCGCCGCCGGAACCGAATCGGCTGCGTGGATCGTCGTCCGTGACCGTCGAGAGGCCACCGCCAACCAGCGCGACGAAGCTCGCCGCGGGGCCTGCGACGCGCTGGCGGCGCTTCGCGGCAAGGGCGGTCCACGTCGCACGAGCGGCGTCGATCGTCGCGTTCAACCTGATCGCGATTCGGGTGCTCTCTCCCTTCGCCTACCTATCGATGGTCACCGTGAGTGGGCTCACGCACCCGGCGGTCACGACACTCCTCTGCCTGGGTGTGGTGGGGCTCATCTCGTTCGAGCGATTCGGACCCGGCCACGGTCTCCGCTGGCACGTCGCGCACGTCGCTTCGAGCGTTTGGGTGCTCCAGAGCCGGCGCTTCCAACTGGTCGCGGCGATCACGCTGGCGCCGACGGGGCTCCTCGGCGTGCTGGGATTGCTGCCGTCGCTCGTTCCCGAGCTCGCGCCGGAGCTGGTGGCCAAGCGGTCACTGTTAGCGGGCAACCCCGCCTACCGCCTCACGCTGGCTGCGGATGGGAGCTGGCTCGGGGTCACGCACACCCACGGTGCGTGGAAGGGGCTCTCCGTCATTCAGGATCCAGCTGCGGACGACCCGATCGCGAAGTTCGTACCCCTCGACGCAGCGGATCCCCACGATGCGACCTACCTGCCCGACGAGCATCGGTTCCTCGTCCACGACGACCCTCTCTCGTGCAATCGGGGCACGCCGAACGTCCTCGGTGGGCACGACGGCGTGTTCGTCGTCGACGCGACGAGCGGACGCTCGTATCCGCAGATCGATCTCTTGAACACGCATCGATCCGAGCTCGACCCGCGAGGTGGACGTCTCTACCTGCTCTTGCGCACCGAGAATCGCGTCACCGCGACGACGCCCACCCGTTTCCTGTCCGGCGAGGCCGGGCGCGATCCGAGCTGGCCCATCCCCGGGGTGTCCTTGCTCCTCGACGTCGCGCTCGACCCGGTGCGCGAGAACCAGGTGTATCTGCTGGGCGAGGACCACTCGACCACGCTCGTCGCCCTCGACGCAACGAGCGGCACCATGCGGTCGTTACGCGTCGGCGCGGGGGAATCGGGGCTTGCCGTCGATCCACGCGGCGAGCGCATCTTCGTCGCGCGTTGGGCGGCCCAGCGAATCACCGTGGTTCGACCGGATCCGCTCACCGTGGAACGCGAAGTGACGGTCTTGGGAGGGCCGCGGAAAATCGCGACCCTCGGCGAGCTGCCTGCGATCGCCGTGGTGACTTACACAGGCAGAGCCGTGTTGTTCCTGGATACCCGACGATTCGAAGTGCTGGGGCGGATTCCGGCGTGCAGGCTGGGCCGCGACATCGCGTACGACGAAGAGCGCCACACCCTCTACTGGGCCGACGCGTGCGGCGTGCATCGGGCATCGTTCAGCGCTGCGTGGATCGCGGCGCTCGCCGCGGAGCCGTCGCGTGTGGGCCCGTGAGGGCAGGTTTCCGCACGGGCGGTGCATGGATTGCGTGCTCGCCGGTGGTGGCCATCGCCGAGGTTGCGCGCACGCCGCGCCGAGCAAAACGAACGCTCGGTCGTTTTGCCGCCGGCGCGACACGGATGCTAGGTAAGCGCCGGTAACTTCGATGCCGGCCAGGTGCGGGGCACCGGCCGAGCGAGTGGGGCGAAGGCGATGAAGAAGGGCCGCGATGTGTGCGTGGTCGGCGTCGGCATGACCAAGTTCGAGCGCTGTGACCGCGACTTCATGGATCTGGCGCAGGAAGCGGGCTCGGCGGCGCTCAAGATGGCGGGCGTCGGCTACGACCAAGTCGAGCAAGCCTTCGTCGGCTACGTGAACGGCATGAGCACCAACGGTCAGCGCGCCGTCTACGGCCTCGGCATGACGGGTGTGCCGGTCTACAACGTCAACAACAACTGCTCGACCGGCTCGACCGCGCTCTATCTCGGCTATCAGGCCGTTTCGTTCGGCGTGAACGAGTGCGTGCTCGCCCTCGGCTTCGAGAAGATGGAGAAGGGGCCGCTCGAGAATCAGCTCCAGGGGCTGAAGGAGAAGCAGGCCGAGGCTGGCGGCGAGGAGAAGAAGAAAAAGCCCCCCATTGCCGCGCGCATCTTCGGCGAGGGCGGCCGTGAGCACATGGAGCTCTACGGCACCACCAAGGAGCAGTTCGCGAAGGTCTCGGTCAAGAATCACAACCATTCGGTCAACAATCCGCGCTCGCAGTACCAGGACCCGTGCACGCTGGAGGAAGTCCTCGCGTCGCGCGAGATCTACGATCCGCTCACGCTGCTCCAGTGCTGTCCGACCTCGGACGGCTCGGCGGCGGCGATCCTGTGCTCCGAGGAGTTCGCGACGAAGCTCGGCGTCAGCAACCCAGTGAAGATCGTCGCGTCCACCATGACCACGGACAAAGCCGAGGACATGGGCAACGGCCGCATCGGGATGATTGGTTTCGGCATGACCCGCGACGCCGCCAAGAACGTCTACGAGATGAGCGGCCACGGTCCCGAGGACGTGCAGGTCATCGAGCTGCACGATTGTTTCTCGACCAACGAGCTCATCACGTACGAAGGCCTCGGGCTCTGCGCAGTCGGGCAGGGCGGTCGTCTGATCGACGATCAGCAGGTGACCTACGGCGGCAAGTGGGTGGTGAATCCGTCGGGTGGGTTGCTCTCGAAGGGCCATCCGCTGGGTGCCACGGGATTGGCGCAATGCGCCGAGCTCACGTGGCAGCTCCTCGGCCAGGCCGACAAGCGCCAGGTGTCCGGCGCGAAGATCGCGTTGCAGCACAACCTCGGCCTCGGTGGAGCGTGCGTGGTGACCATGTACAAGCGCGGCTGAGCGGCGCCGTCGCGCCGTCGTGGCGGGAGCTTACGAGCGCTGCCGCGATGTCGAGACGAGGCGTCGGTCGGTGAACACGGTGGGTGGCCCTCGCGGCCACCCACCTTCGTTTCGGGAGTGGAGTCGAGGTGGATCGAGCGCGCTTGTTGTTCGTCACGGGCACGGACACGGGGGTCGGCAAGACGCTCGTCTCCGCCGCGCTCGCGCGGGCGTTCAGCGATCAGGGCCGCCGCGTGGGCGTGCTCAAGCCGGTGGAAACCGGTTGGACGGCCGCGGATTCGAGTGCCAGTGGGCCGGCGCCGGATGGTGCGATCCTGCGGGCTGCGGCGCGAGATGCCGATCCGCTGGAGGAGATCGTTCCTGTGCGCCTCGCCGAGCCGCTGGCGCCGCTGCTCGCCGCCGAGCGCGCCGGGGTCGTGATCGACGGTGACGATCTGCTGCGGCGAATCGAGTCCAAGCGCGCGCGGTGCGAGCTGCTCGTAGTCGAAGGCGCCGGCGGATTGCTGGTGCCCATCGGCGAACGCTTCGGCACGCTGGATCTGGTGGTGCGAGCGGGCGCCGCGGTGCTGGTGGTCGCTGCCAACCGGCTGGGCGTCATCAATCACACGGCACTCACCCTCGCGTGTCTCGACGCAGCGCGAGCTCCCGTGGTTGGAGTGATGCTGAACCAGGTCGATCGCGGCGGCGATCTCGCGCGCCCGCTCAACCCCGGCTACTTCGCGCGGGCGTTTGGCAGCCGCTATCTCGGTGAGCTCGCGTGGCAGGACGGTGGCGCGCCCGTGGCCAAAGTCGCCGCCGCGCTCGCACGCGCCGTCTCGCTCGACGCGATGTGGCGAGCGCTCGCCAAGACGGAGGCGCCACCATCGCATTGAGGGCGTATTTCCCGGGGTTTTCGAGGTGCGCGAGCTTTGAACTTGGGGAGTGATCACCTATGCTGATCGCTCGGGGTTTTTCGATGGATGCAGCAAGTATGAACGAGACCGAGCTCACGTTCTTTCGGGATCTGCTCAGCGGGCAACTCGCCGGCTTGATCGAGGAAGCCGAGCGAACCGTCGAGGGGATGAACGGGGAGCGTGTCGAATTTCCCGATCCCACGGATCGCGCGTCGCTCGAATCCGATCGCAACTTCGATCTTCGCATCCGCGATCGCGAACGCAAGCTCATCAAGAAGATCCGCGAAGCGCTGGACCGAATCCAGGATGGATCGTTCGGCGTCTGTGAAGAGTGTGGTGGCGGCATCGGGCTCGAGCGATTGCGGGCGCGACCCGTCACCACGCTCTGCATCGCCTGCAAGGCCGAGCAAGAGGCCGAGGAGCGCGCCGCCGAGCGAGCGCAGCGCGGTCGATGACCTCGGGCACGTCCGGGGGCGCGCGAGGCGCCACGACTCGGGTCCTGATCGAGCTGGCGCGTGCGCGCGGTCCTGCGGCGGCGGCCGGCGAACGGCTTGCGAGCGTGGTTGGCCACGACGTCGAGCCGGCGCTCGCAGAAGCGTGCGTCGAGGCGCTCGCCGGTGGGTCACCCGAGATCGTGTGGGGCGCGCTCGACGACGAGCTCTTCGCAGCGGTGCTCGAAGCTGCGCAGGCGCTCGACCGCGGCAGCGTGGTCGCTGCGGCGCTTGCCGAGTCGCCGTCGTCGAAAGCCCGCGTGAAGCTCGCGAAGACCGCGGCCCACCGGCTGCGGTCCCGCGGCATCGATGTTCCCCTCGCTGCGGCGGCGCCAACCCATGCCAACGTGGCGCTGCGACCCGCGAGCCACCCCGACGCCGAGCGGCGCTCGATCCTCAGCCCGCCCGATGGCCAAGGTGGTCGTCTGGTCGTGGTGGTCGCGGACCGCGCCGAAGGCGTGCTCTTCGTGGAATCGATCTTCCGCGACGAGGTGCTGGTCCGGGTCGCGGGCGACGTGATGCCGAGGAAGAAGTCACGCCCGCTCGTCGCGCGGCTCTTCGAGACCTGGGGCGATGCCCTCGCTTCGGTGGACGCGGGCATCGGTGCTGCCGAGATCTTGGCCGCCGATGCGGAGGGGCGGATCGACTCGTCCAACGTGCGCAGCTGGCTTGCCGAGCTGCGACCGTTGCTCCAGCCGCTGGTCGGTGAGGTTCGCCGCTTGGCCGCGCCCTCCCTCGAGTCGGAATCGATCCGCCGGCGCGCAGCCGAATCCGCTTCATTGCTCGATCGACCCGTCTTCCAGTCCTGGATGCCCGATCGCCGAGCGTTGCTCGACTGCGGTGAAAAGCTTCACGTCGCGGTATCGAGCGACCTCGTCATCAGTGAAGCGCAACGTGCCGAGCAGCTCGCCTCGGTCTTCAGTCGTGCCGCGCGCGAGTACCTGACGGACGTCGAGCGTCGAGCGCTCGTCACGCGGCTGCGTCACGCGAGCCAGTTTCTGTTGGTGTGCGGGGACACGGAGTCCGCCGAGCGAGCTTGGGCGGCGGCGCAGGTGCTGGAAGACGGCGGCATCCCACCCCTCGTCGAACAGCTCTTTCGACGGGTCTTCGAGCGCTCGATGCCCGGATCGCCCGCGACGGCCGAACCGCCCACCGCGGCATCCCCGTCGCGGCTCGTTCTTCCCGGTGCCCCCGAGCCCAGCACGGCGTCCCGCGGCGGTCTGATCCTGCCCTGACGTCCACGCATTTCTTCTCCCGGCCATCCATGGAACCGCAATTCGAACGCATCCGCGACGGGTTGGATCGAGCGGCGCAAGCGCTGTGGGCGCACGTTCAAGGCCTCACACCCGACCAGGTGGAGCTCTACTTCCTCGGCCTCTTCACGGTCGGTTGCTTGCTGTCGATCTGGCTCTTGTATTCGATCCATCGCCGCTCGCAAGCGCCCGTTTCGCGGGCTGCACGAGTCACCTCGGATCGGCACGTCGAGTTACCCACGTTCGTCGAACCCGGGACGAGTCCCACCGGCGACACCAGCGCCGCCAATGCTTCGGGTCCGCCGATCGACGTCTCGGAGGAGCCGCGTCGCCCTCAGCGGCATCGGCGAAGCGCCAAGGGCAGCTTCCGGCTCGATACTCCGGTGTTCTCCGGACGGCGCCTCAAGGTCACGAAGGCGCCCGCTCCATCCGATGTGCCGCCCGCACCGGCAGCACCGTCGTCGCCAACGACCCGCGAGAAGGCGTCGACCCCGCCGCCACGCGCTTCCGTTGCGCCCGCGGTAGCCATCACGCCGCGACCACCCACGCGGCCGTTGCCCGCAGCACCCTCCGCGCCCGCGGCGAAACCCGCGCCCGCAGCGGAGCCGCCCCAACCGCCTTCCCGCGAGAGTCTTTTCGCGCGATTGCGGGCGGGGCTGGCGGCGACGCGAGACGGCTTGGTGAGTGGCCTGGATGCGCTGATGGGCGGTCGTTGCGCCGTCGACGAGCGGGTGGTCGCTGGCATCGAGGAGGTGTTGATCGCCAGCGACGTGGGTGTGCGCACCACCGGCGTGCTTCTCGAATCGGTGCGAAGCGGCATTCGAGCCGGCAAGATCCGTACCGCGGACGATCTCAAGGCGGCACTCAAGGAGCGGATCTTCGAGATCCTCTCGATTCCAGTGCGCCCGCCTGCGGTGGAGGCCAAGCCGCGCGTGCTGCTGGTCGTGGGCGTCAACGGAACCGGAAAGACGACCTCGATCGGCAAGCTCGCAGCGCGCTTCAAGAGTGGCGGCGAGAAGGTGATGCTCGCCGCCGCCGACACGTTTCGCGCTGCGGCCATCGAGCAGCTCGAGATCTGGGGACAGCGCTCGGACGTTCCCGTGATCCGGCAGGGAGAAGGTGCGGATCCGGGTGCGGTGGCGTTCGACGCGCTCAAGGCCGCCAAAGCGCGTGGCATCGATCTCTTGATCGTCGACAGCGCTGGGCGGATGCACACGAAGAAGAACCTGATGGATGAGATCCGCAAGGTGAAGCGGGTCTTGGGACGGGATCACCCGGGCGCGCCGCACGAAGTGTTTCTGGTGCTGGATGCCACCACCGGCCAGAACGCGATCTCGCAGGCACACCTCTTTCACGAGGCGCTCGAGCTCTCGGGGATCGTGCTGACGAAGCTCGATGGGACGGCCAAGGGCGGCGTCATCATCGGTATTTGTGACGAGCTCAAGCTGCCGGTGCGTTTCATCGGCATCGGCGAGTCGATCGACGATTTGCGCCCCTTCGACGCTCGCGATTTCGTCGACGCTTTGTTCGGCGACGGCTGAGCGCGTTGGCGGCTGCGGTTTCTCTGCCGTCCTGCCTGCGCCGATCGGACGTCGCACCGAAGGATCACTTCCCCGGTCGCCACACGTGGCCCGGCTCACGCAGCGAGTCGCCTCGGGTAGGCCCCGCTTCGGCTTCGCCGCGGCGGGCGGAGGGCTGGAACAGCGCTGCTCGCGCACTGCTCTCGATCGTTCAGCGCCCCGGTCTCCACGGTCGATTTGGATCTCACGGCGAGCCGTCCGGGGGGCTGGAACCGCCCCCCGAAAATCTCAACGCCGGCGCCGCATCGCCTGGGCCATCTCGCGCTGCATCTCGCGCTTCTTCACGTCCTCGCGGCGGTCGTGGGTGCGCTTGCCGCGTGCGAGCGCAAGCTCGAGCTTGGCGCGGCCATCCTTGAAGTAGAGCGACAGCGGCACGAGCGTCAGGCCCTTCTCGCGCACCTTTCCCACGAGCTTCTCGATCTGGGCTCGATGCAGCAAGAGCTTGCGCTTGCGCAGCGGGTCGTGGTTCCCGAAGGAGGCCGGCGCGTATACGCCGATGTGCATGTGCATGAGCCAGACCTCGCCGCGCTCGATGGTGGCATAGGCATCCTTGAGGTTCGCCGTTCCGGCACGCAGCGATTTCACTTCCGAGCCGGTGAGCACGATACCCGCCTCGAAGGTGTCCTCGATGTCGTATTCGTGCCGCGCCTTGCGGTTCTGACAGACGAGAGGCTGGCTCGACACGACGCATCTCCCAGCAGCGCGCCGCCAGGCGCGTGCCGCGTGGCTGAGCCGTAGTTCATAGCATGCGCGCGCGAGCGACTCTTCGACTCGATTCCTGCAAGCGCTTCGAGGCCCGCGGCTCGACCTGCGAGCGCGCGCTGCCGAAGACCGTGTGTGGCCGTGTGTGGATTGACGCATAGGGGGGCGAGTGCTATCTCCCTCGCGCTTCGGGCCCATAGCTCAATTGGTAGAGCGGCGGACTCTTAATCCGTAGGTTGAAGGTTCGAGTCCTTCTGGGCTCACCCGCATTCACCGACAACACGCGTCGCAAGCTTCGGCCCAGCTTCCGGGCTGGTTCGTGGTTTCTTCGCGTGTGGTCGGGCAGTCGTGTCCTTGCGGTGAACGAGGACGGTTCGGGTACGCTCCGCGGCCCCGCGAGAGTGGTGGAATGGCAGACACGCTGGACTTAGGATCCAGTGCCTTCGGGCGTGGGGGTTCGAGTCCCCCCTCTCGCACCGGTTCGAGCCGTTCCGCGCACGCGGGCCGCGGAGCGTGCGCAAGGGGGCAATCGGCGGCTTGGACGTCGATCGCTCGCGCTGATATACCGGGCCGGCTACGCCGTCGCGGCCCTTTTCCCCTGCAACTAGAGGTTTTCGAGCCTCGCGCCTCGCGGCTTCGAGGAGAGTCGTCTCATGAAAGTGTCCGTGGAAGAGCTCAGCAGCACCCGTCGCAAGCTCGCCATCGAGCTCGCCCCTGAGGACGTGGAAAAGCACGTCGAAGAGTCCTACCGCGAACTGGCGCGCGCCGTGCAGCTCAAGGGATTTCGCCCGGGCCGCGCGCCGCGACGGCTGCTGCAGCAGCTCTACGGCAAGGACGTCGACCAGGAAGTGACCGGCAAGCTCATCGAGGAGTCGATCCCCAAGGCCCTCGAAGAGCACAAGCTCGAGCCTGTGGCGATGCCGGTCATCGAGGACAAGACGCTCGGTGACGACCGCAGCTTCCGCTACACCGCCGTGGTCGAGGTGCAGCCCGAGTTCGAGCTGGCCGAATACAGGGGCATCGAGGTCCAAGGCGAGGCGATCTCGGTTCGTGACGAGGACGTGAACAAAGCGCTCGAGGAGCTGCGAGCGTCGCGTGCGACGCTGGCGGATCGCGAGGGTGAGCCCGCTCGCCGTGGCGACGTCGTGGTTGCCGACTGGGAGATGGAGGTCGAAGGCAAGAGCGGCCCGCAGGTGTCGCGGCAGGATGCACCGCTCGAGCTTGCCGACGGTGGGCTCCTGCCCGAGCTGGTGACCGGTCTCGAGGGGGTGACGGCGGGCGAGACTCGCACCATCGAGGCGACGCTCGGCGAACGAGCTGCCGACCCCTCGCTCGCAGGCAAACGGGCCACGTTCCGGGTCACCGTGAAAAAGGTACAGGAGCGCGTGCTCCCGGTGGTCGACGACGAGCTGGCGAAGGCTGTGAGCGGGCTCGATGGCGTCGAGGCGTTACGCTCCGATCTGCGCGACAAGATTCACGCCCGCCTCGATCGTGAAGCCAAAGCGAAACAGCACGAGCAGCTGGTCGACGCGCTGGTTGCGGCTCACTCGTTCGAACCGCCCGAGTCGCTGGTGGAGCAGTCGGTGCGCACGCTCACCCGGTTCGCCGGCAGCGACGTGCCGGAGAACGAGTCCGAGGAAGCCCGCACGGAACGTCGCGCGAACGTGGAGAAGGCTGCCAAGCGTCAGGTCGCTGCAGACCTGCTGTTGCGCCGCATTGCGGACAAGGAAGGCATCCAGGTAGCCGACGAAGACTTGGACGCGGCCTTGGAGGAGCGCGCACAGGCGATCGGGCAGCGTGGCGACGTGCTGCGCCAGGCCTACGAGCGCAAGGGAATTCTGGACGAGTTCCGCGGCGAGATCCGACGCCGGCGCGTCCTTGATTTCCTGCTGGAAAACGCTAAAATTTTGGGCACCTAGAGCGATCCGAGGCAACCGAGCCGCGGTTCGCTCGAGACCGAACACGAGGTATGACGACGGGCCGGTCACTCGACTGTTTCGCGGCTGGTCCATGGGTTCGCGCTCGGATGCCGAGCCGCGAGAAAGAGGCGTGATGAACCAGCCGAGTGCCAGCTACCTCGTCCCCATCGTCGTCGAGCAAACCAGCCGCGGCGAGCGTTCGTACGACATCTACTCGCGGCTGCTCAAGGAACGCATCGTGTTCCTCGGCTCGGCCGTGGACGATGCCGTGGCGAACTTGGTGGTTGCCCAGTTGCTCTTCCTCGAATCCGAGGATCCGGAGAAGGACATCCACTTCTACATCAACTCGCCCGGCGGCTCGGTGAGCGCGGGGATGGCGATCTACGACACCATGCAATACGTCAAGCCCGACGTGCAGACGCTCTGCATGGGCATGGCTGCGAGCATGGGTGCGGTGCTGCTGGCGGCGGGTGCACCGAAGAAGCGCTTTGCGCTGCCCCACTCGCGGGTGCTGATCCACCAGCCGCTCGGCGGCGGTCACGGTCAAGCGTCGGACGTCGAGATCCACGCGCGCGAGCTCCTGCGCACCCGCGAGGAGCTCAATCGGATCCTGGCGCGCCACGCCTCCCAGCCGATCGAGAAGATCGCGCACGATTCGGATCGCGACTACATCATGACGAGCGCAGAGGCCAAGGAATACGGTATCGTGGACGCAGTCATCGAGAAGCGCGTCTAGGCTCTTCGAGGGGGCCGCGACTCGAGACGGAAGCGCGGGAGACGCCCTTGGACAACAAGAAAGATTCGAGCCTCGTCTGTTCGTTCTGCGGCAAGGGACAGGACGAGGTTCGCAAGCTGATCGCCGGGCCCACGGTCTACATCTGCGACGAGTGCATCGACCTCTGCAACGACATCATCGCCGAAGAGTACGAGCACCCGGAATCGCTGCCGAACGCGGCGACCGTTCCCAAGCCCAAGGACATCCGCAAGGTCCTCGACGAGTACGTGATCGGCCAGGACCGAGCGAAGAAGATCCTCTCGGTCGCGGTCTACAACC
>CAYVDO010000050.1:0-29119 GCA_964450125.1 uncultured bacterium
GGCAGAAGCCTCAGACGGTGTCCCGCCCAACGCGTTCGTTCTCGATCCAGATGTGATGGAACTCCGCCAGGGCGCGCGGGCCGCGCGTCATCGGCGCTGCAGCAACGCTGCGTAGAGACGCTCGTATCGAAGCACGACTGCATCCAGCGCGAACTCGCGCTCGGCGCGCGTACGTGCGGCGCGTCCTAGACGCATGCGCTCGCCGTCGGCGCACAGCACTCGTGTCAGGCTCGCAGCGAGCGCTGCCACGTCACCCGCGGCGAAATAGACGCAAGCGTCGCCCCCGGTGTGGCGATTCTCCGCGAGATCGCTCACGACGCACGGACGGCCCCGAGCGAGCGCCTCGAGCAATGCGTTCGACATCCCTTCGAAGCGTGAGGGCAACACGAACACCGCAGCGCGCGTGAGGCGCTCGAGGTAATCCGGCACCAGCCCGACGATCTCGACCGAACCCCCGATTCCGAGTGCCGCGATGCGATCCGCGAGCGCGCTTCGCTGGGGTCCTTCTCCCGCGATCACGAGCCGCGCTCCGGGAACCGCTGCGAGCACGGCCGGCCACGCGTCGATCAGCGTGCCCACGTCCTTCTGAGGATCGAGCCTCCCGCCGAAGAGCACGGTCGTCGCGTCGCCATCCGCTGCAGCGCCGTCGGTGACCTCGGGCAGGATCACCCCGTTCGGGATCTCGACGATCCGATCGGTGGTCACACCCAGGGTGGTGAGCTCGTCCACGAGCGCCGGCTGCAGCGCCACGAATCGATCCACGTCACCGAGCGCCCGGCGCACTTGCGCGAAGCGTCGATCGCGGCGCAGTCGTGCACACTCACCGCCATCCCCACCGCAGAGCACCTTGGCGACGATAGGGACCGGCCGGCGGCCACGCGCCCAACACGCGATCACCAGGCTCACCCCAAGCCCGTGGTGATGGATCAACGCCGCGGGCGAGCCACGGACCGTGCGCGACTCGCGCCACACCACACGCAGGAACGCGAACGCGCTGAGGGCGCGCGTCACCGCCGACCGGCGACCGCCCCACACGCGCGAGCGACGGATCACGACGCCACAGCGAACCTCTGAAGGCGACGCCCCGGCGTACCCACGAGTGACCACTTTCACCTCGTGGCCGCGCGCCACGAGCGCCTCACTCAATCGCGCGCATTGGATCTCGGTGCCGCCCACCGCCGGGGGATAACCCGGCGTGATCATCAGCACGCGAGCGCGGCACTCCGTCGGCGCGGTGCGCGAAGACGGAGAAGAGTCGCTCACACGCGAGCCTCTTGACCCAGCCAGCACTTGAACACGAGCAGATTCCAGAGCGGGTAGCCCCAATCGGCAACCCCGCTCACGTGCTCGTCGAGAAGGCGCTTCACCGCGACTGGCTCGAGATAGGCGTCCGGCGTGCCCAACAGCAGATCCCGCGCCATCGGCAGCAACGCGCCTCGAAACCAGTCCTGAATCGGGATGCCGAACCCCATCTTGGGACGATGCAGGATCGAGTAGTCGAGGCGATCGCGGAAGGCCCGCTTGAGCACCCACTTCTTCTCGCCCAAGCGGATCTTGAGCCGCGACGGCATCTGGAATGCGTACTCGACCAGTGTGTGGTCGAGAAGCGGCACCCGCACCTCGAGCGAGTGCATCATGCTGGCGCGATCGACCTTCGTGAGCACGTCCTCGGGGAGGTAGCTCATGAAGTCCGTGTACTGCATGCGGGTGAGATAGTCGGCGGAGAGCGCGGCGTCGAAGTGGGTCGCGAGCGCACCGCGCGCGGGCTGCCGTGGTGTCGCGTCACGTACGTCGCGACGCACCAAGCTCGTGCGGTGGGCGGGATCGAGGCGCGTCATCAGAAACCGATAACGCTCCCACGCGTCGAGGCCGGCCAGGAGCTTGAGCCCACGCACCCAGCGTCGCCACGGTGGACGCGGCGGCTCGCGAAGATGACGCAGCGGTGCGTGCAACGGGCGCGGGATCGTATCCATCACCGCGCGCATCCAGAGCGCCTGCGTATAGCGATTGTAACCCGCGAAGAGCTCGTCGCCGCCGTCACCGGATAGCGCAACCGTCACGCGCCGCCGCGTCTCGCGGCACACGTAGTAGGTGGGCACCATCGAGCAATCGGCGAATGGTTCGTCGTGCTGGGCCACCAGCCGCGGCAGCACGTCGAGAAGGTCGGTGGTGACCACGAACTCGGTGTGCTCGGTGCCACAATGCTCGGCCACGCGCTGCGCGAATGGCAGCTCGGAGAACGCCTCCTCGCGAAAGCCGATGGAGAAGGTTCGCACCGGTCCCGCGTGGGCATCGGCCATGGAGGCGACCACCACGCTCGAATCCACGCCGCCCGAGAGAAAGGCACCCACGGGGACGTCGGAGACCAGCTGGGACTTCACCGAACGCTCCACGCGTTCGCGCACGCCCTCGATCCAATCGGACGGCTTGGGAACGGGATCGACCGCCGGCGCGAGGCGCCAGTAGCGACGCGGCTCGTCGACGCTGAGCCGACCCGAATCCCAGCGCACGATCAGACGCTGTGCAGCCTCGAGCTTGCGTACGTGGCGGTAGATCGTGAACGGGGCAGCGACGTAATCGTGATCGAGATAGCGGTCGAGCGCTTCCAGATCGAGCGCGCGGTCGATCCCGCCGCCAGCGAGCACCCCCTTGAGCTCGGAAGCGAAGAGGAATCGCCCCCCCGAGAGCGCCCAGTGCAGCGGCTTGATCCCGACCGGGTCGCGCGCGAGCACGAGCGCCCGCCGCCGCCCGTCCCAGAGGGCGAGCGCGAACATCCCCACCAACCGCTCCAGAAACGCATCTCCCCATTCGAGGTACGCGGTGAGCACCACCTCGGTGTCGGAGCGGGTGCGAAATCGGTGACCACGCGCGCTCAGTTCCGCGGCGAGCTCGCGAAAGTTGTAGACCTCGCCGTTGTAGGTGAGCCACACCGCGCCACCCGGATCGCCCATGGGCTGAAAGCCACCGGCGACGTCGATGATGGCGAGGCGGCGATGACCGAGGGCGACGATCGGCGCCGCACCGACCGCGCCCTCCTCGAGGTACTCGAGCACACGACCGCCCTCACCCGCCGCCGCCAGGTAGTAGCCAGCGCCGTCAGGCCCGCGGTGAGCCTGTACGTCGCACATTCGCTTCAGCGTCGCGCCGAGCTCGTGCGAAGGCTCACGCGACAGGATGCCGGCGATTCCACACATGGTACGAGCTCGGCAGGCCGAGGCGGCGCGAGGCTACACCCCGAGCGCACCGTCCGTCCCATTCGGTGTCGGCGACGACGGACGATGGCGCGTCACGCCTCACGATCGGCGTGCCGTCACGACGCACTCGCCTTGCGACGGCAAGCCTTGCATCGCCCGTAGAGCTCGAGGCGATGGTAGTCGATGCTGAAGCCGTGGCGCTCGGCGACACGGTTCTGCAGCGATTCGATGTCTGGGTTCTCGAACTCGACGATCGTACCGCAGCTCGTACAGATGAGGTGGTCGTGGTGTTGCCCCGGCTCGAGCGGCTCGAAACGCGCGAAGCCCTCGCCGAAGTGCCGCTCCGCCGCCAGCCCTGCTTCCTTGAGAAGCTTGAGGGTGCGGTAGACGGTGGCGTAGCCGATGCCTGGGTGCTGGGCGCTGATCTCGCGATAGAGCTCATCCGCGCTCACGTGCTCACGGCTCGCCAGGAACGAGTCCGCGACCAGCTCGCGCTGACGCGTGGACTTGAGGCCTTTGGCGTGGAGGAAGCGCCGCAGGCTGCCGCGAAACTGCTCGACGTTCCGAATGTGGCTCATGCGCTGCGAGCCCCCGCTGGTCGCGCCGGCGTCGTCCGCACGAGGCGCGACCGCTCACGAACGAGCGACGCCACGAATGGTGACGAAGCGGCCGACGACTTCGACCACGTACGCCGCCTGATCATCGGTGAGCTCCGGATAGATGGGCAAGGCGAGGGTCTCACGGGCGGCGCGCTCGCTCTCGGGGAACGACCCATCGGCGAGCCCCAGAGTCGCGAAGCAGGTCTGGCGATGCAAGGGAACGGGATAGTAGACCTCCGAGCCCACCCCGTTCTCGCCGAGAAAGGCTCGGAGCGCGTCGCGCGCGGTGGAGCGCACCACGAACTGGTTGAACACGTGGCGATCGCCGGGTGCGTTGGGCTGACTCGGCAGCGTGATCGCCGCGGGCACCAAGCCGGCCTCGCCGAAGAGTCGCACGTAGCGCGCGGCGTTGCGCTGCCGTCCGCGCGACCAGGCGTCGAGGTGCGCGAGCTTGACCGAAAGCACCGCGGCTTGCAGCGCGTCGAGGCGGAAGTTGCCGCCCACGATCTCGTGGTCGTACTTCACCTTCGAGCCGTGGACGCGCAGCATCTTGAGGCGTGCCGCGAGCTCGTCGTCGTTGGTGGTGACGAGCCCGCCATCGCCGGCGCCACCCAGATTCTTGGACGGAAAGAACGAGAAACAGCCGAGCGTACCGACCGCGCCTGCGTTGCGACCGCGGTACGCCGCGCCGATCGCTTGGGCCGCGTCCTCCACCACCGGCAAGCCGTGGCTGCGCGCGACCTCGAGAAGTGGGTCCATTTCCGCCATGCGACCGTAGAGGTGCACCGGCATGATCGCCTTGGTTCGCGGCGTCAGTACGGCGGTGATGCGGTCCACCCGCAGGGTGTACGTGTCGGGATCGATGTCCACGAACACCGGCTTGGCGCCCACTCGCCAGATCGAGCCGCCGGTGGCGAAGAACGTGTACGGAGAGGTCACGACCTCGTCGCCGGGCCCAACACCGAGGGCCATGAGCGCGGCCAAGAGCGCATCCGTGCCCGACGACATGCCGATCGCATGCTTGACGCCGACGTACGCCGCGACCTCGCGTTCGAAGCGCTCGACGTACGGCCCGAGGATGAAGCTCTGCGCCTCGAACACCTCGGCGACGGCAGCCTGCACCTGCTCGCGAATGGTTCCGTACTGCGCCTTGAGGTCGAGTAGCGGGACTTTCATGAAGCTCGCCGGGGTACGCGGAGGGCGTCCGGTATAGCAGATTGCCGGTGCAGCCCCGGCGCGCGCCAACAACCTCCGATTGCTCGCAACGCGATCTCCGCGAGCGCGTCCGCTTGCATTCCGGCCGAAGGCGATGCGAGCGTCAGCCGTTCGCGCGCTCGCACCACTGCACCCTCGACCGCACCATGCGTCCAACCGCTTCGGCCCTCGTGCGCTGGCTCGGCATCGAGCCCGGTTGGCCCGGGCGAGTCGTGGTTTCGAGCGGTGCCGTGGTAGTGCTCTGCGTCGACGACCGTGAGCCGCCGAGCCCGATCGAGGGCGCCGATCGCATCGACTTGATCTCGCGCCACGGTTGGTGGCCGCGCGACCCTCGTGTCGTCCGATACACCGATTGGGACGCATATGCGCCAAGTCGCGCGCGACGCGAGCCATCCGACGCGTGCGCGCAAGCAGTCGTTCACAGCCTCGAGGCGGCATCCTGGTCCGCGGTGTGGCGGCTCGTGCGCATCGGCATACGCCACTTTCACTTCACGTACGCAGCAGGCGCGTCGTTCTCCGCGCCGCGGCGAACCGCATGGTTGCTCGGGCTAGCGGGCTCGTTTCGCCGTCTGAGCCGGCGTGCGGCGGGATCGATCACGTCGCACGCCGCGATTGCCGGCTGGACGCTCGGCGTCGATCCACACTCACGCCAGGCGGTGCGGGCCGCATTCGTCCACGCAATCCGGATGCGTCGTGAACGCGCTGCCGCAGCGCGTGCATCGTCTCCAGCGAGCGCTCCTCCCCTCGACGTCGTCCACTACATCAGCGATCTGAGTCCCGGCGGGGCGGAACGACAACTCGTGGCTCTCGCTTCCGCACAGCACGCCCGCGGCCTGCGGGTGCTCGTCTGCACCGCGCTGCCCCTGGAGGGATCGAGTGGACACTTCGCGACTGCGCTCGCCGCCAGTGGTGTCGCGGTCGCCGCCGTGCCCGCGCGAAGGCGCATGGGACCGCGGCGAGCGCTTGCGAGCGAGATCGCCGCGCGCCTTCCCGACGGGCTGCCGGATGCGATGGAAGCACATGCGGCAAGCCATCGCCTCGTGCCACTCGTCGAGGCGCTCAACCACACACCGCCCGCAGTGCTGCATTGCTGGCTCGACGAGCCCAATACCGTGGGCGCGCTCGCAGGCGTGATCGCCGGCGTGCCGCGGGTCGTGCTGAGCACTCGCAACTTGAGCCCGCGGCACCTGCCCCGGCTGTGCCGCACTTGGTACCGCGCGAGCTATCGTCTCGCAGCGCACTCGAGCACGGTGCGGCTGATCGCGAACTCGGCGGCGGGCGCCGCCGACTACGCCCACTGGTGTGGGATCGATCGCCGCCGCATCCGGGTGGTTCCGAACGGCATCGACACCAATCGGCTGCGGCCGGCAACGAGCGACGATCGCGCGGCACTGCGCGCGCAGCTCGGCGTACCGTCGGATGGCTTCTTGCTCGCTTCCGTTCACCGTCTCACGGCCGAGAAGCGCCCCTCGGACTTCGTAGAGGCATTCGCTCGGCTCCGCCAACGCATACCGAACGCGCGTGCGTTCCACATCGGCAGCGGTCCCGAGGAAGCGCACCTCCGCGCCCGCGCAGCCGAGCTCGGCGTCGGCAGCACACTACGATTCCTGGGCCGCGTACCCGACCCCGAGCGCTGGCTGGCCGTCGCCGACGCCTGCCTGCTGACTTCGGAGTTCGAAGGCTGCCCGAACGTGCCGCTCGAATCGCAAGCGCTCGCGGTCCCCGCGATCGTCACCGACGGCGGCGGCTCGCCGGAGGTGGTCCTCCCCGGCGAAACCGGCTTCGTCTGCGGAGTGGGAGACGTGAAAGCGATGGTCGATCGCCTCGCTGAGCTGGCGGCGTCGTGCGAGCGGCGTGAAGCGATGGGCCGACGCGGCCGCGCGTTCGTGTGCGAGCGTTTCTCGATCGAACGGATGGTCGCCGACACACTCGCTGCATATCGCTGATCCGCCCCCAACTCCTGTCGCGGCCCGACACGACTTCGACAGACCACCGAGGTCGCTCCGCGCCGCAGGCCCCGTAGCGAAGCCCGAGAGTGGCCATCGCCCTCGGCCGCCAGCATCGGCCATCACAGCTCCGATGCTACTCTTCACGTTCGTTCGTACGGTGGAGCCCCGGGTTGACCGCCAGCGACGAAACCGAGATTCATCGCCGGAAACGCCGGAGGGCCTGCCATTCATTCACCAAACGCCGAGCCCTCCAGCCCCGCTTCGAGCCTTGCGGGGATGCTGGAAGAGTTCTTGCCCCGGCGGCTGGACACGCAAGCGTCTCCGTTCCTGTTGTGCCTGCCGTTTTCGGTTACCGACGAGGAGCTCGATGCACTTCGTCACGACTCTCGCATCAGCGGTGTCGTCGCGCGCCCCCTGGAGAATGATGCTGTTGCGTCTCGCTTCGTAGGCTGGCTGGGTCGTTACCTACCGACAGAAGGACGATGGACGCTACCCGACGGCGCGGCGCAACGGATCGTCGTGATCGGGCCGGTCTCGTGCCTGCGCGAGGCCATGCTGCTATCCGCTTGGCGGCGCGGCATCCGGACGCTCGTCGCCCTCGACGTCGATGGCGTTCGCAACCGCAGCCTCCGCCGAGTCCTGATTCAGCGCGGGCTGGCGCTGGTGGCCCGACGTATCGCCAAGGTGTTCCGCCGCACCCCGTGCTTCGAGTCGACCTCGATCGAGGTTAGCTGGGAAGGGCGCTTCCGACGCGTGCTCGGCGGTGCCCGGCTGAATCCGCCGCCGCCATCCCCCATCCGCGTCGAGCTGATACTCGGCAGCGCATCACTTGGCGGCGCAGAGACTCAGCACGTGCTCACGGCATGTGGCTTGGCCGAGTGGGGGATCGACACACGCTTGATCGCGGTGGGGCCGGTCCACCCCAGCCTGCGCGACCGCTTGTCGCGCGCCGGTGTCGCGTGGGCCGAGCTCGGAACACACCCAGGACATGCCGACCCGCCACAGCTTCGTGAGCTGCTCGCGCGATGTCACGACCTCGCCGCGCTGCCGTCTCCGCTCGTGGTGTGGATCGCCGCCCTCTTCTCGCGTTTCGCCATCGACCGACCATCGGTCGTGCACGCCTCACTCGATCTTCCGAACGTGTGGGTGGGGATCGCCGCGCTCCTCGCCGGCGTGCCGCGGATCGTGCTCGCCACACAAGCCATGTCGCCGGTTCACTACCACTTCTACGAACCGTGGTTCCGTCCGGCCTACCGCGTCTTGCAGAGCGAGCCGAGCGTCGTTCTCACCAACAATGGGTCTGCAGGCGCCCGCGATTACGAGCGATGGCTCGGCATCGAGCCTGGCCGCATCAGGGTCCTTCGCAACGCCGTCAACCCCGACGAGCTGGTGTGCGGCGACGCACACTCGTCCCAGGCGTTCCGAGCCTCGTTGGGCATCCCACTGACCGCCCCGGTCGTTGGAAGTGTGTTTCGTTTCGCGGCGGAAAAGCGCCCGCTACTTTGGCTTCGGGCGGCACAGCAGATCTTGAGCGCGGCGCCGGAGGCCCATGCGGTGCTGATCGGCGCTGGCCCATACGAACCCCGCATGCGAGCACTCGTCGCGCGATCGCGGGTCAAGGATCGCCTCCACCTGCTGGCGGCGCGCGCGGACATCGGCGTTCCAATGAAGGCCATGGATCTTTTCATGTTGACCTCCGCGGTCGAGGGCTCACCGGTGGTTCTGGTGAACGCGGGGGCATTGGGTGTGCCGGTGCTGGCCACCGATGTCGGTAGCGTGCGCGAGACGATCGACGACGGGCGCAGCGGGTGGCTCGTGCCACCTGGCGCTGGCGTCGAGGCGATCGCACAGCAGGCTTTGCGCATCCTGCGGGATCCAGCCCTGCGAAGCGAAGCCTCGCGCGCGGGCCCTGCGTTCGTCGCCGCACGGTTTGGTCGAGACGTCATTCTCCGGGAAACGCTCGCCATATACGGGCCCCTGGAATAAGCACACCCCGTGGTCGCCGACCTCGACTCTCTCGTCCGCTCGGGACTCGATGCCGCAGGTGCGATGCGGGACCGGCTGTGTTGGGTGCTGTCACCCTTCGAGCTGAACAGCGACGAGCGCGCCGCGATCCGTGCCGGGGAGCGAACGGCGGGGTTGATCGCGCCGTCACCACTCGACGCAGACCACGAAGAAACAGGGTATCTCGGACGCTACGACTGCGCCGCGCGTCGCGCGACGTGGCCGGCGGTCTCCGCGCGGACGCTCGTGCTCATCGGGCCGCTCGCGGCCATGCCGACTCGGATGCTCGTCGATGCGTGGCGCCATGGAGTTCGCCGAATCGTCCGTCCGAGTCCAGACCGGGTGACGAGCTGGTCAGTCCGCGCGCTGGTGATGAGGCGCGTGCTCCAAGCCGGCGCGAACCGGCTGGGCCGCACCTGGATCAAGCTCTCCATGCCCGCTCGTGCGCTCCATTGGATCGAAGATGCCGCCGGATTCGCGCAACTCGCCGAGCGCGCGCGTGGAACCCCCCGCTGCAACGCTGGACACAAATCGGCCTCACGAACGGAGGTCATGTTCGTGTGCGATTCTCTCGGTGCGGGCGGCGCCGAGCGCCAAATGGTGCTCACCATCGAGCAGATCCTCACGCTCGATCGCTTCAGCGCAAGCGTGTACACGCTCGGAAATCCCGAGGGCCTCTTCGCCGCGCGCCTCCGGGCGATCGGGGTCGAGCCGCGGGGGGTCGCTCTGGAGGCTCGTCTTGGGTCACGGGATTGGGCCCTTGCAGATGGCCGCGTACTGGACTTGCTCGATCGGCTTCCGGCACAGCTCGGCGTGCGAATCTGCGCGTTGGCCGAGGAGATGCGCCGGAGCGAGCCCGGCGTGGTGCACGCTTGGATGGACATGCCGAGCGTGATCGCAGGCCTGGCCGCGCATTTGGCCGGAGTCCCACGGGTGGTGCTCGGCGGCCGAAACCTCGCCCCCGATCGATTGCCGTCTTCCTACGACGCGATACTCCGGCCGGCGTTTCGTGTGCTGGCAACCACGCCGACCACCCGGATCGTGGCCAACAGTCGTGCCGGGGCCCGTGACTACGAGCGGTGGCTCGACGCCGGCTCGGGCACCGTCGGAGTCATCTGGAACGCGCTCGATCCCACGATTGCGCGGCACACGAGCGCCGATGACGTCGCTCGCTTGCGTGCCGGTCTCGGCATTCCCGCCTCGGCGCCGGTCGTCGGCGGCGTGTTTCGCTTCGATGCACAGAAGCGGCCGCTCCTTTGGATCCGCGTTGCGGCAGAGGTCGCCGCTCGGCGGCCCGAAGTGCACTTCGTGATCGCCGGCGTGGGTCGAATGGAACGAGTCATGCGGCGCGCAATTCAGCGAAGGGGGCTCGAGGGCCGCACTCGGCTCGTGCCTCCCACGACCGCCGTGGCTCAGGTAATCGCCTCTCTCGACGTGTTCTTGCTCACTTCCTCGGTGGAAGGGCTGCCGAACGTGCTGATGGAGGCACAGGCGCAAGGTGTCGCGGTGGTCACGACCGATGCCGGGGGCGCACGCGAGACCGTGGATTCGGGTCGAACGGGATGGATCGTCGACGTGAATACGCCGGCGCGCGCGATCGCGACCGCGGTCTTGGGACTGCTCGCAGATTCGCGAGCGCGTGAGCGCGCGCGGCGGGCGGGCCCGAGTTTCGTGGCGGAGCGATTCGGAGTCGAGTCGATGCTGGAGCAGACCGTCGCCGCATACGCACTGGATGACTGATCGACTCGGTCAGCTCATCGGGTGACTGGAGCCCGCCGGGGGGCGGGCATACGCATCGCGGAGCGAACGGTAGGCACGCTTGACAGCCGCAATCGCGGAATGCCGCAGGCGAGCACGTAGGCCGATTTGATCGAACGCGTGCGCCAGACGCACGCAGGCCAACCGGACCTTCCAGCGCTTCCCATGACGGTGCGATGCCTCCGATTGGAACTCCGCCCCTCCATCACCGACGGGCCGCGCCGGATCGCAGTCGTCGGTGACCGCGGGCGGAAGCCGGCAAACGATCCACCCCACGAGGCATGACAAATCCGAGTCTGCCAGTCCGCGCTGCTCTGGGTGAAGGCGCGACCGCACGTTCTCCAAGTATTCGATCGTCGCATGCTCCGATTCGCGAAGCTCGAGCAAGTCGAAACCCGATGTCCGAAACGCTTCGGCGAATTGGCTGGCTCGCAACCGGTTCCCGCACTCGCCGAAGGTCTGCTCGAACAGTCGCTCGAACTCCGCGATGGAGACGGTCAAGTACTCGAGTGGATGGTCAAAGTCGCGATGGTCGCGAAAATCGATGCAGTGGATTCCCATCCCGCCCGGAGCCGTGAGCTGGGCGAGCTTCGTGATCGCCTGCGGCACGTCTCGAACGTGCTCGAGCGTCGCGTTCGAGAAGACGAGATCGAACCGACGCGATCCCACGTTGCAGGATTCGAGGGCTTCGGGAATCAGATCGAAGACTCCACCATCGAAGCTGCTCACGTCGAGCAGCGCGAACAGCGGCGACACGTCGAGATCCGGTCGCTCGCGAATTGCCTTTACGAGCAGCGCTCGCACGAACGGCGCGTGATAGGTCCGCTGCCACTTCGGCGGATACGCGTCGAGCACCGTCGTGTGTGCGCCAGCACAGGTTGCGAGCATCGCCGCCCCGAGTGAGAACCCCGGACCAATCTCGAGGATGTGCTTCCCCGCGAGTGGTCGTTCTTCCGGCAGCGCCGCGTGGAGAATGCGGCAATACGCATCAAACACCTGAAACGCGTAGCTCACGTCCTTCGCCACCGTTTCCGGACGGTAGTCGTGTGTCCGCGCGTTGCTCGGCTTCTCGGCGATCAGGGATGAAAGCCAGGCGATCCAGGGGCGCATCGAGAGCTAGCCTTGAAGGGGCCCGCGCATCGGAACACAGATCCTGGAAATGCTGGCTTCCGCCTGGCGTCGGCGGATGCGCCGGCCGCGCTAGCGCTCGAGTTGCGTGGTTGGCACGGCCACGTGCCACCACCCCAGCGCGGACCTACGATGTCTGCCACACGGCGATGCTCGAAAGCAAGGTTTGGTCGGCAAGGGTAGTGGGTCAGTACCCCAGGGATGCGCCGGTCGAGTCGCGAGGGTCTGGGGACTCGTGGATGGGCACGGCTCGCCCCCCTCGACTCCGTGGCATCGGAGGCTGGCCTCAAGCCGCGGCCACGCGATTCGGGCTCACCACCCACGCGCGCGACTCGAGGTGCGTGGCCGCGGAGCACCCTTCGACGCGCCCCCACCCCTCACGCCTGGAAGGCGTTCAGCGCGAAACTGACCCACGACCTCGGCAAGCTTCCGTCTCGCGCCTACGCTCGGCTGCGACTGGCGGACCCGGAGACAGGATGGATACAACGGCGTGCGCGCACTCCACGAGGACGCACGCAGGTCCGCACGCCTACGCTCGATGTGTTCGTCTCGTGGCGCACAGCGTCGCTTCACCGTGATCGACGACCTCCAGCCCGCCGCGCGATAGGGGAAGCAGGGTGCCGTATTCGCGACGTGCCAGTTCTCGATGGAGCCGATGGTGGCGAAAGACCGTCGCCTGTATGATCGAGCATCATCGATTCTCCCGCGTGGCTTGCCCGTGGCTCGGCCGGCGGCGGCGAGGCGCGAACATGGTGCCGGCAGCGATGGCGCGATCCGCGTTCGAACGGCCACCTCGAGCACCCTCGCGCGCCGCTCGCGGGGACCGGCAGCACACCAGCACGTTTGGATGAGCGCCGCGTCGCCCTTCAATCTCCGCAGGCGGGACTATCGTCCCCGCATCATCGACGCGGATGCCGCCTACGGCGCGCAGGTGTTTGTCGGCTACCTCGCAGCGCTCGGTTTGACGCCCGCGTCCGCCGCATCGCTGCGCGGACGCCGAATCCTCGAAATCGGCCCCGGCCACTCGCTCGCAACGGCGCTCCTGCTCGCGTGCACCGGCGCGCGAGTATCGGTGATCGATCGATTCCCAGCTCCGTGGGTGAAGCCGTACCACATGCGCTTGGTGCGCGCGCTGCTCGAATGGGTGGCAACCGAGCATCCCGCGTTGGATCCCACGCCGCTTCGGGAGGTGCTTCGCCACTGCGGTTTCGTACCGGCTGCCGTGACCACGCTCAGCGGGGCGCTAGACGAGATCGATGCTTCGCTCGAGCCGTTCGACGTGGTGCTCTCGAACGCAGCGCTCGAGCACGTGGACGACGTGCCCCGGGCCATCGCCTGCCTCGCCGCGGTGACGGCTCCTGGCGGGGTCGGGATGCACCAGATCGACTGTCGGGATCACCGTGACTTCGGTCGCCCGCTCGAGTACCTGACGCTCTCGGAGGACCGCTTCCGCGCGCTCTTCGACGAGACGCACGGCGAGTGTGGAAATCGCGTGCGAGCGAGCGCGTTCGTCGAAGCCTTTCGGCATGCGGGCTTCGAGGTCGTCGAGGCGTGCTCCACGCTGAGGGCACCGCCTGCGTATCTCGTCGACGTTCGAAGTCGCATTCATCCGGAGCTCCTCCACATCACCGACGACGATCTCGCGGTTCTCAGCGTTCACATCCATTGCCAGCTGCCGGAGCGCCCCAGTGCAACGGCCGACGATCCCCGTCCGCTCACACCCTTTCGCAGCGCTTCCACACACGTCGCTCGGGTGGCGTCGCCGACGACGTCGGTCAGCGACGCGATCCTCGCGACCGGCTTGGACCCTCGCGAGCGGCGCAGGCTTCGGCGCGCGCGCGCCTGGGACCGCATCGGAGTCCGCGCCCATCTCGCACACGCGCTCTACGTCGTCGTTCGCCCCGCCTACCGCGTGATGCGTACCGTGTACGCTGCGCTCGGAAACTCGCGCGCGCTGCCGCCGCGAGGGTCCACGGGCGGCACGCCCGACCGGACCTGAGAAACGCGAGTGGCGTACGACTGCACGAGCCACGGGAATGGGCGCTTGGGACCGATGCATTCTCGCGGACCGCGGCGCGCCTCGATGACTCGCCCCGCTGCGCACGGATGACCGCCGTAGCACTCACGAGCGGCGCATGCGAGCGAGCATCGCGCCATTCGACGGGCGCAGGCTCGATCGGATTGGAATACGGCCCACCCGGTGAGGTTCACGCGTTCGGATCGAAGCTCTTGGTGCTCTGGTACGACCCCCACGACGCAGTGCCGCGGATCCGGAACGCCGAGCGCGTCGTGCTCGTGTCACGGCGACCGCGAAGGATCCAGGGGCCCCGGACAGTCGAATGGGTGGACCTTCGACGAGCGTGGACGCTCTCCACGCTACGCGCGCTTCGTGCGACCGGTGCACGCGAGGCACTCGTCCACAGTCTCGAAGGAGCCAGCTTCGGTGCCGTCTGGCTCGCCCTCGCGGCGGGAGCCCATCGCATCCAGTTCACGCACCTCGCCGGCGCATCGCTACGGGTCAACCGCCTCGGCGCGCTGGTCCTCGTGGCATGGATGGCGCTGCGCCGTACGGCCGTCCGTGACGTGCGGGTCGCTCGATTGCTTCGGAGCTGCCTCGGCTCGCGGCTCGTTGCGCCGCTTTCGAGTGTTCGCGAAGCACGCTGCGGGGTCGCAACCCTGATCCGCCACGCTACGCCGAAGACTTCTCCGCGAGAAGAGCTCAGCGGCACGGGTCATGCGCGTGCGGGAGCGCCGCTTCGAATCGTCCATTACATCGGGTCGCTGGGTGCCGGTGGGGCGGAGCGACAACTCGCGGTTCTGACGACGCGATTGGTGGCGCATGGAAACGAGGTGCAGGTCCTCACCGCCAAGCACCTCGAGGGCGACCTCGGACACTTCCAAGGTCCGATCGAGCATGCAGGTGTCGCGGTCCGATGCGTCGCCGATGGCTGGTCGCGAGCGCACACCGCCCGCTGGATCGAGCGAGCCTCGGCGGATCCGGCCCAAGCGGCGCGGCGAGCGATCTCCTCACACCCCGCGGTGAGCGCGATCGCTCCGCTGGCGTATCGTCTCGCGCTCGCCCCCCCGGACGTGGTTCATGCCTGGCTCGACGACGCCAACATCGTCGGCGCCAGTGCAGCGCTGCTAGCGGGCGTGCCGCGGATCATCCTCAGCACTCGCAGCTTGAGCCCGGCTCACTATCCACACTTGGCGAAGCGCTGGCATCGCCCCGGCTATCGCTTGCTGGCGCATGCGCCCGGGGTACGGCTGATCGCGAACTCTCGCGCCGGCGCCGCCGACTACGCCCAGTGGGCGGGATTCGGCTTGAATCGCTTCACGGTGATTCCGAACGGCGTACCGGTCGAGCGCTTCCAGCCGCTGACACCCGAGCAGCGCCGTGCTCGGCGGGCCGAGCTGGGAATCGCGCCGGATGCGTTCCTGGTGGTCGGCATCCTGCGGTGCTCGATGGAAAAGCGCCCACTCGACTTCGTTCGGGCGATCGGCGGTGCACGTGCACGCGGTGCACCCGTGCGTGGTATCCACATCGGCAGCGGGCCGGATGAGGCGGCCACGCATGCGCTCGCCGACGAGCTCGGTCTCGGTGACGCGATCGCCTTCCTGGGTGCGCTGCCCGACCCCGAGCGCTACCTATCGATCGCAGACGTCGCGCTCTTGCCCTCGGAGTTCGAGGGCTGCCCGAACGTGCCGCTCGAAGCACAAGCGCTGGGTGTGCCTGCGATCGTCACGCGTGGCGGCGGCGCTCCGGAGGTCGTGCGCGAAGGCGAAACCGGCTTCGTTTGCGGTGTGGGCGACACCGACGCCATGGGAGCGCTCATCGCGGAGCTGGCGCGCGATCCAGCGCGGACGCGAGCGTTCGGCGAGCGCGGCCGCGCCTGGGTGGCCGAGCACTTCTCGATGGAGACGATGGTCGACGCATCGCTGGCGCTCTACGCGGACACCCCGTTCACGCCTGCGCCGGCCACATCTCGAGCATGAGCGGATTCCACGAACGATAGCTGCGATCACGCCCGGCATCGATATGGGGCGTCACCTCTCGCGCGACGGCTTCGTCGTCGCGATGCGGATCGTGCGCGCCGAGTAGCGTGTCGCGAAGCAGCGTGCGCAACGGACCGCCGAGCCACTCGTCCCCGAGAATGCCGAAGCCCATCTTGGATCGCGGCAACGCTCGAGCAGCGAGTTGGTCCCGATACGCCTGCTTGAGCACCCATTTGCCCACGCCGTCGCGGAACCGAAGCGACGCCGGAATGCGAAACGGCAGCTCCACCAAGCGATCGTCGAAAAGCGGCGGGCGCACTTCCAGCAAATGCATCCTGCTCGCTCGATCCACTTTCACCGAGATGTCGTCGGGCAGGTAGCCGTGCACGTCGGTGTACTGCAGGTGTGTGAGGTGCGCCGCGCGGCTCGGCGAAACGCGCGGCGAGGTCGCCCGCTGCGTCGATGCGGGGTAGCGCCGCTCGCAACGACTGGCACGAGAGCGCGGTGCTCCCGACGGCTGGATCGGCTCATGAGCAGCTCGTAGCAGCTCGCCGCATCCGCAACGACGAGCGGCTTCCATCCGACGAATCGCCGGCGCAGCCCGAGCACATCGAGAGTGCTCACCGCCGCGCGCCGAAACACGAGTGGCACGACGTCGATCGAGCGCGGCGATCGCTGCGCCTGCGCGTAGCGGTTGTAACCGCCGAAGCGCTCGTAGCCGCCGTCACCGGAGAGGGCCAGGTTGGACGCGCGCCGCGCCTCGCGACACGCGTCGCACGTAGGGATCGCCGACGGAGCCGCGAACGGCTCGTCGCGCGAGGCGACCCGCTTCGGCAGCGCGTCGAGCTGAGCGGTGGTGACCACGAAGTCCGAGTGCTCGGTGCGAAACGCTTCGGCCACTCGCCGCGCGTGCGGAAGCTCCGCGTGGGCGTCCTCGCGAAACCCGATCGAGAGCCAGCGCACTGCGCCCCGTGTGCGCGGATGGCGGCTGAGACCACGACGCTCGAGTCGATGCCGCCGGCGAGGAAGGCGCCGAGCGGCACATCGGAGACGAGGGAGGCCCGGACCCCGGCGTCGACGCGAGCGCGCGGCCCGCCGAGCCCCACGTCTGCCGGGCGGCGCTCGTCGGCGATCTCCTCCGCCGCCACGAACCCACCGCGCGCCTGGCGCGCCGATCCCAGGAAATGACCGCTACCGTCCGGGCCACGGTGCGCCTGGATGTCGCACATCGCGCGGATCACCGCGTGCGAGTCCTCGATCGCTTCCGCACGCGACGTCGCCGCGATTCCGGACATGGTCGGTATCCGCCTCGGCCGGCACGAGATGCGAGGAGGTTGCTCGTCGTTCGCTGCTGCGACGGCTGCGCGGCTCGCTTGGCCAGCCAGCGCGAGGAATCGCTACACTCGACCCCACTCATCCACCGCCCCGATTCGGATCTCATGAATCCCGAGCTCTGCGACCTACTCGTCGATCCCGTCACCCACGCGCCGCTCGTTCTCGAGGATCCGACCCATGAAGCCGATGGCTCGATTCGCTCGGGCTCGCTCCGCGCGCCCGACGGCAGGTTCTTTCCGATCCGCGACGGCATCCCCCGCTTCGTGACCACCGACGATGCGGGGCAGCGCCAGACCGAGCGGAGTTTCGCTTTCAAGTGGGGACGGCGGGAAAGCTACGACTCACCGCCGATGCGTGACAGCGCGATGCGCTGGCTGGTCGAGCGCTACGCGTTCGCCGACGTCGACGCCATGCGCCGGCACTTCGCAGCCGGGCGTCGCACGCTGGACGCCGGCTGCGGCAGCGGGTTCAGCTCGTCGCTCTGGCTCGCACCCGGCTGGTCGAACGGCACCGCCGAATGGGTGGGGATGGACATCTCGGAGGCCATCGACGTCGCACGCGATCGGCTCGCGGGGGTCGAGCGCACCCATTTCGTTCAAGCGGACCTGCTCGATCTGCCCTTCGCGCCGCAGAGCTTCGATCGAATCATCTCCGAAGGCGTGCTCCACCACACCCCCTCCACCGAGCGCGCGTTTCTCGGTCTCGCCGAGCTGGTCGCGCCCGGCGGCGAGTTGGCCGCGTACGTCTACCGGAAGAAATCGCCGATCCGCGAATGGAGCGACGACTACATCCGCGACCGAATCGCCGACCTGCCACCTGATGCCGCCTGGGAACACATGGTCCCACTCACCCATCTCGCTCAGGTGTTGAGCGAGTCCGGCGCCGAGATCGAAGTCCCCGAGGACGTGCCGATCCTCGGCATTCCCAAGGGCCGCATCGCCGTGCAGCGGCTGCTCTATTGGCATTTCGCCAAGCTCTTCTGGAATCCCGCGTTCACTTTCGAGGAGAACGTGCACGTCAACTTCGACTGGTACCACCCGCGATACGCGCATCGCCACACCCGAGCCGAGCTGATGCAGTGGTGTGAGAGCGCGGGGCTCGCGATCGTGCACCTCGACGAGCAAGAAGCCGGGCTCACGGTTCGGGCTCGGCGTGGTAAGGAGTGACGGCTTCTCGACCTCGCTCGCACGAAACGAAGACGATCCACCGCCACTTCCGGGAGGAACTCGATCGTGAACGAGCTCGTTGCGGGCTGTGGGATGAAGTGATGGAGTCAAACGACCTCCGAGACAACCTCCGGCTGTTGTACACGACCTTGCGCGGCGACATGAACGCGCGCTTCAGCCGGGATCTACCGATGACCGAGCTCCTCTTCGATCGGTGGGAGCGGGCGCGCCACCTGGGATTCGGATCCAACACGAGCGTGTACCACGAGAGCTGCGTGTACGGTGAGGTCAAGGTCGGCCACGACACTTGGATCGGACCGTGGACCCTATTGGACGGCACCGGCGGGCTGACGATCGGCGACTGGTGCAGCATCAGCGCCGGCGTGCACATCTATACGCACGATACCGTCGCGTGGGCACTCACGGGCGGAAAGGCGGCGTACGAGCACGCCCCGGTTACGATCGGGAACTGCTGCTTCATCGGCCCCGGCGCGATCATTTCCAAGGGCGTGACGATCGGCGATCATTGCGCAATCGGTGCGGGCTCCTTCGTCGACGCCAGCATTCCGTCGTTCACCCTCGCCGTCGGTTCGCCGTGTCGTCCAGTGAGGTCGATCCGCGTCCAGCCAGACCACTCGATCACCCTGGTTCCACCCGCGAGCTCGTGGGATGAAGCATCCGGCTGAGGTCTCCCGCCTCAGCCACACGCCGGTCGATTCGACACGGCTGTCAGTGCATCACGCAGGCTGCTCCCGCTGGCCAACTCGGACGCGATGGCCGGGTCGATGGTGGATCTCTACTTCACGTCGAAAGGCGGCCACGTCGAGCGCAGACCGCGTCGTATGCCGAAACGTGTCCGACAACGCCTGCAGAAGGCGACGATGGATTGGGAGGGCTCAGGCGCAGGACGCCTGAGCCGGAGAGTAGAGTCGGCGCTCGCATGAACGACATCACGATCGTCGACTACGGCGTCGGGAACATCGGCTCGATCTTCAATCTGCTGAAGAAGGCCGAAGCTACCCCCATCGTCACGTCCGATCCCCGGCAAATCGAGCAAGCCTGCAGGTTGTTGCTCCCTGGCGTCGGTGCGTTCGACAGCGGAATGCAGAAACTCCACGAACGCGGTCTCGTCGACGTACTCGGTGGCAAAGTCATCGAACGACGCACGCCGATCCTCGGCATCTGCCTGGGCATGCAGCTCTTTGCTCGCTGCAGTGAAGAAGGCTCGCGGCCCGGGCTCGGCTGGCTCGACGCGGAGGTGGTGCGATTTCGCTTCCCCGAAGCCGCGGGCCTGCGGGTGCCGCACATGGGCTGGAATGCCGTGTCACCGGTGCGCGACAGCGTGCTTGCCCCACGGGACGCCACGCCGGCACGCTTCTACTTCGCGCACTCGTTCCACATGCGATGCCACGATCCCGGCGACGTCGCCGCAGTCGCGCGCTACGGCGACGACGTCGTGGCGATCGTCGAGCGCGGAAACGTGCTGGGAGTCCAGTTTCACCCCGAAAAGAGCCACCGCTTCGGCCTCGAGCTGATCCGGCGCTTTCTCGCGATCTCCTGAGCGATGCTGCGCCCCCGCGTCATACCGTGCCTGTTGTTGCTCGACGGTGGGCTCGTCAAGACCCAGCGTTTCGCAAAGCCCAACTACGTGGGCGATCCCGTGAACGTCGCACGCATCTTCAACGAGCTCGAGGTGGATGAGCTGGTGGTGCTCGACATCGGCGCCAGTCGCCAGGGCCGCGACCCCGACTTCCGCCTCGTGGCCGAGCTGGCGAGCCAGTGCTTCATGCCGCTCACCTATGGCGGCGGCGTGCGCACCCTGGAAGCAGCGCAGCGGCTGCTCAGCCTCGGCGTCGAGAAGATTTGCATCAATTCCGCCGCCGTCGAGAACCCCGCCCTCGTGCGCGCAACCGTGGACGCGGTAGGCGCACAAAGCGTGGTCGGCAGCATGGACGTGAAGCGCCGCTGGCGGGGTGGCCATCGAGTCGTCACGCCTACCGGCCGCGTGGCTGCGGATGGCGAGCCGGAACGCTATGCAGAGCGGCTAGTGGAATTGGGCGTGGGCGAGATTTTCCTGAACTCGGTCGATCGCGATGGAATGATGGATGGGTTTGATCTCGAGTTGGTGCGACGGGTGACACGCGCCGTGCCGGTGCCCGTGGTCGCCTGTGGCGGCGCAGGCTCGCTCGAGGACCTGCGTGCCGTGATCGTGCAAGGAGGCGCATCGGCCGCCGCCGCCGGCAGTCTCTTCGTGTACCGAAACCGCAATCGCTCCGTGCTCGTGAACTTTCCGAGCCCTGCGGAGCTGGACGACCTGCTCGGTGTCGAGCGTCGCGGCGCCGCGAGCTGACATCGAGGTGAGACGCGCGGTCTCACGCGACCGAGCGCAACCTGCCGTGTGCTAGCCTCGAAACGAGCATCTGGTCGCGACACGCCACCGACGTGATCTGCGACGAGGACCGACGATGGACGTGAACAGAGGCATGCCGTGGCCACATCCGCTGGCGATCCGTCGCTGCGCGCGCTGTGTGTACTCGGAGGAAACGCCTGCGATCACGTTCGACGAATCCGGGATCTGCAACTACTGCAAACTCCACGATCAGATGGAGCGCGAGTACCCGACTGGCGACGAAGGTGAACGCCGACTCGCGCTGCTGGTCGATCGCATCAAGGCCGACGGCCGCCGCAAGCCATTCGATTGCGTAGTCGGTGTGAGCGGTGGCTGCGACTCGTCGTTCCTGTTGCATCAGGCAAAGGCACTCGGGCTGCGTCCGCTGGCCGCCCACTTCGACAACACGTGGAACTCCGCCACCTCCACGGAAAACATCCGCCGGCTGCTGCAGAAGCTCGACGTCGAGCTCTTCACGATCGTGGTGTCGAACAAGGAATACGACGACATCTACCGCTCGTTTCTGAATGCGGGGGTCATCGACGTCGAGGCACCGACCGACATCGGGCTCGCTGCCACGCTCTACCGGGCGGCCGAGAAGCACGGGATCAAATACATCCTCGAGGGTCATTCTTTCCGCACCGAAGGGATCTCCCCGCTCGGGTGGCTGTACATGGACGGCAAGTACATCCGCAGCGTCCACGAGCAGTTCGGTACGGTGCCGATGCGTACGTACCCGAACATGCCGATCCTCACGTTCCTACGTTGGATCCTGCTCTCGAACATCAAGAAGGTGCGCCCGCTCTACTTCATGGACTACAGGAAGGAAGAGGCGAAGGCACTGTTGACCGAACGCTACGGCTGGCAGTGGTACGGTGGACACCATCTCGAGAATCGTTTCACCGCGTTCTTCCACAGTTATCTGTTGCCGCGGCGATTCGGCATCGACACCCGCGTCCTCGGTTTCGCGGCGCTCGTGCGCAGCGGTCAAATGAGCCGCGAGCAGGCTCTCGACCTGATCGCGCACCCGCCCACCTGCGATTCCGAGCTCATCGAGCTCGTGCGCACCCGGCTCGACCTCACCGAAGCCCGCTTCGACGAGTTGATGAGCCTGCCGATCCGAACGTACCGCGAATTCCCATCGTACAAGCCCACGTTCGAGCGACTACGCCCGTTCTTCTGGCTCATGTACCGGCTCGATCGGGTGTCGAAGAGCTTTTACGTGAAGTTCACGCAGCCCGAGCCGACACCTACGACACAGGCGGCTACTGCTGCTCGCGAATCGCCACCAGCCGCCGTCACGGCGACTCCTGCACCGTCCGCCTGAACGCCTTGCGCCGCTGGATCGCCTCCTCCGCGAGGGCGACGAACCGCGGCAGCACCACGCGCGCGTCGAGCTGGCGATCGAACCAGGCTCGGGAGGCGTGCGCGAGCGCCGCGCGCTCCTCGACCGTGAGCCGCGATGTGGCACGTAGCGCGTCCTCGATCCCCTGCACCGTGTCCGCCGGATACACCTGCGGGGGCACGTCGTCGCCGTAGTAGCGACGATTCCACTCGTGGTAGGAGGTGATGGTCGGCCGCCCGAAGTAGGCTGCCTCGCGGCTCACGTTGCCGAAGATTCCCAGCTGCGGGCAGTACTCGACGCACACCACCACGTTCGCGAGCGAGTAGTACGCACGCAGCTCCTTGTTGGGCATCTCGGGGATCCACTCCACTCGGTCGCCGATCTCGTGACGGGCGATCATTGCCTTCGTGTTGGCGATGTCCTCCTCGCGCCCCTTGCGCACCAGCAGCAGAAGCGATTCTCCAGCAGGCGTCTTGCGCACATGACGTGCATAGGCGTCGATCAAGAGATCGTTCCCGTGCAGGAACGGATCGTCGTCGAGTGGTAAGTAATGTTGTCGTGTGGGATGCAGAAACACGGTGCTGAAGCGGCCGTAACGACGACGCAGCTCGGCGATACGAGCGCTGTCGACCTCAGCGAGCACCTGGGCGTCCATGGGAAAGGTGACGTATCGAACCTGCTGGCGGTTCACTCCCAGCTCGTCGAGCAGCGCATCCTGATAGGGTGCAGCGACGATCAAGTCCATGTCTCGAATGCCGGCACGCTGACGTTGCTGACTTCGAGCATCGCGCAGAATCTCCACAGCATCCCACCAGCACGCGGAGAACGCCTTCCACCAGCCCCGCGGGCGATCGACGAAGTCACGGATACGCCGACGTATGATCTGCCGCGGCGAGTGCAATGTGCGTAACAAGAACGGAAAATTCTGTAGATCCGCACCATTCGAGACGAGGAGTTTCGCGGTCCCCGGGAGCTCGACGAAGACTGCCGGCCCGTCTTCCATCATCAAGATCGCGTCCATCTCCGCGACCTCGGCGTAGATCTCCCGAATGACCGGCTCGTCCACGAGACGACCCTTGCGACCTACGGGAAGCGTGCTCATCGGGATCTTACGAATGAGGCTCGCGATGGCGGTCTGGTCCGACCACCAGTCGGGGTGCTCTTGTCGGTACTGGTAGTCGAGCAGGTAGAGCCTCGTCTCGTGTCCGAGATCGGCGAGACCATGCGCGAACAAATAGCCCTGATTCAGATTGTTTCCGTAGACGGCGATACGCACGGCTCAAACCTGACTCGCATCACCGCGATCGACGATCCACTTCGACGAGGCGCGCGCCGGTGGGCGCGGCTGCGTGATCCGTCTGCCGCGTCGGCCGCGACACCGGCGCAGCAGCGCTCGAACACGCCCACCCCGCTCGGCGTCACTTTCGCGCGTACGTCCGTGCGCGCAGCACACGGCGCTCGACGATGCCCCGCTAAGGCCTGGCATGTTCCGCAGATTCACGATCCGGCGCAGGAGCGGTGGCCGATGCATGCACCGAGATCGACTCCACGAACAGCTCCGTCATCGTCCCGCGGTGGAACATCGCGTGGGAACGATAGCCGGCGTGGAACGTCAGCACGGAGCGGTAGTGGCAATGGGCGCTCGCATGATCCGCGCGAAGACCCTCCGCCGCCGCGTAGCAGACCAGATCGAGTATGTAGTTGCCGTCACCGAGGGTGATGTGCGGCAGCCGGAACACCAGCTCGCCCTCGCCGGCCGGAAGGTCGACGATCGGCGACCCTCCACGGTCGCCGAACACCTCCGCCGGCGCAGGCCAGAACGCGTACGCGGTCGCCGTCTTCTCCGAATGCAGATCGAAGCAAACGATCGACTGCGGCAGCGGGTGGGGCGCGCGAAAGCGGAGATGGAGCTCGTGATCCTCGCCGATCCAAACGGTCGGGGTGCGTTCCCCAGCGACGGTCCACCACGCATCGAGAACCTCGAGCGCACCCGTCCCGCCGGGGGCGTGAAGGCCTAACCCGGCCTTCGACCGGCCCTCGTGCACCAAACCCTGCTCGGCCTCCAACTGCCCGATGTAGGCACGCAGCCCCTCGTCTGTGGGACCGTCGAAGACCAATTGACCCTTGTGAAGCACCAGTGCGCGCTCGCAGAGCGTCTCGATTTGCTGGAGGTTGTGCGAGACGAGCATCACCGTGGCACCGGTGGCGCACATCCGTCGGATGCGGTCGCTCGAGCGGCTCAGGAACGACGCGTCACCGGTGGCGAGTGCTTCGTCCACGATGAAGATGTCTGGATCGACGCTCATCGAGGTGCTGAACATCAGGCGCGCCTTCATACCCGCCGAGTAGGTGCGGATCGGCCGGTCGATGTACGAGCGTATCCCGGAGAAGTCGATGATCGACTCCATCTTGGCGAGCACTTCCCGCTTCGACATGCCGAGCAACATGCCGCCGTAGAGGATGTTCTCGCGGCCCGTGAACTCGGAATGAAAGCCCACACCGAGGGTGAGCAACGCGGTGACCTTGCCGGACACCTCGATGGTTCCGCGATCGACCGGCAGCAGGCCGGCGATGAGCTTGAGAAGCGTCGACTTGCCTGCGCCGTTGGCGCCGATGAGGCCCACGACCTCGCCGGGCTTCACGTCGAACGTTACGTCACGCAGCGCCAGGATCTCGCGATAGAGGCTCGCGCGGCGCCAAGGAAAGAGCAGCTCCTTCACCGGTCCGGTGACGTAGTTGTCGTAGAGCTTGAAGCGCTTCGTCACCGCCCGAACGCGGATCGCGTGCTCGCGCGCTGCACGCGACGGGCTCCTGCCCGGCAGGGTGGGCGGAGTGGTGGGTTCGTCCGTCATCGCTCAGATGTACTCGTTGATGAGAACCCGCGTGCGCGACATCACCCAGCCACCCAGGGTGAACATGACCACGGCGAGTGACACGAAGATCACCCAGCTCCAGCCGTGAAACGTGCCCCGTAGCACGTCACGGAAGCAGATGACCACGTGGGCGAGCGGATTGGCGAGAATCAGTCGCCACAGGCGCGGCCCCGTGATCTCGGGTGTGGCGACCACCGGCGAAACGTACACCATGAGCGAGAGCAGCACCGTGGTGATCTCGCGCAAGTCACGAATCACCACGCCCGCGATCGAAAGCGTCCACGCGGTGCCAAGCACGAACGTCACCAGGAGCAGCGTGGGAATCGGCAGCAACAGGACCGACCATTTCAGGTCGCCGCGCACCAGCACGCACGCGAAGTACACCGCCAGCGATACCGTCGCGCCCACGGCCGGCGCCACCAGGCTGGTGAGCGGGAGCGTTTCCAGCGGATAAATCATCTGTTTCGCCAGATCGATGCGGTCCCGGATCAGCATCGGCGCGTCCTGCAGCGCGCGGGTCAAGAGCTGCCAGGGAATCATCCCCGCCAGCACGTAGAGCGTGTACGCGAAGTGATCGGTGGAATCTCTCGCGGGACGAAACACGACGCCCACGATCGCGACGTACGCCAGCACCTGGATGAGCGGCGACAGTACGATCCAGGACCAACCGAGGAAACTACCTTTGTTGAGCGATTTGAGCTCGCGTACGCCCATCTCCCAGATGAGCTCGCGGTTGGCGACCAGAATGCGGATCAGCCGCCGATACATCGTCTTTCGCGGCACGGTCACGGGACGAACACGCGGTTCCACCACTCGAAGCAGAGCAGCGACCAGATCAGCAACCGGCGGTTGGTCTTCCCCGCGAAATGCTCCTCCATGAGCGCTTGCGCGGTGGCGGGCTCGACGAAGTCGTAGATGCGCGCGCGCCGATCGAAGAGCAGGCGCCGGATGTAGTCGAGACTTTCCCCCTTGAACCAGCTCGCATCCGGTGCCGAGAAGCCCTGCTTGACGGCCTTCACGTCGGCGTTCGGCATCAACCGCGCGAACGCCCGGCGCAGGATGACTTTGCCGTCGTTGGTCTGTGCGTAACGCGTGATCTCGTTCTCGTCGGGCGCCGAAGCCGAAACGAGCTGCTGCAGCTTCATCGCCACGGGCACGCGCATCGCGAAGTCGACGAGATCGTTGTCGAGGAATGGGACGCGAGTCTCGAGGCCATGAGCCATGCTGAGCTTGTCTTCCACCACGAACAAGCCGTGCAGGAAGGTCTTGGCCTCGAAGTAGAGCGAGCGATTGACGTAGTCGGCGGGGGAGGTGCCGTGGCGCAAGGACTCGGGGATGACGTCCTCGAAGACCCGCCGCGGGTCGTGCTCGCCGGCCTCGGCGACCACGCTGGGCTGAAAGAAACCGCGGGCGACGGCGTCGGGCACCAGTCGCTGCCAGAACTTGTAGCGAGCATTCGTGAACTCGCTCCACGTGCCCGGCACGCGGCCGAACCGGTACCTCCACGGGTAGCCGGCGAAGAGCTCGTCGCCACCTGCGCCGGAGAGCACCACCTTCACGAACTTCGACGCGAGCCGCGCCACGTAGTAATTGGGATACGACTGGCCGAGACGCAGGTCCTCGAGCGACCGGATCAGCTCCGGCATCACCCGCTCCATGTCGCCGGCCTTGAGCACGACCTCGTACTGCTCGGTCTTGAATAGATTCGACAGGTACTCGGCCTTGGCGCGCTCGTCGAAGCCCAGCTCGAGACCCGAGGCGGAGGAGAGGTCGAATCCGCACGTGAAGGTCTTGAGACTCTTCGATTGGAGCGCCGCCAACGCGGTGACCGAGCCCGAATCCATGCCCCCGCTCAGGTACGAGCCGATCTCCACGTCCGAGACGAGCTGACGGCCCACGGCGCCCTCGATGAGCCGCACCAGCTCTTCCACCAGCTCTGAGTCGTCGCCAGCGATTGCATCGCGGAAGTCGTAGTCCCAGTAGCGCTCGCGAACCAGCGAGCCACGGTCACCGAGCCGCACACGCAGCGTCTCGCCCGCGGGAAGAAGCCGGATGCCGTCGAAGAGCGTGCGATCGGAGAGCACGTTCTGGAACGCGAAGTACTCGGTGAGCGTCGCTGCATCCACACGCACCGACACGTCGGGATGCGCCAGGATCGCCTTGATCTCCGACCCGAAGAGCAAGAGCCCGTCGTGGTAACGGTAGTAGAGCGGCTTCACCCCGTAGCGATCCCGCGCCAGCACCAGCTCGTGATTGCGCCCATCCCAGATCGCGAAGGCGAACATGCCGTTGAGCCGCTCGACGGCTGCGACGCCCCATTCCAGGTAGGCGTGCAGCAGCACTTCGGTATCCGAGCGCGAGCGAAACAGATGGCCCTTCGACTCGAGATCGAGGCGGAGGTTCTGGAAGTCGTAGATCTCGCCGTTGTAGACGAGCACCACCTGCCCGTCCGGGCTTTGCATCGGCTGGTGGCCGGCAGGCGAGAGATCGATGATCGCCAGCCTGCGGTGACCGAAGCCCACGAACGACGAAGTCCAGAATCCTTCCCCATCCGGCCCGCGATGGGCGAGCGCGTCGGTCATCCGACGCAGCATGCTCACCGAGACCGGACGCCCGTCGACGTGGAACGCGCCGGTCAGACCGCACATCGGGCGTGCTCGTAGCTCTCGATCAGCGTGGTGATCACGTAGTCTTGCTCGTCGTCGGTCATCTGGGCATAGAGCGGCAGCGTGAGGCTGGTGCGCTCGGCACGATCGGAATTGGGAAAATCCCGCAGATCGAGACCGTAGCGATTCCGATAGAAGCCGAGCCCCGGCACTGCGTGCGTCCCTTGGCGCACCGCGATGCCCCGCTCGGCGAGCGTGGTGGCGACGGCATCGCGAAGCGTCGCAGCGGCGGCGACGTCGCCCCAACCGTCCCGCTCCCGCATCAAGCATACGAAAGACTGGTAGCCGTGAACGAAGCCCTCGAGCTCGACCGGCAACGCGAGCCACGGGAAGGCATCCAGTCGCTCGCGGTAACGGGCGGCCCGGGCCCGACGCGCGTCTTGGATGGCGTGGGCGCGCCCCATCTGCGCAACACCAAGCGCCCCCTGAAGATCGGTCATCCGATAGTTGAAACCTAGTACGTCGAATGCCGGAAGGCGGAAACCATGAGGATCGCGGTGACGCTCCAAGTCCGACTTGCTGGCACCGTGATCGCGCAGGCTGCGGCAGAGCGCCGCGGCGTCGTCATCCTCCGTCACGATCATGCCGCCTTCACCGGTGGTGATCGCCTTGCGCGGGTGGAAGCTGAACGCACCGAAGTCGCCGAGCGTGCCGACGTGCCGGCCGTGGTGACGCGCGCCGAATCCGCAGGCCGCGTCCTCGACCACGCGAATACCGTGCTGAGCTGCCCACGCGAGCAGTGGTGCCATGTCGGCAGCGAGACCGAAGAGGTGCACGGGGATGATCGCTTTGGTGCGCGCCGTGCGTGCCGGCTCGAGCGATCCCACGTCGAGATTCATGGTGGGCAGATCGACGTCCACGAAGACCGGCTTCGCGCCGACGTACTCGACCACGTTCGCGGTCGCCACCCAGGTGAACGCGGGGACGATCACCTCGTCGCCCGGCCCCAACCCGAGCGCCGCCAGGGACACGTGCAGCGCCGTCGTGCACGAGCTCACGGCGATGGCGTGGCGCGCCCCCGTGAACTCGGCGAACTGCTCTTCGAAGCGCCGGACGAACGGGCCTTGGACCAGCCACCCAGTCTCGAGCGGCTCACGCACCGCCGCCAGCTCCGCATCGCCGAGGACCGGCTTGGTAACCGGGATCTTCAAACGACCGCCACCGGCCGATTCGCGCGTCGCCAATCGATGAGCCGCTGTACGCCCTCGCGCAACGACACCGTGACTTCGAAGTCGAGATCTGCCTTCGCCTGCTCCGTCGAACCGATGCGTTTGGTCACGAAGGTGGGTCCAGCCGGCAGGTACTCCACGGGCAACTTGCAGCCGCTGAGCTCCACCACGATCTCAGCCAGCTCGCGGATGGTGGTGCCTTCCCCGCAACCCACGTTGTAGAAGCGATCCACCGCATCGGCACGCAACGCGCACACGTTCGCCCGCGCCACGTCCGTCACGTAGATGAAGTCGTAGGTCTGTGTGCCATCGCCGTAGACCACTGGCGCCAAC
>CAYVDO010000051.1:0-29020 GCA_964450125.1 uncultured bacterium
CGCCCAGCAGCATCGCGCCGCCACGCCTGCGAGCTGAGGGAGCGCCAGAGCGGTCATGACCACCTCGACCATGCTCGAAGCCGGCGCACGGCCGCGGCGCACGCTCCTTCCGTACTTCGACGTGTTCCGTCTCGGCTTCGTCGAGACGCTCGCGTACCGCTCGCAGATCTGGATGCGGCTGGTGCTGGTGCCGCTCAGTGCGGCCTTCCAGTACTTCATCTTCGCGGCGCTCTACGCCACGGGCCCCGCCGTGATGGGTGGCCACCGTCTTGCCGAGATCGCCGGCTACGTGGCGCTGATGCAAACGCTGCGCACCCTCTTCGCCAACAACATCAGCATCTTCATCGGCGAAGCGATTCGCACCGGTCAGATCGCGACGTACCTGCTTCGCCCCCTCGCCTTTCCCTGGTTCGCCATCAGCTACATCAGCGGCCGCGGCGCGAGCCAGGTGTTCACCATGGGATTGCCGACCCTGCTCGCGTTCGGCCTCGCCGGCGTGCTGCCGCGACCACCCGACGTCACGACGTTCACGGCCTTCTTGCTGCTCACGTTTGCGGCGTTCCTGCTCTACAACCTCGCATTTACGCTCGCGGGGCTGATCGGCTTCTTCGTCGAGTTCTCGGGGGAGCTCGCGTGGTCGGTGGAGCTGGTGCTGATGCTCCTCGGCGGCGCGGTCATCCCGCTCTCTTTCTTTCCGACTTGGATCGAACGCGCGCTGCTGGTGCTGCCCACGAGCTTCATCTACTACGTGCCCGCAGAGGCCTACCTGGCGCGCATTTCCGGCGCATGGCTCGCCGGCGCGGTGCTGATCGCTTGGCTGTGGGTGGGGCTAGGGTTCGTCGCCGTGCGCCACTTCTACGATCTCGGCCGCCGCCACATCTCGGTGCAGGGAGGCTGAGGTGGCCACGACCGCTCCCGATCGCGTGGGGAATCGACGAGAACCGACCGAGCCACCGCAGCGCTCGCTCGCACAGACGTTCGCGATCGTGGGTCACTACATCGCCCAGAACCTCAAGGTGAAGCTCACCTATCGCACCGAGCTCGCGATCTCACTCTTCTCCACGGTGCTGTGGAGCGTGGTCAATCTGACGTTCTTCGTGCTGGTGTTCGGCGAAGTGCCATCGATGAGTGGCTGGAGCTTCGAGCAAGTGGTGTTCCTCTACGGCTTCGGTCAGTTCACGTTCGGGCTCTTCTCGTGCCTGTTGTTCACGCTGATGTGGGATTTCGGGAACCTCTACCTCGTGGAGGGGTTGCTCGATCGCGTGCTGCTGCGGCCCTTCCCGCCGCTCTTGCAGATGATCCTCGAGCAGTTCTATCCGTTCGACATGGCGATCATCCTGAAGGGCGCGCTCATCGCCGGCTGGGCCGCGGGCCGCCTCGAGATCCCACTCACCGCGTGGAATCTGGTGAAGTTCGCAGGCCTCGGTGTTTCGGCGGCGTCGGTACTGGCCGGAATCGCGCTCATCACCACCTTCGCCAGCTTCTGGTGGCTCAACCGTTATGGGCTCTTTCGGCCGCTCTTCACGTTCGTCGAGTACTCACGCTATCCGTTGCGCGTCTTCCCGAAATGGATCCAATGGGTCATGACCTTCGTGCTGCCGTTCGGGTTTGCATGCTTCTACCCCGCGTCGGCGTTCTTCGGAGATCGCAGCTTGCACGGGTTCGCACTAGCCACGCCCTTCGTGGGAGCGGCGCTCCTCTACCTCGCCAACCGCATGCTCGAAGCCGGCATCCGGCGCTACGAGTCCACCGGGAGCTGAGCCGCGCCAGGCGCGCGCGAGCTGGAGGTCGCCCCTACGGTGATCGTGCACAGCCCGTGTCGAGGCGCTCACGCTTCTCCCAACCGAAGGCACTCCCGAGAGAGCCAGCCGCCCGAGACCCGACTGGCATCGTACCAAACCCAGCGACGTGAGCATTCGTCGTCGCGAGTCGCCGTCGAGATTGCGATCGACCCACTTGCGCTGTAGCGTCGCGGACGAGAGGGGAGCCTCATGCACGACTACGTCATCGTCGGCGCCGGATCGGCGGGCTGCGTGCTCGCAGCGCGCCTCAGCGAGAACCCCGAAAACCGCGTGCTGCTTCTCGAAGCCGGCAAGCGCGACACGCCGCCGGCGATCCACATCCCGGCAGCGTTCTCGACGGTGCTGCGCAGCGAGCGCGATTGGGCCTACGAGACCGCCGCGCAACCGCACTGCGCCGGGCGGAGGATGTACTGGCCACGCGGCAAGACGCTCGGTGGCAGCTCATCGATCAACGCCATGATCTACATGCGTGGCCACCGCTCCGATTACGACGACTGGGCAAGAGCCGGCTGTGCCGGCTGGTCGTACGACGAGCTCTTGCCCTTCTTCGTGCGCGCCGAGGACAACGCACGTGGGGGAAGCGCGCTTCACGGCAGCGACGGCCCGCTCGCCGTCCAGGACTTGCGCGATCCTCATCCGTGGATGCGCGCGGTGCTGCTCGCCGCGCGAGAAGCCGGCATCCCCGCCAACGACGATTTCAACGGCGCCGCTCAAGACGGGGTCGGGTTCAACCAGGTGACGCAGCGCAACGGCAAACGCTGCAGCACCGCCGTCGGCTATCTGCGACCTGCGCTCGCGCGGCCCAATCTCACGGTGGTGACCGAGGCACACACGACGCGCATCGTGTTCGACGGCACGCGCGCGCGGGGCGTCGAGTACGTCAAGGATGACGAGACCCGAACGGCGGAAGCGTCACGCGAAGTGCTCCTCGCCGGTGGCTCAATCGAATCTCCGCATCTCTTGATGCTTTCCGGCGTCGGACCCGCCGCTCAGCTCGGCGCTCACGGCATCGCGCTGGTGCGCGACCTACCAGGAGTGGGCCAGCACCTCGAAGACCACCTCTGTGTAGCGCTCATGTGGGAAGCCGCCGAACCGCGCTCGCTCATGGCCGCCCAGCGCCCCCTCGAGGTGCTCAAGTACCTTCTGCTCAAGAAAGGAATGCTGACGTCGAACGTCGCCGAGGTGTGCGCGTTCGTACGCAGCACCCCCGAGCTGGACGCCCCGGACCTGCAGCTTCACTTCGCGCCCGTCTACTTCGACACCAACCTCGAAGCGGAGCCGACGGTCCACGCCCTCACCGCCGGGCCGGTGCTCGTCACTCCTGCGAGCGTAGGCAAGATCGAGCTCGCCTCCGCCGATCCGTTCACTCCGCCGCGCATCGACCCGCAGTTCCTGGGCGACGCCGGCGAACGGGACCTCGCCCGTCTCGTTCACGGAATCAAGGTTGCGCGCAGGATCTTCGAGCAACCGGCGCTGGCGCCCCTTCGTCGCGCCGAGCTACAACCCGGCGCGGCTGTGCGAAGCGACACCGAGCTCGCTGATTTCGTGCGCCGCAAACTGTCGACGCTCTACCACCCCACGGGCACGTGCAAGATGGGCACGGGGCCAGACGCCGTCGTGGCCCCCGACCTCCGGGTTCACGGACTCGAGGGTCTGCGCGTGGTCGATGCTTCCATCATGCCCCGCATCCCCCGCGGCAACACCAATGCTCCCACGATCGCGATCGCCGAGAAAGCCGCAGCCCTCATCGCGGGGGGTGATGCGAGTTCCCGCCGCGCGTAGTCTCGTCTCGGTCACGTCCGTTCGGCGGCGCGGCCCGCGGTGCCGCTACCCTGAGGAACGATGCGGATGACGCCGGCGTGGACGAGCGCGGGAGTGACGAAGACTTCGGTGAGGACGGCCACCAAGATCGTGCCCGGAAGATACGTGCCGAGCATGCGGATCGAGAGGTAGTCGCTGGTGGCGAGGGGCAAGAAGCCGACCACGAGGATGAGCGCCGTGGTGATGATCGCACGACCCGAATAGTGGAACGTGCGGGACACGGCTTCGCCGACGGTCGAGGCGCGATGCGCTTCCTCGCGCAGCCGGGTGATGAAGTGGATGGTGTCGTCGTCGGCGATTCCGAGAGCGATCATCATCACCACCATCGCGTCCGAGTCGACGGCGTCGAAACTGTGGCCGAGCCATCCGCCCAGGAAGCACAGCGGTAACAGGTTGGGGATCATCGCCCCGAGCCCGGTGCGGATCGACCGCAAACCCATCGCCACCACTACCGAGATGGTCAGGATCGAGAACACGAGACCGCGGGTCTGGCCGATGACCATGGCATCCAGCCAGCCGCCGAGGAAGTAGAAAACGCCGCCCACCTGGACGCGGACGTCACCGCCGAAATACTGGGGCGCGAGAGCCGCAGCGCGCTGACCCAGCTCGTTGAGGGCACGGAGCGGCAATCCCTCCACCCGCAGCAGAACCTGCGCCGTGCGCCGTTCGCCGTCGAGAAGCCGCGTCACGTCAGCCGGTGCGGCCCCCATCTCGTGAAGCAACAGATATTGCGCGATCGCCTCGCGGCTCTCGGGCATGGGGCCGAAACCGCGCTCCGCGGGGGGACGGGCGATCTCGGGTCGGATGGCGCGGTCGAGCCCGTCGAGAAGATCCACCAGCGACAGCGCGCGGTCCACACCGGATTCCTGCTCGAGCGCGGTGACGTAGCCGGCGAGCGCTCGCACGCGCTCGGGGTCCACCCAGCCGTCGCGATCCGGCGCATCGAGGAGCACCGTCACGTAGTCGGTGCCGGCGAAGCGCTCGGTGAAGTAGGCGTGATCGCGCCTCAGCCGGCTCGAAGGCGCGAAGCGCTCGATGAAAGCCGTATCGACACGCACGCCGATGAATCCCACCGCAGCGATGGCGAGCAGCACCGCGAAGGCGCCGAGGACCGCGCGCGGATGACGCCTCGTGAGCCCATCGCAGAAAACGATGATCCGGCCAACCAGCCCGCCGTGCCCTCGGGTGCCCGGCGCCACGGTGTGCGGCTGCGGCAGATAGGACAGCACGATCGGGGTGACCACGAGCGACGCGATGAGGGTGAAGCCCACCCCCGCCGCCAACGTGAGGCCGAAGCTCCGCATCAGCGGCGTGGGCACCAGCGCCAGCGACGCGAAGCCGAGCACCGTTGTCGCCGAGGTCAGGAGGCACGCCTCGCCGACCTCCGCGGCGCTGGTCAGGATCGCTTCGTCCTTCGAACGACCTGCGGCCAACTCGAGGAGATAGGCGTTCGAGAGGTGGATCACTTCGGAAAAGCCGAGCACCAGGATGAAGAGCGGTGCAATCGACAGGAAGATGTTGACCTCGGGATTCATCCAGATCGCGGCGCCGAACGTCCACACCACGGCGATGCCGCTCACGGCCAGCGTGATCGCAATGGGGAACACGCGCCGGAAGAGCACGAGCCCCGTGGCCGCCAGCGCTACCACGGCGAGCGGCAGCAGGCGGTAGATGTTGCGGTAGGTCTCGTCGACCAGACCGCCGATCACCGCCACCGGCCCATCGACGTGGAGCGTCGCACGCTCGAAGCCGGCGGCGTCGAAGCGCTCGGTCACCGCGCGGACGAAGGCAGGCCCGGATTCGGCCGGCCGGTTCGGATCGTCGACCATCTCGATCAACACGGCGAGATCCGTGCCGGACGGGCTGATGACGATTCCGTGGGAGCGCCGATCCTCGACGAGCTCGCGTTCCAGTCGCACGCGATCCGCACCGGGGCGGCGCGCCTCGTCGACGAAGCGGCGGATCTCGACGCCCGACTCGTCGGCGACGACCCGCGTGGCATCGAGAATCGAGGTGACGCGCTCGACCTCGGGGAGATCTTCCACGCCGCGCACGGCCCGCTCGAGACGCGCGATGCTCTCGGGAGCGAGCGGTGCGGCGACCGGAAAGCCGACGACCAGCACCTCGTCGGTGCCGAACGGAAGCGCTCGCTTGCGAAACTGGACGTACTCCGAGTCGTCGTCGAAAAAGAGCCCGGTCAGGGTGCTGTGAACGTGTGCGCGCGGCAGCGCGGCGCCGAACGCCGCCGTCACCGCCGCGAGAACGAGCAGCGCCACGGCTCGATGGCGAATCAGTCCGCGGATGAGTCGTTCCACTTGTGCGTCGATCGAAAGCTGCGCGGGCCGAATCGCCCACCAGGTGCGCCGCACTCATCGCACGCGACGACCCCGCCGCGCAAGGCGGCCGCGACGAAGATCTGCTATGTGGCGGGATAGAACTGCTGCGCCCAGCGACGCAGGAGGCCGATGGGGCCGTCGTCGGGGCTCAAGCACGGCTGCGCGAGGTGCGCCTTGTTTTCCCAGATGGGCGTGTCCTCGGCGAGCTGCTTCTCGATGTCGGCGATGAGCGCGGCACCCACTCCGCGCGTGGCTCCACGGCTACCGAGCTTCTTGATGCTGAACGAGAACCACACGTCCACGTGCTCGCCGTCGATGGGCACCACCGAGCTCACCAGCAAGGTTTCGACGATGCCCTTGAAGCGCACGGCGCCGAAGCCGAAGCCCCACGAGTCCGACTCGATGGCGCCGTCCATCTCGCCCATGGGTGTGCTGAGCTTCATCTTGGAGCGCACTCGCAACACCGGGCCGTCGGCTTCGGCGACCGTCTCGGGCAGCGTGAGCGTGCCGTGGACGAAGCGGAAATGCGCCCGGTCCACGGCGTTCTCCGCCATCTCCTGCGGCTGGGTGCGGATCTTCCAGCGCCGCTTCTCGAAGGGGGTCCAGTCGTCGGATCCGACCTCGGGGAGCACCGGCACATCCCACGCGGGCGCCGCGCCGGTCGCGTCGTGGAAGACCATCACCAACCCGTTCACATCCCGCACCGGCCACGAGCGCATGCGCGCGTGCGCCGGCGGGCGCTCGCTGTACGGCACCTCGACGCAAGCCCCGTCGGCGCCCCATTGCCAGGCGTGGAACGGGCAGCGCAGCGTCTCTCCCACCACGCGCCCACCCACACCCAGATGGGCGCCCAGGTGCAGGCAATGCGCGTCGAAGACCCGCGCGACGCCGGACTCGGTCCGGAAGAGCACCAGCTCGTGTCCGAAGTAATGAAGGGGACGCACCTCGCCCGTGGCGAGGTCGTCGACGTAAGCAACCTGGTACCAGCCCGTCGGGAACGGATGGAACGGGAACGATCGCTTCATCCGCGATCCGCGGCATGCGCGCCGCGCAAGACCAGGTCCGCGGCGAATCGCATCGCGGCCACGACGTCCCCCTTGTCGCTCAATCCACCGGCCCAGCCGACCAACGCAGCGAACCAGATCTGCTGGAGCAGATGAGCGATGGTGAGCTCCTTTTCGCTCGGCTCGCCGTCGCTACCGAGACCCCCGTCCGAGCTCACGCCGCGCATGGCGTCGGTGATCATGCGGGTGATGCGCGAGTGGAAGGACGCCACCTTCCCCATCGCTTCCACGTCGCCCGAGGCCACGGCACGGATCACGGCGCGAGCGAGATTCGGGCGACTCGTGAGCTGCTTGGTGATGATCTTGAAGAACGAGGTGATGCGATCGAGGGCCTCGGGGTCACGAATCGGCTTCTGCGCGAGCTGCTGTTCGAGGCGCTCCGCCTCCTGCTCGAGCACCGCCACCAGGATGTCTTCTTTGCTTCGAAAGCGGCGGTAGAGCGTTCCGAGCGCCACCTCGGCGTGGGACGCCACGTCGCGCAAGCGCACCGCCTCGAAGCCACCGCGCTCGGCGAGCTCGATGGCGGTCGCCACGATGCGCTCGGATGGCTCGGAGCGACGGCGATCACTGGTGCGCGAGCGCTGCGTGCGTGGCTTCGAACCGGAGACCGTGAGAGCGGCCGGGCGACGTCCTTTGGTTGCCATCGACTACACCTTGCCCTGCAAGAGCTCTTTCACGACCAGCGATCCGTACATCCACAGCGTGCGCAACACGCACTTGTAGTCCACGGTCGAGAAGATCGAATCGGCCAGGCCGAAGGGCACCATCGTGGGGATGGGCCCGCGCCCATACTCCAGCATCCAACCGTGGTCGGGAATGCGGTAGCCCTTCACTTTGTTCTTGCCGAGATAGGCGTACTCGCCGGGCGTGTAGACCGTGCGTTCGGTCTCGCCTTCGATGTAGCACCACATCTCGCCTTCCATCATGAAGTCCCACACCTGAGTGACGTAGCGCCCGGAGTGGCCTTCGGTCCCGATGGGCGTGCCGAAGAAGAGCAGGTATTCGCTGAGGGAGGCGTGGAGCAGCGTCATCTGCCCCATGGCACCACCGGCATTGTTGAAGATCCAGCGGATCTCCGGATGGATGTGCTTCGGATAGCGCTCGTAAAGCGCCGCATGCACCGTGCGGAACATCGGATCATGCGGGAGCCCGACGCCCTTCTTGGCGATCTCGGCGAGCACTTCGGGATCGAAGACGTGGCCCATGAATTCCTCGTGGTGACTGGGTCGCGTGAGCGGCCTGGATCGGTGTTGGAGGCCTGCCGTCCGCGTCGGGCGCGCGCTGGCCTCAGCGCGCCGGCGGCGTCTCTCCGGTGGCGATGGCCTTTGCCCACTTGAAATCGGGCTTGCCGCTCGGCTGTCGCACCAGCTCGTTCACCAAATGAAGCTGGCGCGGCACCTTGTAACCGGCGATCCTCGTCCGGCAGTGCGCCACCAGCTCGTCGAGGGTGGGCGCCTCACCCGCGCGCGCCTGCACCACGGCGGCGACCCGCTGGCCCCAACGCTCGTCGGGAACGCCGACCACGATGGCGTCGAAGACCTTGTCGTGGGAGCGAAGGGCCGCTTCCACTTCTTCGGTGAAGATCTTCTCGCCGCCCGAGTTGATGCACACCGACTCGCGACCGAAGAGAGTGATCGTGCCATCGGCCTCGATGGAGGCCATGTCTCCGGGGAGCACCCAGCGCTTGCCGCCGATGGTGAAGAAGGTCTTGGCGGTCTTCTCGGGATCGTTCCAGTAGCCGAGCGGGATGTTCCCGCACTTGCCGAGGCGGCCCACCTTTCCCGAGCCCGGCTCGATGGGCTCCATGGTCGCGGGATCGAAAACTCCGGTGCGATCGTCGACACGAAAGCGCGGCGCCGCGGCCTCGCCCGTGCCCGTTCCTTGGTGGCCAACCTCGGAACCACCGAAGCCGTCGAAGATCATGGCGTTGGGAAGCTGATCGAGGAATTGCTTCTTGACCGCCTGCGAGAACACCGCGCCGCCCGAGCCCACGACGAACAGCGTCGAGGTGTCGTACTTGCCGGGGTTGTTGGCGAGCTGCTCGGCGAGCGGCCGCGCCATCGCATCACCGACGAGCGCGAACTGGTTCACCTTCTCCTCGCCCACCAGCCGCCAGATCTGATCCGGATCGAATTTCTTGCCGGTGGGAATGACGATCTTGTCGCCCGAGTAGAGCGCGATGAAGGCCGCCCATTGCGCCGAACCGTGCATGAGCGGCGCGGCGGGGATCATGATGAACTGTGGCCGCGAGCAGGACTTGGGCCCGATCTCTTCGGGCTTCTCGAGCGGAGGGCCGCCGATGTTGCCGCCGCCGAGCGCCGCCATGAACAGGTCTTCCTGGCGCCACATCACACCCTTCGGCATGCCGGTGGTGCCGCCGGTGTAGAGCACGTAGAGGTCGTCCGCCGAGCGCTCGGCGAAATCGCGCGCCGGCGGTGCGGCGGCGAGCGCCGCCTCGTATTCCATGGAACCGAGCGCGCTCACGTCCGCCGTCGAGCCGTCCTCGACGTGCAGGAACACGCTGAGCCCGGGAAACTCAGCCCGCACCGCGGCGATCTTGGGCGCGAACTCGCGGTGGAACACGAGTGCCTTGAGCCCCGCATCCTTGAACAGATACCTCAGCTCGTCCTCGACGTAGCGATAGTTCACGTTGATGGGCACGGCGCGGATCTTGTGTGCCGCCAGCGAGCCTTCGACGTACTCGGAGCCGTTGTAGAGATAGAGACCGACTCGGTCGTCCTTGCCGGTGCCACGCGCCGCGAGCGCGTGCGCAAGCCGATTGGAGCGCTCCTCGGCCTGGCTGAACGTGAGCCGGCGCGGCCCGCACACGATCGCTTCGCGATCGGGCACGTGGTCGACGACGCATTCCCAGAGATCGGCGAGATTGAACTGCATCGCGAACATCCTCCCGAAGGCCGCGCAATCGCGGCCGATGCGCCGGATCAGCCGGCGCGAGCCTCGCGTCCAGGCGCGTCCGAAGTCGCGCTCGAACCCGTGTTCGCGAGCCGTGCACCCAGGCGGGCGAGCTGCACTTTGGCGCTGCCCAGGGTGAGCTCGATGTGTTTCGACAGTAGGTAATGACGGTGCAGTGGGTAATCGGTGTCGACACCGATGCCGCCGTGGAGATGCTGGGCGGCGTAGAGTGCCCGATGACCACCCTCCGCGGCCCAGAACTTGGCGATCAAGAGCTCGTCGGTGGCTGGTAGCCTCTCGGCGAGACGCCACGCCGCTTGCCACGCCGAGAGCCGCACCGCCTCGACGTCGATGTAAGCGTCTCCCGCGCGCTGGGCCACCGCCTGAAACGTGGCGATCGGCCGGCCGAACTGGACGCGCTGACTGGTGTACTCGGCCATGAGCCGGATGCCACGCTCGGCGCAGCCGACCTCCATCACGCAGAGCCCGGCGGTGGTGTGATCGAGGATGAAATCGAGGATCTCGGCACCGCTCTTGGCGTCACCGAGAAGCTCGCCGTCAGCCACGCGGACACTCGCGAGGGTCATGCGGTGATGGGGTTCGCGCGTCGTGAGGATCTGAGTCTCGAGCGTGACACCTGCCGCCTGGGGATCGACGAGCGCCAACACGACGCCGCCCTCGGGTGTGGACGCCGGCACCAGCACGCGAGTCGCGAAGGCCGCCGCGGGCACGCCGAGCTTCACGCCATCGAGCGTCCAGCCCTTGCCGTCGCGTCGCGCCGTGGTCACGGGCCGGCGCGGATCGGCGTGAGCGCCTTCGATCAGCGCCGCCGAGAGCACGGTCTCACCCCGCACCACACCGGGCAGCCATTGCTCGCGCTGTGCCGGGCTGCCGAAACGATCGATGGGCAACGCACCCATCACGAGCGTGGGCAGGAGCGGGATCGGCGCCACGGTGCGGCCCACCTGCTGAAGCAGGAGTGCCGTGGCGCGGAAGCTCATGTCGCCGCCGCCGACGTCGCTTCGGAGCGAGACGCCGAGCAGACCGGCCTTGGCGAGCTCGTCCCAGAGCCTGCGATGGAACCACTCCGCGCCGGCCTCCATCGCGCGCAGGTCTTCGACCCTCACACAGCCGTCGAAGATCTTCGTCGCGAGGTCCTCGAGCGCGACTTCCTCTTCGCTGAACGAAAAATCCATGGGGGCGATCTCCGTGAGCGGCAGAGCGCTCAGCGCTTGCTGCGAGGCATCGCGAGGCCGGCCATCGCGATCAGCTCGCGCTGGATCTCGTTGGTGCCGCCGCCGAAGGTGAGGATGAGCATCGCGCGATACATGCGCTCGACGTGGCCGCGCACCAACGCTCCGGGGGAGTCACGGCGGATCAGCCCCTCGGCGCCGAGCACCTCGAGCAAGAGCTGGTAGACCTCGATGTAGGTCTCGCTACCGTAGACCTTCACCGTGGAGGCCTCGGCGTAGTTCATGGGCTCGCCGCGGGTCACGTTCCAGAGCTGGCGCCAGTTCAAGAGCCTCAGGATCTCGATCTTGGAGCGGACGCGCGCGAGATTGAGCTGCACCCAGCCTTCGTCGACGACCCGCTCGCCATCGGGCTTGCGGGTGGTGCGCGCCCAATCGAGCGTCTCCTCGTAGAGCCGCTCCATGAGGCCCACCGACATGAGCGAGATGCGCTCGTGATTGAGCTGGTTCACGATCAGCGCCCAGCCCATCCCCTCGCCTGCCACGATGGCCGATGCCGGCACGCGGACGTCGTCGTAGTAGGTGGCGGTGGTGGTCACGTCGCCCACCGTGTGGATCGGTGTCCAGCGGAAGCCCGCTGCGTTGGTGGGCACGATGAAGATCGTGATGCCGTCGTGCTTGGGTGCCTCGGGATCGGTGCGCGCCGCGAGCCACACGTAATCGGCGAACTGGGCCAGGCTGGTGAAGATCTTCTGGCCGTTGATCACCCACTCACCGGTCTTCTCGTCCTTCACGGCCCGAGTCTTGAGAGAGGCGAGGTCCGTCCCCGCGCCCGGCTCGCTGTAGCCGATGCAGAAATGGAGATCGCCGCGAAGGATGCGCGGCAGATACTCCGCCTTCTGCTCGTCGTTGCCGTACATCATGATCGTCGGCCCGACGGTACCCACGGTGAGCAGCGGGAACGGGTAGCCCGAGCGCTGGCATTCGTCGGCGAAGATGTACTGCTCGATGGCGGAGCGCCCCTGGCCGCCGTACTCCTTCGGCCAGCCGATCCCCAGCCAGCCGTCGTTGGCCATCTTCTCGAGCGCCTTCATGTACTCGGGGCCGCCGCCCTCGGAGACCGCACACTCCGCGGCCAACGCGGGCGTCATCAGCTCGGTGAAGTAGGCGCGCAACTGATCGCGCAACGCTTCGTGCTCAGGTTTCAGCCCGACGTACATCGGTGCTCCTCGGGACCGCGATGGAGGGTGTTTCGCGGGACTTCGCGCTCCGGCTGGGACGCGGTTTCCGCCTGCATCGGACGGGGATCGCGATGCGCGAAGCAAAGTAGAACATGTTTCACTTCGGTGCTAGTATCCGTGCTCGTGACGAAGTTGTCTACGTGAATTCGAGCCTGAGGAGCGCGCGCGATGCGGATCCTGATCGACTACGACCTGTGCGAAGCCAACGCGGTGTGTTGTCGCAAAGCGCCCGAGGTCTTCCGCCTCGACGCCGACGACAACCTCCACCTGAAGGTCGAAGACCCGGACGAGACCCTGCGCCCCAAGATCGAGGCCGCCGTCCTCGGCTGCCCGAAGCGCGCCCTCAAGATCGCGATCGACTGACACACCCGAGGCAGATCCTCCGTAGCGGCGGGCGCAAGCCCGCCCGAGCCCTGGCCCGTCACGCCCTGCCGCAATCCTCGGAGCTCCCATGGACTTCCGCGACTCCCCGCAAGAAGCCGCCTTCCGCGCCGAGGCGCGCGCGTTTCTGGAGAAGCACGCGCCGAGCGAGCGCTGGGACTACTACGCCGAGGACCTCGACGACGAGCGGATGTTGCGGCTCTCGAAGGCCTGGCAGCGGACACTCTTCGACAATGGCTGGGGTGCGATCACCTGGCCCGCCGACTTCGGCGGCAAGGGACTGGGTCCGATCGAGCAGATCGTGTGGAACCAGGAGCTCTCGCGCGTGGGGCTCGGCGAGTCGATCTTCGTGGTCGGCATCGGCATGACCGGTCCCACGATCATGGGGCACGGCAACGACGAGCAGCGCGCCCGCTACCTGGCACCGATGCTGAGCGGCGACGAGGTGTGGTGCCAGCTCTTCAGCGAGCCGGGCGCCGGCTCGGACCTCGCCGGGATCTCGACGCGCGCCGTTCGTGACGGCGATTCGTGGATCGTGAACGGCCAGAAGGTGTGGTGCTCGGGTGGCCACTTTGCCGATTTCGGAATCCTCTTGGCGCGAACCAACCCCGACGTGCCCAAGCACAAGGGCATCACGTACTTCCTGATCGACATGAAGACGCCTGGAATCGAGGTGCGGCCGCTCCGGCAGATGACCGGCAGCTCGCATTTCACCGAGGTGTTCTTGAACGACGTGCGCATCCCCGACTCCGCACGCCTCGGCCCCGAGGGTGGCGGCTGGGCGGCTGCCATGACGACACTCATGAACGAGCGCATGGCGATGGGTGGCATCGAGCGCATGTTCAAGTTCGAGACGCTCGCCGAACACGCGCGTGCCAACGGGGCGCGCCTCGACCCCGTGCTGCGCGACGACCTGGCGCGGCTCTACACCTGGGCGAAGACCCTCGAGCTCTTGAACGCGCGCGTCATCACCAAGATGGGTGCGGGAATGGACCCCACATCCGAGGCGTCGGTGATGAAGCTCGGGATCGCGCGGGTGGTGACCAAGGCCGCCGATCTAGGGCTCCGCCTCTCCGGTCCGGACGCCGTGCTGCGGCAGGGCCATTGGGTCAACCAGTTCTTGTTTGCTCCGGCTCTCCACATCGCCGGCGGCACCGACGAGATCCAGAAGAACGTCGTCGCGGAGACCGTGCTCGGATTGCCGCGGGAAGATCGCATCGACAAGAACCTCGCCTTCAAGGACCTAGCCCGCGGCGGCGTCGGGTAGCAGGCTGCGAAGCGCTCGTTGACCCGGGCCGTTGCAGCCCGCCGCACGGGCGTGCGTGGAGATCGGTACGGGCGTCGACGCTTCAAGCGCGCGATTCCCCGCGCAGGGGCGAGCGCGAGCTCACCCGCCTGTCACGCGCGTGCGAGCAGGGTGTTGATCTGGGCGGCGAGGCGGAAATCGCGCGTGCTCAGGCCGCCGACGTCGTGGGTCGAGAGATCGATCACGACGCGCTTGTACACGTTCGACCATTCCGGGTGGTGGTCCATGCGCTCCGCGACGAGCGCCACCTGGGACATGAAACCGAAGGCCTCCACGAAGTTGCGAAACTCGAACGCGCGATGAAGCTTGCCGTCGCGAATCGACCAGCCTGGCACCTCGGCGAGATGCGCGCTCGCCTCGTACTCACTGAGCTTCCGAAGCTCGGTCATCGAACAGGCCCTCCTCGACGCTGCAGTCTAACGGCGGCATCGCCGCCGCCGCGCAGCGCGTGACTTCGAAGCGCGCGCGGCGCGCGCGCTCCGCCGCCCCCACGCACGCCGCCAGCGGCAGCCACACCCAACACGCTTCCGAGACGAGCACGCTCACGCCCCGAACGCTCAGGAAGCGGTCGAGGCCGATCGGCGAGACCAGGATCGGCCGCCACGGCGCGAAGAAGCGCTCGTTCGAGAACGGCCAGCAGAGTGCGATGCCGCGCCCGCCGCTGGTGAACGCGTCGAGCACGCCGTGCGACGCGGCGATGGCGAGGAGCAGCAACCAGAGCGGCATCGAGCGCTCGCTCACAGACGCTATGCGTCGCCGCCGCGCCAACGGCAACGCGACCGCCAAGCTCGCCAGCGCCGCAAAGACGAGTGAGTGCGTCATCCCCCGGTGGCCGTACGGGTGTTCGTACGGAATGCGCAACGCGAACGCAACGACGTCCGCATCCGGCAAACACGCCAGCGCCGCAGCGGCAGCGTAGACGGCCCCCGTCGCGCGCGGACCCTTCACCGCGCGAACGGTACCTAGCGCGACGACGGCGTGGGTGATCAGCGACGGCATCGGTCTTTCCGTGACGACACCTTCGCCTCCTCCCCCAATCGCTGCTCGATTACGTTTCGGCGCATTGCTCGACTCACGCGCGAAGGAGCGTCCTCATGTGCCCGACCCGTCCTCGACGCATGCTCTTGCTGGGTTGTTTCCTCGTCACGGCGTTTGCGTGGACCGCCTCCACAGCCAACGCCGAGCCGCCTCCCGGACCGTGCGCAGCCGACCGCGCGAAGTTCTGCAAGGACGTGAAGCCTGGAGGCGGCGGACGCCTCAAATGCCTCGTGAGCCACGAAAACGAGCTTTCTCCCGAGTGCAAGGTTCACGTGAAGCAGATGAAGGAGCGCCACGACGAGGTCACCGAAGCCTGCACCGACGATGCGGAGAAACTGTGCAAGGGTGTCGAGGCGGGCCGCGGTCGGGTCATGCGTTGCCTCGCCGAGCACGAAGCCAAGCTCACCGCCGATTGCCGCGCAGAGGTCGAGAAAGCCAAAGGCACCAAGGCCGAAATTCAGCAAAAGGTCGAGGAGAAGAAGGACGCGATGCAGGACGCCTGCGCTGCCGACGTGACCAAGCACTGTGCCGGCGTCGAGAAGGGCCACGGACGCATCCTGCAATGCCTCAAGAATCACGAGGCCACGCTCACACCCGCGTGCAAAGCCGCGTTGCCGTGACCGGAGCCGCGGGCGCCGTCACCTGGATCGGTCGTGCCGCCGTCGCCGACGGCGCGATCCGCTCGATGCGAGTGGTCACCGAGGGCGCCCCGCCCGCTCCCGCCGATCTCGCCGGGGAAATCGCCGATCCCTTCGCTGCGAGCGACGCTTTCCAATTGCCGACGGAGCCTCTCGCCGGTGGCGTGAGCGCTTCGGTTGGTTCGCTCACGCTTCTGCCTCCGGTGCGACCAAGCAAGATCCTCGCGGTCGGCCGAAACTTCCACGCCCACGCGAAGGAGCTGGGGAACGAGGTGCCCGCGGAGCCGCTGCTCTTCTTCAAGCCGCCCTCCTGCCTGGTGGGCGACGGCGCGAGAGTAGAGCTGCCGCGCGGGTTCGAGCGCATCGACATGGAAAGCGAGTTGGTGCTCGTGGTCGGCCAGCGTGGACGCTCGATCTCCCAACAGGATGCATGGCGCTACATCGCCGGCATCACCCTCGGCAACGACGTGTCGAACCGTGACTTGCAACGGCGCGACGCTCAGTGGGCACGCGCCAAGGGTTTCGACGGCTTCGGACCGGTGGGTCCGTGGATCCGGGTCACGCCACCGGGCGTGCCCTTCCCGCTCGACCACATGCGCATCACCGGGACCTTGAATGGCGAGATCCGCCAGGACTCCTCGCTCGGACAGATGATCTTCGATCCCGCGGCGATCGTCGCCTGCGCGAGCGCCGTGATGACGCTGGAACCGGGCGACTTGATCTTCATGGGGACGCCCCAGGGCGTGAACGCGCTCGCACCCGGCGACGTGGTGAAGATCGAGGTGAGCGGCGAGTGGCCGCTCGCGCGTCTCACCACGACCTTCACGTGAAGTTCACGGCTGGGCGATACCACGCCGCAGTCGAGAAAGACGGCGACGAGCTCGTCGACTTCGACGCGACGTTTCGGGCGTTCACGTCGCAGAGCCACACGCTCGGGCCGACACCGGGTGCACAGGAAGCCTGGCACCGCGGGCGGGCGCGCTACGCCGTCTGGGCGTTCCGAATCGACGAGCCTTCGGTGCTCGCGCGAGTGGCCGACGTGGGCACGGACCTCGGCGACGCAATCGAAGCGATTCCCGCTGCCGACCTGCACGTGACCGCGTTCGTCGCGGGCTTTCCGTGTAGCGGCGACCCGCGCCACGACGACGACGTCCCGTGGTCGCTGCTCGACGAGCAAACGGTCACCCTCCGCTCCGCGCTCCGCGCTCCCCTCGAGCTCGAAATCGGCGGCGCCAACGCCTTCGCGTCCTGCGCCTTTCTGGACGTGCACGATCCTCGAGGCGGGCTCGCGAGCCTCCGTCGTTCGCTCGCAGCGAAACATCGCGAGATCCGCTTCGAGACCTACACACCGCACGTCACCGTGGGTCGATTTCGCTCCACGCGCGCCACATCCCCGATCGCAGCGACGCTCGCACGACATCGCGCCGCCCCGCCCATTCGCGTGAGCGCGAACGCCATCGACCTCGTGACCTTCGACGCACGCCACGCAGGGCATGCACCGCTCGTGACCGAACGGATCGTGCGACTCGACAGCACCTCACGATAGGCCGCACGGCGCGCCCCTGCGGCGGCCGCCGACGCTGCCGTCGCGAGCAGAAAGCTCCGGGCAAGTCACCCTTCGCCGCGGATCTCGAGCGACGCCGGACCGAGAATGCCGGCGGCGGCAAGGCCGTCCGCACGCCCAGCGAACTGGGCATAGGCCGGATCTCCCGCGACGCCGTAGCCGACGAAGCGATTGCGCAGCGGTGCGGTCACGGTGACCTCGATTACGTTGGTGCCGTCGACGAGCGCGTCGGTGATGTCCAGCTCGAACGGCGGGAAACGCAGTCGTCGCGACTCGCCACCGTTGAGCCGAACATCGGCGGCACCCACCACCCATCCCAGCGCGAGCACGGCACGCTCGCCGGCCCCGAGCGCCGGGCGCTCGACGCTCGTCCGATAGACGCCGGGGCTCGAGCTGCGCCTGAGCGCCGCGATCTCGCGCCAATCGGTGAGCGCCGGCAACGAGGTGGCGAACGCGCCACCTTCGACATCGGGTCCCGTGACCAAGAGCTGCCACGAATCGAGCGCCGTGCGCCCCCGTAGATCGCCCGCCACCGCGATCGGGTCGACCGCATCCGCGGCCGGAGCCGTGGACGCGTCCACGCCGCAGAGCAGAAAGCGCGTCTCCCACGCCGCCAATCCCAAGGAGAACGGCAGCGCTGCCGGCGTCACCCGCCCCGTCCAAGGATCGAGAGCGTGCGGATCGGCGCAATCGACGGCGTCGACCTCGGTCACCACCCGCTGGCGCGACGAGTTCCAGAAGAACACGAGTGAGCGGGCAGCACCGAGCGTGCGCCGCGCTTGCCGCAACGCCGTGGACGACGGCGTGAAGCGAAACGGCGACGAGAACCCGCTCGCCTCGAGCGATGCGGCACCGGCCTCGAGCGACTGCGTCCGAGCGACGCGTGCCCCGCCCGCCGCACGTGAGAACGCGGCGCTCACCCGCGCATCACCCCGAGCGAGGTCGTGAAATCCCGGCTGACGCGCGGGAATCTCTCCCGAGAGGAGCAACGGCACACCTGCCTGGGCGAGCGCGGCGACGCGTTCCGCCGCGGCCGGCTCCATCGTCGGCGCGTCCGCCACCACCAATCCGCGATACACACGCCCTCGTATCGCGAGCTCGGCACCTTCCGCTTGCTCGGCCGCGGCGAGACTCTCGTCGTTCACCCACGCCCAGGTGATGCCGCGTGCGTCGAGCTCTTCGAGCATCGGCCACAGCCTTTCCAGCCAGGCCGCGCGGGGATCGGTTCCCGAGACCCCGAGCAACCGTCCGATCTGGTAGAGCTGGTCGAATCCCGCGCGCGGCTCGAGGTCGGGCAACGCACCCGTGAAGAGCGTCTCGTCGTGCCCCTCGGCGAACTGGTAGTTCGAAGGGAAGCCGAGCCACGGGTAGTAGACGAGCAGGTCCACGTCCGGTGCGCCTTGGCGCAACGCGTACTGGCAACGCGCCAGATACCGGTTCAGCGCAGGCTGATCCGCGAAGTACGGATCCGTCTCACCGACGTGCGAGGCGAACGTGAGCAACCCGGACCAAGGCGACGAGAACGGGTTCCAGCCGGCCTCGCCGTAGCCACCGTCCTTGCGATACGGGAAGCCGTGAAAGACCACGTGATTCACGCCGCTCGCGAAAAGCTTGTCGGCGGCGAGCTTCATCTTCGCAGGCGTGGTCAGGAAATCCCGACCCGCCCAAGGCATGGTCTCGGCCGAGACCAGATTGCGACCGTAGAGCGCCGCTGCCGACGAAGCCACCGCCAGCGCCAGCTCGCTGCCACCCGCGTAGAGCTGCTCGGTCTCCGGGACGTCAGCCGCGCCTTCCGCTCGCAACACGTCGAAGGCAGCGCCATACGGCTGCGCGCGCAAGGCGAGACCCCGTTCGTGGCTCCACGCGCGCATCGTGCCGTACCAGCGCTCGACGAAGAGATCCGAGACCGTCTGCGACCAATCGTGGCGGACACGCTCGTCGCCCTCGCCGAAGCGAAACGGCGCTCCTGCCTCGAGTGCCGCCGCCTCGAAGACGTAGTTGTCGGCCCCTGGCACCACCACCGCGGGAAGCCACGGAGTCGGGTCGTACCCCCGTCGCCGACGGAACTCGCGCACGAAATCCGCGGTGACGTGACGTTCGGACTTGAGCTCGAGGCTGTCGTCGAAGATCGCGCGAACGGACCCGCCCCCCGCCAGACCGAGGCCAGTGCGCTCGCCCAGGTGGAACTCCAGCTCGTCGCGCACCACTCCCGCGTCGAGGTGATCGACGACGTAGCCCGACTCGGGCTCGGCGTTGAGCAGCGGATACTCGCCGTCGGGAGCGCGGAAAAACGCGATCACCTGCCAGCGGCCTTCGGGCGCATTCCACGTCAGGGTGCCATCGACGGCGACGTGACGGGTGAGATCGACCGCCGAGCCGGGATCGAGCTCGATGGCGTCGGCGAGGTCGAGCGGATTCGAGGAGCGGCCACCGCCCGTGACGCGGTACGCGAGCACGGCCACGCGCTCGGCGCGGTCGCCCTCCCAGCGCGCTTGGGGCTCGCCAGCCAATTGAAGGATCTGTGCGACGAGGTAGAAGATCGGCTTGTCGGGACCGCTCAGATCGAGCGTCACCGCACCCGGGCCATCGACCGCATCCTCGCTCCAGAGCAGCGTCTGGATGGAGGTCTCGGGGGTCACGTGTTCACCGCCCACCGGCCAGCCCGAGCCGAAAGTCAGATCGAGCGCCAGCCCGCGCGCCTCCGCGTGCGCCACCACCGTGGCCAGGTGCGCGTAGAAAGACGGTGTGCCGTACGAAAGCCGTCGCGAGATCTCCGCGCCGTCGGCGTTCGGGTCGAGGGCCGCGTTGAACGCCTGGATCTCGGCGCCGGCAAAGCCTGCATCGACGAGCACGTCGACCTCGCGGGCGAGCTCCGCATCGTCGACGTCGTTGCCCGGCCACCACCACCGCACCCACGGGCCGTAGCTCACCGGCGGGTGCACCAGCCGCTCGAGAACGAAGTCCGGCTCCGCGGGAAGCGGCGAGGGATCCTCGACGGGTGCGACCTGCGACGCGTTCGAGCCGCAGCCGCCCAGGACGAGCACCGCCAGCGCCAGCGCCGCCAGCTCGGAGCGAGCGCTCCTCATGGCGTCGTGCGCGGCATCGCCGCTGCGTCGCGCAGCGCTCGCTCCTCTGCGCCGAGGGCGTGAAGGACATCCAACAGGCGAGCCACGGGATCGGTCTCGTTCGCTTCGCATTCAGCCAGAAGGGCCACGGGTTCGATGGGATCGCCGATCATCACATGGATGACCTCGCTCTGGCGCACGTTCTTCCACCACGCACGGTGCATGCCGCCGTCGAGACCGTTCATGAAAATCGGTATCACCACCGAGCCGGCGCGGCGCGCGGTGTGAAGTATGCGTTTGGTGGCTGCGCGTGCCGGCAAGAGCTGATACGGGTTGCCGCTCTTGTTGCGGGTGCCTTCTGGGTGAAAGCCCACCAGCGCGCGTCGCCGCCCGGCGACGCGCTCGAGGATGCGCAGGGCCTCGACGTCGAGCCTGCGCGCGCCGTCGCTCTGGAAGAACGGCGGGAACATGGTGAGGCCGGCGAACAGCGCGTTGAGCAAGAAGCCGAACGGGCTCTCGTAGAAGAACCGCGCCCGCACCGGAAAGTAGTAGTCCCGCCACACACCAGTACGGCGATAGAGCACCGCCGAGAGGATGTAGAGATCCCAGAACGTGAGGTGGTTCGCCATCACCACCACCGGGCGATCGCTGGCGATCGCGCCGAGCCGCTCGGCATGGTGCACCCGCAGCACCCGCCCCACGAAGCGCCACGCGAACCAGTTGGTGAAGGTGTGCACCCACACGAGAAATGGCGCCTTTGCCCAGCGGCGCGCGTGGACGGAGGTGACGGCGCGCACCACCGTGCGCTCGATCCACGGCCTCTCGGCAAGCTCCTCCGGCGACCAGGCCAGGCGATCGGCCGGCGGTGGAGCTAGCGTCGTGGTCACGGCTTGGTGTGGCGCCATGGCGCTGACCTAGGCAGCGTTCGCGACGCTCAAGCGCCCGGCACGAGCACGATGCGGCCTTCGAGGCCACCGGCGCGAACCAGTCGCTGCGCGGCATCCGCCTGCGCGAGCGGCAGCGTGCGGTCGATGAGGAACTCGAGCGGCTTCTCGCGGTGGAGCGCGACGATGCCGTCGATGTCCTTGGGCGTGCAGCCGCCCGGTCCCCGGATCGAAAGCCCGTTGACGATCACGAAGCCGAGGTTCAGCGACGCCTGCTCGGGGTCGATGTTCCCCACCAGCCCCATGCGGCCACCCACGGCGAGGCTTCGCAGCGACGCGTTGAACGTGGCCTTGCCCACGCACTCCAGGACGACGTCCGCTCTCTCGAGAGACGGATGTTTGTGGAAGCTGCCGTCGCGATCGACGATCACATCGTGGGCACCGAGGGCCGTGAGGCGAGCGGTGTGCCGGGCGTCGCGCACCACGGCAGTCACGGTCGCACCCAGGCGCGCCGCCAGCTCGACGCCTGCCGCCCCCACGCCGCCGTTCGCGCCCGTCACGAGCGCGTGCTCGCCTCTACGAAGGCCACCAGCGACCACCAGTCCGCGCCATGCTGAACCATACGTGCAGTGCAGCACGGCGGCCTGAGCGGAGGTGAGCTCACGCGGCACGGGATAGAGAGCCTTCTCGGGGACCAGGAGGTGACGGGCGTAGCCACCGTCCGCGAGCAAGCCGAGAACCCAGCTCGCGCGGGTGCAGAAGCAGGTGTCGCCTCGCTGGCAGGCCTCGCAGTTGCCGCAGTAATCGCGGTGCAGCGTGGCGACGCGATCGCCGACCCTCCAGCGCTGCACGTCGGGGCCGACGTCCACGACCCGGCCCGCCGCCTCGTGGCCTGGCGTGATCGGCGTCTGCAGAAACGGGAAACGGCCGGAACGGTCGATCAAGTCGCGATAGCAAACGCCGCAGGCCTCGACTTCCACCAGCACCTTGTCGCCGGTGGCGTCGGGCACGGGCTCGTTCACGATCTCGTGAACGAGGTCTTTGTCCCAGCCGATCTCCGTCAGACGAACTCGCTCGCCGATCGCTCGCATCCGCCGTCGCTACCCCGTGCGCGCGAGCGTCATCGCCCGGCTGCGCGCGCCGCACGCTAACATCCGCGCCAACGCGCCGTGAAGGCGCGCGGCACGGATGTCCTCGGCGAGGCTTCAGTGAACGATCGGGCCGGTCGCCACGACTTCGAAGGCACTGCCGGGAATGAACGAAAGATCGTGCAGGTTGTCGTCGCTCCAGCGAGAATCGGGAGCGCCGCTCACGTACCAATCGCTGCCGTTGTCCGCGACGAACATCCCGTACTTCTTGAGCGCGGTGCAGATCACTTGCACCTCGCTGCTGAGCGACGCGCAGCTGTAGCCAGACTTCATGCGCACCCGAAGGCCCATCGGCGCATAGTTGGCGTTGGTGGAGCTCGACGCGTAGTGCGTGGCGGGATGGATGAAGCCTTTCTGGGTCTTCGACACCGTGAAGCGCAAGGCGTGGTCGATCACACCCTCTTCCACGACCTCCTTGTAGCGAACCAACCCTGGGTAGATCGGCAGACCCGCAGCGTCCGCCGAAGTCCAGTAATCGGGCCTGAGCGCGTTGCTCGTGAGATCGAAATAAGCACCCGAGCCCGCTGTCCACGACGCGCCGCCATTCACCGGATGCGCGTCGTAGAGCTCCCAGAGCTCGCAACGCTCACGATCGACGACCAGCACGTGGCGATCTCCGGTGCCATTGGGACCACCTTCGATGGGTGCGTCGGGAGGGATGGGATACGGCCCTGGGTCGCTCTCGTCGGGATAGTAAAACGAGACCGGCACGCGCGGCTGAGACGCCGGAACCTCGACGTACGGAATTCCGTTGGGTGCGCCGTTCCACACCGTGCCGAAGTCGGCGTGCAACGTCTTGGCCGCACCGATCGCTGCGATGTAGTTGGCCGAGTTCGAGTCCACCGGATAGCCCGAGATGTCCGTGTTCCACGGATTGTCGAGGGGCAAGTCCGTGCACACCTTGCAGCCTGCGAGCGTCCCGAAGACGAAGATCATTGCTGCCGCAGCCATGCGCAACACGCGCTGCGAGCTGATCTCAGGTTCCTCGAAGTTCACGATTCGCGCTCCCGTCTCCCCCGACTCGATCGGATACGGGAGAGCAGCAGGACGAGTGCCAAGTGATGGAGTTCGAACGTCGCGGTGAAGCTCAGTCGATCCGGCAAGTTGTCGCAACCGGCACCTGTGACGGCGGCCGCCAACGCGAGACAATCCGGCACACCCTTGACGCTCGGTGACGATCTTGGGCGCGGGCTCAGACAGCGCAGCGGTCGAAGCAGGACTTGCGTCGAGCGAGCGACCCGAGCGAACGCGACCGAGCTGACTACGCTGCGGTCGCGAGCGCGTTTCCCGTGAAAGCAGCGCGAGAAACTCGTTGGCCGTCATCCCCGCGTCGCGAATGAGCGAGCGCAGCGTGCCCACCGCGAGCTCGCGGTGCATCGGGATCGAGAGGTGTGCACGGTGGCCGGGGTTCACGAGATGGGGATGGCTGCCGACCTGCACCATGGGCTGCCAGCCCGCCTTGCGAAACGCCTTCACGGCGTCCTTCGCGGAGATGTTACCGAGCTTGCCCACGTCGAGCGCTCACACCGCGACGGCGACGGGAGCCCGTCGGCTGCGCTTGCGCGGCTCGGCAGCCATTGCGCGTCGATCCTCGACGTAGAGCCAACCGACGATGGCTTCTTTGATGTTGTCGAGCGCTTCCTTCTCCGTCTTGCCCTGCGACACACATCCCGGAAGCGCCGGGCAACGCACCACGATCCAGCCCTTCTCGTCGGGGGGATCGACCACCACGTGAAAGATCATCCGTTCTTCTCCTTCGCTGCGATCACGTGCGATCGAGTGTAGCGGGGCGGGCGACCGCGTTGCGAGCAACGCGGTCGGCGTAGCCGAACGCCGCGCGCTGCAACGACGGTGACCACCGAGTGCGTCCCGATTCCGGGGCGGTGGGTGGGGGCGCAACACCGCGAGGAAGCGTGAGCCGCGGGTGTTCGCGGTGCGGCGCCTCCGGCTGGCGCGCGGGCGGCTTGCTTCTCCCTTTCACGGCGTTCCAGCCGGCGTGATGGCCGTGGACTCTCCCATGCGGCGACCTCGGCACCGCCCCGCGGGCGACGCCATCGAGACACCACGAAACGCCGCGTGGCATCACGAAACCTGAGTCTCGCCAACCCCCAACTTCCTGGTGTCACCTACTCCCGGGTGCGCAGCCCCCGCCTTTCAGCGCCAAGGATTACGTTGCCTCGATCTACCTGGCCGGTGTCGCGGTCGAAGCCATGTCTGCCGCGACGCAGGCCCGCCCCCGGCCCAGCCGGGAAGGGAAGCCGATCCGCGAAGAGGCAGGAGGCATGCGGCGTGCCTCTGGTCCACGCGCCACGGGACGACCACTGCGCTGGCTTCGGTGGAAACGGGGCGGGAGCCGACGTCAGCCGCGTCGATTCACCGGTTCAGATGTCTGTTTCTCCCGAATCTCGGGTGGCACCGCCAAGGTGGTGCGTGTCACCGATCCCCCAGCAGATAACCTTCCCTTGACTCACATTTAGCCCCACGCGTAGCGTTTGACTATGTCGGGCTCTTCCGGTGCACCGCAACCACGGATCTTGAGCACCGTTCGCCAAGGCGCGGCCGCTTGGCTGCTGTGGATTTGGCTCACGTCCGTCGTTCCGCTGGCATCCATCGAGGCGCGCGCGGCGGTGCCGCCAGAACCCGCGTTTCAGACACCCGTCTTGAACCCCTTTGGGCTCACGACGGGGCTAGCGCCAGCCTTCGTGGACATCGATGGCGACGGGGACCTCGACGTCTTCGCGGGGACCCAGTCCACCATAGCGTTCTTCCGGAATACCGGCACGGCCAACAGCCCAGGTTTCGCCGCGCCGTCGTTCGGCTCCTTCGGCCTCGTTGTTGTCGGCACCTTCCCAGCTCCAGCCTTCCGGGACATCGACCGCGACGGCGATCTCGATGCCTTCGTCGGAGCATCGGACGGCAACACCTTCTTCTTCAGGAACACGGGCACGGCGAAGAGCCCCGCGTTCGCAGCATCCTCGGCCAACCCATTCGGCCTCACAGATGTGGGGGCCGGCTCTATCCCAACGCTCGCGGACCTCGACGGTGACGGCGACCTCGATGCCTTCGTCGGAGCGTCGGACGGCAACACCTTCTTCTTCGCGAACACGGGCACCGCGAAGAGTCCCGCGTTCGTGGCACCCTCGACCAATCCCTTTGGACTCACCGGTGTGAGCGGCTCGGCCGCGCCCGCGTTCACGGACGTCGATGGCGACGGCGACCTCGATGCGTTCGTCGGTGAGGACTCCGGCAGCAGCCTCCTCTTCCAGAACACGGGCTCCGCCACAAGCCCCGCCTTTGCGGCGCCCTCGACGAATCCGTATGGGCTCACCGATGTGGGTGCCGCGGCGGTACCGGCCCTCGCCGACATCGATAGGGACGGGGACCTGGACGCGTTGATCGGCAACAACGCCAGCAACCTCAGCTTTTTCTTGAACAGCCAAGGAGCACAACCGGCACCCTTCTTCGCGAAGGGGGTCCTGGTTTTCCCCCCTTTGCCGCAGGGGAACCAGGCGTGTTTCGGCGACATTGACGCCGATGGGGACCTCGACGCATTCATCGGGAGCGACGAGTCCCCGGTCTTTGGTCAGGGTGGTGGTCCCGTCGTCTTCTACCGAAACACTGGTACAGCGACGAGCCCCGCCTTCGCCGCGGGGTCACCTGATGCCTTCGGCCTTGACACCGTCCCGGGGGTTGGCCAGGAGGTGTTTAATCCAACGCTGGCAGACCTGGATGACGACGGCGACCTCGACGCTTTCCTGGGGGCCATCTCTCCCGTTGTTCAAATTTGGGCGAATACCGGCTCAGCCACGAGTCCCGCGTTCTTCAATGCGGGGGTGTGGTTTTCAACTGTGAATGAAACCAACCTGGACCCGGGTTTCGCGGACATCGACGGTGACGGTGACCTCGACGCCTTGATCGGAGGGGGCTCGGCCTCCGGAGATTTCAAGTTCTTCCGCAATAACGGCCCCCCATACCTTTGGGATGTCTTCCCTTCAGTCAACCCATTTGGGCTCGACGTAGTGGGGCAAGTTTCTGCTAGCTTCGCGGACATCGACGGTGACGGTGACCTCGACGCCTGGATGGGATCGAATTTCACCCCCTTCTTTCGCAACACCGGCACGGCCACGGCTCCGTCTTTTGCGGCAGAGGCGGCGCCATTCGGGCTCCCCATCGGGCCGCGCGACGTGACCTTCGCCGACATCGACAGCGACGGCGACTTCGACGCCTTGGCCGAAGGGGGGTCGGGTACGTACTTCTTCCGGAACACCGCGCGCGGTCCAGACCTGTTCGCTGACGGCTTCGAGCTCGGCAACATCGATGCCTGGTCGAGCTCGTCACCCTGAGCCGTGACGTTCGTCGTGCGAGGGTGATCGCGTTGCCAGCGGCGTCGGACACCCGCCGCGCAGGCGGTCGCGGGCTGTGCGACCGCGCGCTACGCGCGGCGGCAAGCGATCGGCCGAGCGCCTGTCATCGCACTGGAATCGCGAAGCGCTCGCCCGGTCGCAAGAGCTTCACCCGAGGCTCGACGTGGCGCGCGCGTGCATGCCGCTCGAGGCGCCGCGCGGGAGCCCCCATCGGTTCCGCCGAAAGTCGGAAGGTCGCGTGATGGATGGGCACCAGATAGCGGGCGCCGAGCGCCAAGAGCCCATCGAGGGCGTCCTCGGGTGCCATGTGAAAGCGGCGAAACGGCGGCGGCGAGTAGGCGCCGATGGGTAGCAGCGCCACGTCCAGCGAGAAGCGCTCGCCCACTTCCGGGTAGCGGTCGCACGCACCGGTGTCGCCCGAGAACATCACGCCGAGCCCGTGATGCTCGACCACGAAGCCCGCATACCCGGTGCGCCGTCGCCACGGAGCACGGCCGCCGAAATGCGTGGCGGGGATCGCGCTCACGCGTGCGCCGCACGGCAGCACGGTGCTCTCGAACCAGCCGAGCACGCGGACGTCGGGGAAGCCGGCGCGTTCGACCAGGTCGGCGTAGCCCGTCGAAACCACCACCGGCGGCGGACGATCGCCGCTCGCCCGGCGAAGCGCGCGCAGGCTCGGCAAGTCGAGATGATCGTAGTGAGCGTGTGAGACGAGGATGCCGTCGAACGGCACCAGCTCACGGACGTGGGGCGGCGGAGGGGCGAGGCGCCGTACCACCACGCCGACGAATCGTGAGAGCACGGGATCGGTGAGGAAGCGTGCGCCGCCCAGCTCGATCAGCGCCGTCGCGTGGCCCAGCCACCGAACCGAGTCCGGTCCTCGAAGCTCACTCATCGCCCGGAAGTGTACGGGCTCCCAGGCGAGCGCACCAACTGCATGCCGCGCGTGCCCGACGCGCCGGCGTTCAGAGTGCGAGGAGGGTCGCGAGGCGGGCGCGGTGGGAGGTGGCGTCGCCCAGCAGCACGTCGGTAACGCGGGCGCGGCGATAGAAGAGGTGAGCGTCGTGCTCCCAGGTGAAGCCGATGCCACCGTGGATCTGGATCAGCTCCGTGGCGGCGCGCTGGAAAGCGTCGGCGCAGAAGGCCTTGGCGAGGCTCGCGGCCTGCGGAAGCTCGCTCGGATTCTCGCCGGCGATCCAGCCCGCCCAGTGAGCGGCGACGCGGGCGCTCTCGACTTCCAGAAGCACTTCGGCGCATTTGTGCTTCACGGCCTGGAAGTAGCCGATGGGTCGTCCGAACTGGACGCGGATCTTCGCGTAGTCGACGGTCATCTCGAGGGAGCGCGCAGCCGCCCCTGCCATCTCGGCCGCCATGAGCACCGCACCGCGATCGAGCACCCGCGCGAGCGCCGGCGCACCGCCACCACGCTCCCCCAGGATCCTCGCGCGAGCACCGCGAAACGCGATGCGCGCGAGCTTCCGCGTGGCATCGAGGCCGTGAAGCAGCTCGGTCGTGAGGCCGGCACCGTGCCCATCGACCACGAAGAGCGAGAGCCCTTCCCGTTCCGCAGCCCGCGCAGCCACCAGCACGACGTCCGCGAGGTGTCCGTCGATCACGTAGCTCTTGGTGCCGTCGAGCACGAACTCAGCACCGTCGGCGCGCGCCACCATCCGGATCTCGTCGAGGCTCGCGCCCGCGCCGGGCTCTTGCCACGCGACCGTCGCGAGACGCGAGCCGTCCGCCACGCTGGGCAGCAGCTCGCGGCGATCGCGCTCGCCGCCGTGCTCTAGGATCAGATCCGCCGCCAGACAGATGCTCGCGAGGTACGGCGACGGGAAAAGCACGCGTCCCATCTCCTCGAGCACGATGAGCTGCTCGAGGAAGCCGAAGCCCTGACCGCCATACTCTTCGGGAATGCGCAGGCCCTGAAGCCCCAGGTCACGCGCCATTTGCGACCACACGAGGGGGTCGTACCCCTCGCGCGATTCCATCAGGCGGCGCACCTCGGTGGAGGCAGAATGCGCCGCGAAGAACCGGCGCAAGGAATCGCGAAACGCCTCTTGCTCGTCGCTGAAGGCGAAATTCACGGCAGTACGCTCAGCGCTCGGGCGTGAAGGAGACCTGCATCTCCTTGATGCCGTTGATGAAGTTGGAGCGCAGCCGGCGCGGCTCCGATTCCAGCCTCAGGTTCTTGAGGCGGCCGATGACCTCCTCGAAGAAGATCTGGATCTCGAGGCGGGCCAGGTGGGCGCCCATGCAGTAGTG
>CAYVDO010000052.1:0-28986 GCA_964450125.1 uncultured bacterium
CTTGGGATCGCCGTAGACCTCGGAGGTGGAGGCGAGCAGGAAGCGGGCGCCTTTGGCCTTCGCGAGCCCGAGCGCCTTGTGGCTGCCGAGCGATCCCACCTTGAGCGTTTGGATCGGCAGCTCCAAGTAGTCGATCGGGCTGGCAGGTGACGCGAAGTGCAAGATGGCGTCGAGTGGCCCTTCCACGTAGAGGTAGCTGGTGACGTCGAGCTTGATGAAGTGGAAGCGCTCGTGACCCAGGAGGTGCGAGATGTTGTCCATCTCGCCCGTCAGCAGGTTGTCGACGCAGATCACCTCGTGGCCGTCGGCCAAGAATCGGTCGCTCAGATGGGATCCGATGAAGCCTGCACCGCCGGTGATGAGTACCCGCCCCATGTTTCGGTCCCTTCTCTGGAGTCGTCGGTGCTACGTCAACGACCGATCGAGTGATACGAGAATCCCAACTACTGCATCTCTTCCTTGTTGTAGAGATTGCGCCCGTCGAAGATGACCGGCTGCTTGAGGAGCGTGCGCACACGCTCGAAGTCCGGGCGCCGGAACTCGTTCCATTCGGTGATGATGACGAGCGCGTCGGCGCCCTCGAGCGCCGTGTAGTTGGTCTCGCAGAACGCCACCCGATCACCGAAGACCTTGCGCGCCTCGTGCATCGCCTCGGGATCGTGGGCGCGAACCAGAGCCCCTGCGTCGAGGAACGCCTGGATCACCGTGACGGCTGGCGCCATGCGCATGTCGTCGGTGCGTGGCTTGAAGCTCAGGCCCCAGATCGCCAGCGTGCGCCCCGAGAGATCGTTGCCGAAATGGCGCATCACCTTGTCGATGAAGTGCTGGCGCTGGCTCTGATTGACGCTCTCGACCGCGGAGAGGATCTCCATCGGCACGCCGTGATCCGCGCCCGTGCGGATGATCGCTTGCACGTCCTTGGGAAAGCACGAACCACCGTATCCAAGCCCCGGGAAGAGGAAGTGTGGTCCGATGCGAGAATCCGAGCCGATGCCCTTGCGCACCATCGTGACGTCGGCACCGACGCGCTCGCACACCCGCGAGATTTCATTCATGAAGCTGATCTTGGTGGCGAGCAGGGCGTTGGCCGCGTACTTGGTCATCTCCGCCGAGGGGATGTCCATCACCAGGATGGGCTTGTCCGTGCGAACGAACGGCGCGTACAGCTCGCGCATCACCTCCGCCACCGACGCCTTGTCGGTGCCGATCACCACCCGATCCGGCTTCATGAAGTCCTGGATCGCGTCGCCTTCCTTCAGGAACTCGGGGTTCGACACGACGTCGAAAGGATGCGTGGTCTCGGAGCGGATCGCCGCGCGTACCTCCTCGGCCGTACCCACCGGCACCGTCGATTTGTCGACCACGATTTTGTAGCCGTTCATGGCGCGGCCGATGGCCCGCGCCACCTCGAGCACGAAGCGCTTGTCGGCGCGCCCGTCGTCTCCCTGCGGTGTACCCACGGCGATGAAGACGATCCGGCTCTTGCGGACCCCGGCCTCGATGTCCGTGGTGAAGGTGAGCCGGCCCTCGGCCCGGTTGCGCGCCACCAGCTCGGAGAGGCCCGGCTCGTAGATCGGAACCTTGCCTGCGTTGAGCGCTTCGATCTTGGCGACGTCCTTGTCCACGCAGATCACGTCCCGGCCGCTGTCGGCGAAGCACGTGCCCGCGACCAAGCCGACGTACCCCGTACCCACCACGCACACTTCCACGGAAATCTCCTCCCGTCACGGTGCGCGCAAACGCTCGCGCCCTCAGCCGACGCGCGTCGCCGGTGGCACCGAGCGTCAGTACGCGTTCTTGTGTCGTAGTCCCTTGATGAAGGTCAGGCCCAGGATACGGAGATCGAACGAAAGGGACCAGTTCTCGATGTAGTAGAGATCACAGGCGATGCGCTGCTCGAGCGACGTGTTGCCCCGCCATCCGTTCACCTGGGCCCAACCGGTCACACCCGCCTGCATTCGATGGCGAAGCATGTACTTGGGAATCTGGTCCTTGAAGCTCTGGATGAACACCGGCCGCTCCGGTCGCGGCCCCACCAGGCTCATCTGTCCGCACAGCACGTTGAAGAGCTGCGGCAACTCGTCGAGGCTCCAGCGGCGCAGCCAGCCCCCGAACGATGTCCGCCGGGGATCGTCCTCCGAGGCCCAGACCGGTCCTGTCTCGGCTTCGGCGTCGACGCGCATCGTCCGGAACTTGTACATCCGGAACGTCTGTCCGTCCAGCCCCATGCGTTCTTGGCGGTAGAAGATCGGCCCTGGCGAGCTCACGCGGATCGCCAGCGCGATGATCAGCATCAGCGGCGCCGCGAACACCAGCACGATCGACGACACCACGATGTCGAACGCCCGCTTGAGCAGCCGATTCCAGCCGTAGAGCGGCGTTTCCAGGATGCTCACCACCGGGATGCCGTCGAAGTCCTCGATGCCGCCGCGCAGGCTGATGAACCGATAGAGGTCCGGCACCACCTTGATGTCCACCATGAAGGAGCCGATGGCGTCGAGGATCGCCGCGAGACGGTGATGCGACTCCATCGGGATGGCGACGATCACCTGATCGATGCCGCCACCGCGCAGCATGCGGGTCACGTCCTCGTAGATGCCGGTCACCGGGATGCCGTGAACCTCGAGGCCGACCTTCGACGCGTCCTTGCCGAGCACACCGACGATGTGGAGCCCCATCTCCGGGTGTCGCAGAATGCGCTCCACGACCTCCGATCCGAGACTGCCCGCACCCACCACCACCACGTGGCGGAGGTTCTGGCCACGCTTGCGGAGTTGGCGCAGCACCGCGCGAATCACGGAGCGCAACGCCGCGACGCCGAGGATCTCGAGCGGCAGAAAGATGGCGAACACCACGCGTGAGGCCTGGAAGAACTCACGGAACATCGAGTCCACGACGATCAGGCTTCCCACGGCGAGCGCCGATGCGCGCACCAGGTTGAAGAGCTCGCGTGAGCGGCGCGCAATGCGGTGCGGAAGGTAGAGACCGTGGCTGCGGAAGAGTGCGTAGAAGATCGGCACCACGACCACCATGAGTTTCGCGTAGCGCTCGAGCTCGGGGATGCCGTAACGGATGGGGATCGCGTCGGTCACGAGAGGGCTGAAGAATCGCAGCCAGAATGCGAGCAGCCATGCACCTGCGACCACGGTGAGGTCGCAGACCACCAGCAGGCTCAGGAAGAGTTGGCTGTACCTCTTCAGCATGGCGGCGTCACGCGGCTTCCTGCGCTCGCCACGGCAGGATCACGCCCGACCAGCTCGCGCACGCGTGCCGCGAACTCGTCGCGGAACACGTGGCGAGAGAAGCGTAGCGCGTTGCTGCGAATCGCCGCCGCATCGAAGGCATGGACGTTGCGTTCGAAGCGGTCGAGCGCAGCGCGCAGGCCGTCCGCCGTGAGCGGCTCGAACAGCATTCCCGTGGGTGCGGTGCTTCCAGCGGCGTTCCAGTCGCGAACCGTTTCGAGCAGTCCGCCCCTCGCCGCGCCGATCACGGGCGCGCCCATCGCTTGCGCTTCGACCGGCGCGATTCCGAAATCTTCCTCGGCAGGATGCAGGAACGCACGACAACGCCCGAACAGATCTCGCAGTGTGTCGGTGGCCACCCAGCCGAGAAACGTCGTTTCGGGGCCCGCTGCCGCCCGCAGCTTGCGCTCGTCCTGCCCGCGCCCGACCACCACGAGCTTTCGCCCGCTGCCGCGAAATGCCTCGATCGCGATGTCCACGCCCTTGTAAGGTGCGAGCGCAGTCACCATCAGGTAGAAGTCCTCGCGCATCGGGGTGGAGGAACCGGGATCGAAGAGCTCCGTGTCGACGGGCGGATAGAGGAGCCCGGCGTCACGGTCGTAGATGCGGCGGATGCGCGCACGAACGTGCTCGGAGATCGCCACGAACTCGCTCACCCGCGGGGTGGTTTCCAGGTCCCAGCGCCGCAGGTACGGAAGCACGCGTCCCGCCGCCCAGCGCACCAGCGCGGACGCCCGCGGCGGCGAGAAGTACTCGGCCTCCAGATCCCACGCGTAGCGCATCGGCGTGAAGCAATAGCAGAGGTGCGGCGCGCCGGGCGCCGGACGCACGCCCTTCGCCACGCAATGGCTGAGACTCAAGACGAGATCGTAGCCGGTCACGTCGAGCTGCTCGATCGCCATCGGGAAGAGCGGCAGAAAGTGACGGTAGAAACGACGCCGGCCCGGGAAGGATTGAAGAAACGACGTTCGAATCGGATGTGCCTCGATGGTCTGCGAGACCTGCCCGGGCTCGTGGATGAGCGTGAACAGGTCGGCGTCTGGATAGAGCGCGCACACCTCTTCGAGGCATTTCTCGCCCCCGCGCATCCCATTCAGCCAGTCGTGGACGAGAGCGATCCGCACCGCATGCACCACGGGCATCGTCGGGCCGAGCTGGCCGCGATGCCGAACACGAGCGCGCGAGATTCGTCCGGCGAGCGATGCGCTCAGAAACCGACCACCGGCGGGCCCGGGAGACGGGGCCGGTGCACCTCCGGCGAGGGGCCGATCCTCGTGGAGATCTCGCCGCGGGCGTGGCTGGATTAGCACTACCCATGGGGGGTGTCAAACGACCGACACCGCAACCCCTTGAGGACCTCGGCGTAGACGGCCGCTGTGGCACGCGCTGCCGTCGTCCAGTCGAAGAGCCGGGCCCGTGCCCTTCCCGCCTCGGCCCAGCGAGCCTGCTCGAGTGGGTTGCGCGCCGCCACGGTGTCGATGGCGGTGGCGAGCTCCGAGGGGTCGGAACCGTCCACGAGCACGGCCGCGTCACCCAGCACCTCGGGGTGCGCGCCCCGGCGGCTCGCGATCACCGCCGTGCCGTGTGCGAGCGCCTCGAGCGCCGGTAGCCCGAACCCCTCTTCCCACGACGGAGCCACCAGCATCCGTGCCCCGAAGAGCAGCCGGTCGAGGCTCGTTTCGGGGAAGCCGCCCAGGAAACGTACCCGGCGATCGAGCCCGGCGGCCGTGACGCGTGCGACGAGATCGCGGCGATACCGCTCCTCGCGTTGCCACTGACCCGCGAGCCAGAGCTCGAGCGGCGCGCATGTTCGTGCGAACGCCTCGATCAGGGTCGATACGTTCTTGTGCGGCTTGAGGCTGCCTAGGTAGAGCACGTACTCGCTGGAGGTCACCGCGGTCGCCGGCGGCTCGGCGATCCACGCTCCGTTGGGGATCACCCGCAGCCGGCGTGGGTCGACTCCCACGAGCTGCCGGAGATCGGCAGCGCTCGCTTCCGACACGGTGACCACCCGGCGCGCTTCTCTGCACGCCGCGCGCATCGCCCAGCGGGCGTAGGCGCGGTGCAGCGGCGTTCGTGGCCGCTTGAGATGGATCACGTCGTGGATCGTCACGATCGACGGGCACGGCATCGAGGACGGCAGCACGTAATGTGGTGCGTGAAAGAGGTCGGGACGCACCACTCGGGCGGCATGGCGCAATGCGCGGCGCTCCGCGAGCCCGTACTTCTTGGCGCGTACCTCGACGTGCTCGAACGCAGGTTCGCCGAGTCCGGCGGCTCGGAACCGATCGCTCGCGTCGACGTCGATGAGCAAGCTCAAACGCCAGCCCGGCATTGCGGCCGGGAGCAGCCGGACGATCTCCCGCACGTGGCGCCCGATTCCGCCATCGAAGGCCTTGCGGGCGTCGATGAGCACGTGGTGACGGGAGCGGGCCGGAGAGCTCACGCGGGTGTTCCCGCCGTGTGCGCGGCGAGTGCCGCGCGGTAGACGTCGCGGGTGGCGAGCGCTGCCCGTCGCCAGGAAAAGCGCTCAGCACGCGCGCCACCCCGAACAGCGAGGCTCGTCCACTGCGCGGGGGAGTCGAGGAGCTCGATCGCCGCGGCGGCGAGGGCGCCGGGCTCGTGCGGAACGACCAAGCGCGCGCCATCGTCGGCGATCTCTGCGAGCGCCGGGATGCGATAGGCCACCACTGGGGTGCCGCGCGCCATCGCCTCGAGCACCGTGAGCCCGAAACCCTCCTCGAGCGATGGGTGCACCAGCAGCGCGGCCGTGCGGTAGAGACGGTCGAGCTCGGCGTCGGAGACGGCGCCGCGCAACTCCACCGTGTCGCCGAGCCCGAGCTCGTTCACCAGGCGCGCGAGCGGCTCGGCGAAGCGCGGGTCGTGGTGGCCGCACAGCACCAGCGGATGCTGTTTCTTCAGCCGTGCAGGCAGCGTGGAGTACTCGCGGATCCATGCGGCCACGTTCTTGTAAGGATCGAGACGGCCGACGTAGAGGATTGGCCCCGCGGGGCCGTTGCGTGTCACGGGACCCGATCCGGAAGGTGTACCCCTCTCCGCGAGCCCGAGCTCGACTCCATTGGGGACGACTTCCACCGGTACGCGCATCCACGGGTGGGCTTGGAGGGCGTCACGCGTCGTATTCGACACGGCGATGACGCGGCTCACACGTCGAAGCGTGAAGCGCAGCGGCCACCACGTGGCGAAATACGCGCGCCAGGCGAGGCGCGCACCCGGCTCGCGGCCGCGCGCCTGCCAGGGGATCAGATCGTGAAGAGTCACCACCGTCGCGTAGCCGCGATGAAGTGGCGACGTGAGCACGTGGGGCACGTGCAACAGGTCAACGCCGCGCTCGCGCAGCCAGCCCGGGAAACGCAGCGCATCGGCAGCTTCGAGCAGCGCAATCCCGCACAGCCACGCCTGCGTCGAGCCGAGCGCCGGGCAGTGTTCGAGGAACGCGTCGCGCGCGATCGCGTCGGTGAAGACGAGGGCGTAACGCTCGTCGCCATCGAGCCGCGTCAGCGCCCGCGCCAGCGACGCCACGTAGCGTCCTACCCCGTCCACACGCCCGGGCCGGATCCAGCGCAGGTCGAGAGCGATCCGCGGACTCATGACGGTGCGTTGAAGAGCTCGAGGTAGAGCGCCATCCAGCGGTGTGCTGCGGCTTCGGCGTTCCAACGCTCGGCTCGCCGCACTCCGCGCGCGCCGAGCTCGCGCGCCAGCGACGCGTCCGTCAAGAGCCGCTCCATCGCCGTCGCGATGTCGCCGACGTCGAGCGGATCGACCAGGAGCGCAGCGTCGCCGGCCACCTCGGGGAGCGCACCAGTGCGTGACGTGATCACGGCGGTGCCGCACGCCATGGCCTCGAGGACGGGCAAGCCGAAGCCCTCGGTCAACGACGGAAACACCAACGCACGGGCATCCTGAAGGAGCTCGATCAGAGCCTGCTCGGGCACTCGCCCCGTCAGGATCACGCGGTCGCGGATGCCAAGCGCGGTCACGCGCGCCTCGAGACCCTCGGTTTGCCAGCCTCCAGGGCCGACGACGGCGAGCTGGGATGGATGCGACGAGCGGGAGGTCAGGAGCGCGAACGCCTCGAGAAGCCGATCGAGGTTTTTCTTGGGCTCGCGGACGCCGACGAACGCGAAGTAGTCGTCGCCGAGGCCGTACGATTCGCGCGCTCGCCGCGCGCCGTCGTGGACGTTCGTCGCCGAGGCGCGAGGGCGATAGGCGTCGGTGACCCAGTTGGGCAGCACCTCGATCGCGTGGGGCGGCACGCGATACGCGTCGATCACGTCGTCGCGGGTGTGCCGGGAGACCGCCACGATGCGATCCGCCGCGCGAAGCGCGGGCCTGGTGAACAAGCGAAAGAAGAGACGATGCTTCCAGGGCACCGTCTCGGGAAAGCGCAGCGGAACCAGGTCGTGCACCGTGAGCACGCTGAGGCCCCGAAACCCGAGCGGCAGCTCGAAGTTCGCCACTGCGTGATAGAGGTCGATGCGATCGCGCTCGAGCACCCGCGGCAATCGCAGATTGGTCCACACGATCCGACTCTGGCCGGGCACGACCTCGACGCGGAAGTTCTCGGGCAAGTCGACGGGTGATGGCGGACGATCGACGTAGAGGACGTACTCGTTGCCGGCGTCGTGTCGAGCCAACGCCTCGACCAAGCGGCGACTGAACGTGCCGAGGCCGGTCGAGTCACCGAACGCGAGACGCGCGTCGATTCCGATTCGCATGCGCCCGTTCGCCTAGTCGTGAAAGGAGCCCATCCAGAATCGCGCTTCGAGCAGATGCGAAGACTGGCACGCGTCTCGAGGCGGGCCGCGAGCGCGGCGAAGCGACCTGGCGGGCCCTTCGAGCTCCGCGCTGTGCGTGGGGCAGAGGGCCCGTTTCAACCCCCGACGAGTCGGCGGCTCAGCCGCCGCTGGACCGAGCCTCGATCAGCTCCTTGACGTAATAGATCGGCTTCGACTGCGATTCGTGATAGGTGCGCGCCAGCATCTCGGCGACTAGGCCCATGCTGATGAACTGCACTCCCACCAAGATGAGCATCACGTAGAGGAGCAGGATCGGACGATTCGCGAGGCCGACGCCCCACAGCACCCGTTGCAGCGAGAGCCAGGCGGCACCCAGAAAGCCCGCGAATCCGGAGACGATCCCGAGCAAGCCGAAGATCTGGATCGGCTTCGTGGAGTACGACTCCATGAACTTGACCGTGATGAGGTCGAGGATCACGCGCACGGTGCGTGAGATGCCGTACTTCGACACGCCGGCCCGACGCGGGCGGTGGTTCACGGCCACCTCGTGGACGGTCACGCCCATCCAGTTCGCGACCGCAGGGATGAAGCGATGCAGCTCGCCGTAGAGCCGCACCTGCTGCACCACCTCGGCGCGAAAGGCCTTGAGCGTGCAGCCGTAGTCGTGGAGGCTCACTCCGGTGACCGCGGAGATGAGGCGGTTGGCGATCATCGACGGCAGCCGCCGGCTCACGAACGGGTCCTTGCGGTGCAGCCGCCATCCCGCGACGATGTCGTAACCCTGGCCGATGCCTTCCAAGAGTTTCGGAATGTCTCTGGGGTCGTTCTGAAGATCCGCGTCCATGGTGATGATCACGTCGCCGCGAGCGTGATCGAAGCCGGCGCTGAGCGCCGCGGTCTGACCAAAGTTCCTGCGCAGCAGCACCACGCGGGCCTCGCGGCGCTCGTGAGCGATTCGGCGCAGCGCATCGACGGTGCCGTCGCGAGACCCGTCGTCTACCAGGATCACCTCGAAGGTCTTGCCGAGGGGCTCGAGCGCCGACCACACGTCGGCGGCCAGTGCGTTCACGTTCTCGATCTCGTTGTACACGGGGATGACGACCGAGATCTCGGGACGCGCTCCCGCGTCCGCTTCGTTCGCCACAGTGGACCTCGGTTTCGTGCTCATGCGGGTGTTTCTCCCTTCCCCCAGCGAAGCAACGACGCGCGCGGGCGGTCCGCGTACAGCCAGGCGCCCACCACTAGCGGCAACGCCAGCGCCACCTCCGTGAGCACGAGCCACGCCGTGTGTCCCAACCAATCCCAAGTGGGCGGCCAAGTGCGCATGACGGCGGGTACCAGCCACGTGGGTGCGAGAAGGCGCGCCGACGAGAAAGGCCACGCGAGGGGTAGGCCCTGGCGGGTGCCGGGATCATGCGTCGAGAAATCCGCCGCGAGGTGACTCGCGAACGCACCGCTCACGAGCAGCACCGCACGCCAGCTGATCGGGCCGAGCTGCCGCCAGGCCCAGAGGACCAGCGACGAGAGTCCGATGGCAGCCACCACCGAGTGGCTCGCGCCGTGATGGAAGCGGGCCGGATCGCCCACGAAGAGGCCTGGTAGGAAGTCGAGGTCTGCGGCGGCAGCGCACGCCGCGCCGAGGATCAGCCAACGCGGCGGCGCGGGTCGCTCGGCGACGACCAGGGCCCACGCCGTGCCGATCGCGAGATGTCCGAACGGGGTCGCCACGAGATCCGATCGCTCGTCCCCGCCGCTCACGCGCGGCGAGTGATGCGTCTCAAGCCCAGGTAGGCGAGTCCACCGAGCAGGATCGAGAAGAACAAGAGGAAGACGTGGACTCCGAACCCGGTCAGGATCGACACCTGCTCGTCGATGCCGAGCACGTCGTGGAACACAACCTTCCATGCCCACTCGTAGGTGCCCATGCCGGCGACGCCGTGGAACGGGGTGATGGTCGTGAGCTCGGCTGCCGTCGAGCCGATGACCACCCCCCAGAAACTCATGCGCGCTGCGGTTCCGGCGTCGTGCATCGCGTGCACCATCAGCGTGAACGACAGGAACTTGGCGTACCAGATCACCAGCGACAGCAATCCGGCTTTCAGGTAGCTCGCCGTGCCCGCGGTGCGCTCGAAAGTCTCCACCATGCGCTCGGCCGTGCGCTCGATCCGGGCGCGCAGCGACTCCGGCGGCGCGCTGGCGAGCTCGCGATTCAGCCACTGGTGGACGCGCGTGGTGATCGTCGGCATCGCGACCAGCCCCGCGGAGAGCAGCAGTACGCTGCTGATCGCCACTAGCGGCAGGTCGCGGAATGCCTCCACCGAATGGGCACCGCGAAACGAAGCCACCGACAGCAGGAAGATGAGGCCGAGGGTGATGAAGTCGAGAAACCGCGACACCACCAGTGACACCACACCGTCGGCCGCGGTGAGGCCCTTCTTCTGGCGCAGCAACACCACGTACGAGAGCTCGCCGATCCTGCTCGGCAGCAGGTTGTTGTACATGATATGCGCCGAGGTGATGAGGTAGAGATCGCGGAAGCTCAAGTCGTGGCGATTGAGCAGCACCTTCCAGCGCATCGCGCGCGCCACGTAGCTGAGCGCGTAGATCACGAACGCGACGAGCACCAGCTCGGGGCGACTGCTGGCGAACGCGCGAATCTTCTCCCACTCGAGGCCCCGCAGCAGCCACCACACGAGCCCAACCGTGAGCGCTACGGCCAGGAGCTCGCGCCAACCGCGACTCGCCCGTGCCAGCGCCTGCGGGGCGTCGGTCGACGCAGGATCGGCGGTCGTATCGACGGTGGTGCTCAAGGAGTCTTCGCCCTGCGCTCAGGGATGCCGCCGGCGCCGGCTGATCGGGGATGGGCCGGCGCGCGAACTGGACCGGGCCTCGATGCGACCACAGGCGTCTACGCGCAACAGTTGGCCGCGGTCCTCGAGAATCGAGCGGAACCTACGGCACGATGACGCACCCTGTCAAACGAAGTCAGCGCGCGTTGCCGCGCAGCGAACCGGGGCGCGAGCGGCCACCCGGCTTGCGGTGGCAGCGGCCCGAACGATAACATCAGCCTTTCGATTCGAGGCGTTCCGCTGGCGGGATCGTAGCCAAGCCGCTGGCATCCGCCGGGAAGGCCCAACTCGATCGGTACGGTTCTCATGCCCGCGCGTCGCGCCCTCTTCATCAACCCGCCTACCGGCAACTACATCCGAGACGATCGGTGTCAGGTTCCGGTCGAGAACTCGACGAGCGTTCTGCGCGCTCCGATCGACCTGGCCTACATGGCCGCGATGGTCGAACAGGTGGGCTGGGAGGCGCGGATCGTGGACTACCCCGCCGAAGGCCTCACCTGGGACGATTTCGATCTCGACCTGCAAGTCTTCCGGCCGGACCTCCTGGCAGTCAGCACCACCACGCCCACGCTGCCGGGCGACATGGCCGCTTGCCAGCGCGCCAAGGCGCGGAACCCCAGCGTTCTCACCATTGCCAAGGGTGCTCACGTCACCACCCACGATGCCGAGACCCTCACGGCGCATCCCGAGCTCGATGTCGCCATCCGGGGCGAATGCGAGGAGCTGCTCGGCGAGCTGCTGACCACCGCGGATCGCTCTCGCGTCCTCGGCATCACGTACCGAGAGGGAGGCGAGATCCGCCGTAACGCGGACCGGCCGCGGCTCGAGGACCTGGACAGCCTGCCCTGGCCCGCCCGCCACCTCATGAACAACCGGCTCTACATCCGGCCCGACACCGGCGAGCCGCAAACCACGATTCAGACCAGCCGCGGTTGTCCGGCGCGCTGTATCTACTGCCTGGTTCCGACACTCAGCGGGTTCGACACCTATCTTCGTTCGCCCGCGAGCATCGTCGCCGAGATGGCGCACTGCGTGTCCCGATTCGGGATTCGCAACTTCTATTTCCGCGCCGACACTTTCACGTTGCAGAAGACGTGGACCGTCGAGCTCTGTCGCCGCATCCAGGAAGCGCAGCTCGACGTCGAGTGGGTGTGCAACAGCCGCGTCGACACCATGGATCCGGAGCGGGCTCGCGAGATGCGCAAGGCGGGCTGTTGGATGGTCGGCTTCGGCGTCGAGTCGGGCAATCAGGAAATCCTGCGTCACATGAAGAAGGGCGCGACGCTGGCGCAGGCCGAGAAGGCCATCCAAGCCTGCAAGGACGTGGGCATCAAGACGTACCTGTTCTGGGTGCTGGGCAGCCCGTGGGAGACGGCGGAAACGGCTCAGGAAACCATCGATTTCGCCCGCAAGCTCGATGGTGATTTTTGCGAGTTCCACATCGCCTACCCCTTCCCCGGCACGCCGCTCCACGAGATCTGCACGGAGGAAGGGCTGCTCGGAGAGGAACAGCTCGCGGGCCGGAACGTGAAGCAAGCCGTGTCGCGCAGCTATGCGCTCACCGCCGCCGACCTCAAGAGGATCCAGACGCGGGCGATGCGTTCCTTCTATCTTCGCCCCAGCTACTTGGTACGAACTCTGCGCTCGATCGACTCGCCCGTGAAGTTCTGGAACTATGCACGTCGCGGGTTGCAGGTGTTGACCCATCCCTGACGGATCCCGTTCCACTCGGACCTCCCACGCGGCCCATCCGTGACCCAAGCCACCGCTTCCATCTCCGCCACGTCGAACACCGATGCCCCGCGGTCGGGGTCCCACGCGGACGCGGCGCCGAGCGTGAGCTCGGAGCAGATCCGCCGCATCACGGTCGTGCTGCCGGCCTACAATGCGGCCAAGACCCTGGAACGGACCTACGACGACATCCCCAAGCAGGTCGTCAACGACATCATCCTGGTCGACGATGCGAGCCACGACGCCACTGTGGAGAAGGCGCGTCAGCTCGGGATCCACGTGATCGTGCACCCCGAGAATCGTGGCTACGGCGGCAACCAGAAGACCTGCTACACGGCGGCGCTCCACCGCGGTGCGGACGTGATCGTGATGGTCCACCCGGACTACCAGTACGATCCCCGCGTCCTTCCCGACCTGATCGCACCGATCCTCAGCGGCCGGGCCGACGTCGTGTTCGGCTCGCGGCTCGCGACCCGCGGCGGAGCGCTCGCGGGCGGCATGCCGCTCTACAAGTATCTCGGAAATCGCTTCCTCACGACCGTCGAGAACGTCGTGTTCGATCGGCGGATGAGCGAGTACCACACCGGGTTGCGCGCCTACAGCCGCCACTTCCTGGAGTCGATTCCGTTCATGTCGAACTCCAACGGTTTCGGCTTCGACTCCGAGGTCGTGGGCCAGATCGTGACCGGCGGCTTCCGGCTCGAAGAGATCCCGGTGGAGACCCGCTACTTCCGCGAAGCATCGAGCGTGAATCTGAAGATGAGCGTGCTCTACGGGCTGAAGACCCTGTCGGTGTGTGGCCACGTCCTCAGATTCCGTGTGCGCCGCGCGCTCGGCTTCGGGCCGTCGCGCATTTGACTTCGCTTCGAGCGCGCCACTAGGCTGATTTGCAATGGCTTCGGCAGATCGCGCGACCACGGGGAACGGCGTGAAGGTCACGCTGGTGCGCCCGCCGATCCTCAAGATGACGCGCAGCCTGAGCTCGTTCGGCGTCATCCTGCCGATCGGCATCGCGTACGTGGCGGCGGTGCTGCGCCGCGAGGGGCACCGGCTGCAAGTGATCGACGCGCCTGGCGCGGCGCTCGACCTCTTTCGGCCACAGCCGAGCCCGATCGGAGCGCTGGAGCTGAACGGTCTCAACCCGGGCGAGATCGTCGAACGCATCGACGACGACTCCCAGGTGATCGGCATCAGCCACATGTTCCTCCACGAATGGCCGATGGTCCGTGAGATCGCGGAGCGCGCTCGCGCCCGGTTCCCTCACGCCAAGATCGTGTTGGGCGGCGAGAACGCCACGGCGTATCGTCGCTGGATCTTCGAGCAGACCGAATCGATCGACTGCTGCGTCCTCGGCGAGGGCGAGCTCACGATGGCCGAGTTGGTTCGGCGCATCGCGGACGCGGAGCCCCTCGACGATCTACCGGGCATCGCCACGCGCCGCGGCCGAACCGTAGCCAGCGCGGAGTCGCTTTCGCCTCGAGCTGTCGACGTCGATGCGTTCCCTCGCCCGGCTTGGGACCTCTTCCCGGTCGAGGACTACATGAACGTGGCGGACACGTTCGGCGTGAATCGCGGCCGCTCGATGCCGATGCTCGCGACCCGAGGGTGCCCGTATCAGTGTACGTTCTGTTCGTCGCCGGACATGTGGACCACCCGGTACCTGGCGCGCAACGCCGCCGACGTCATCGACGAGATGGCGAGCTACGTGCAGCGCTACGGCGTCCAGAACATCAACTTCTGTGATCTCACGGCGTTCGTGAAGCGCGACTGGGCGCTCGACTTCGTGACCCGGCTGCGCGACGCCAAGCTCGACATCTCCTGGCAGCTTCCTGCGGGCACCCGGTCCGAAGCGCTGGACCACGACGTGCTGAAGCTCGCTTACGAGACCGGCTGTCGCAACATCACGTACGCGCCCGAGAGCGGTTCGAGCGTTCAGCTCGGTCGCATCAAGAAGAAGGTGAAGATCCCGCGCCTCGAGGAGTCGCTCGCGACGGCGCACAAGCTCGGGATCGTCACCCGCATCAATCTGATCATCGGTCATCCGCACGAGACGCCGCGCGATCTGTGGGAGTCGTACAAGTTCCTGATTCGCTCCGCCTTGACCGGCTGCCGCGACGCGTCCGTCATGGTGTTCGCGCCCTACCCCGGCAGCGCCGACTTCGAAGAGTTGTGGAGCGCCGGGCGCATCGAAATAACGCCCAAGTACCACTACGCGGCACTCGTTCGTTCCGGCTTGAGCAGCGAGACCTACAATCCGTACCTGGGAACGCGAGCGCTCTTCGCGCTCCAGTACTTCTTCCTCGTCTCGTTCTACCTGATGGCGTATGCGAGCCGGCCTTGGCGGTTCTTCGACGTCGTGCGGAGTCTGTTGACGGGGCGTGAGGTGAGCAACCTCGACACCCTCGTGCGGGTCAAGGTGAAACGGCCGCTTGCCGGCGTCGCGAGGCGAGCGTTGCCGAGCCCCGCGACCAACACGGTTCCCGTCGCCTCCGAGCCCGCTTGACGTAGGCGGGACCCCATCCCGCTGGCCGCGGCCGACTCGGCGTGCAGTGCACGCCGAGGTGACCGAATCTACGCCCCTGGAACGAACCTGGCGTTTCCGATCGCATCACGCCGATTCGGCGAGATAGCGCTCGACCTCGGCCACGTCCTCGGGACTGCCGATGATCAGCGGCACACGCTGGTGCAGCCGATTCGGCACGATGTCCAAGATACGCTCCGAGCCGGTCGAGGCCGCGCCGCCGGCTTGCTCGCAAACCATCGCCAGCGGTGAGGCCTCGTAGAGCAACCGCAGCTTTCCGCGCGGCGACTTGGAATCCGCTGGATAGAGAAAGATCCCGCCGTAAAGCAGCGTGCGATGGAAGTCGGCGACCAGCGAGCCGATGTAACGCGCCTTGTACGGGAGGTTGTTGGCCTTGTCGACGATCTTCAGGCGATCGACGTAGCGCCGCATGCCCTCCGACCAGAGCTGGTAGTTGCCCTCGTTGGTGCTGTAGATCGAGCCCCGCGCGGGAATGCGGATGTCGCGGTGCGAGAGCAAGAACTCGCCCACGCTCGGATCCAGCGTGAACCCGTGCACGCCCTCGCCCGTGGTGAAGACCAGCATCGTCGAGGTGCCGTAGAGCACGTATCCCGCGCATACCTGATCTCGGCCCGGCTGCATGCAATCCGCGGCGGTTCCCGGGCCCGAGCCCGAGAGGCGACGATGGATCGAGAAGATGGTGCCGATGTTCACGTTCGCGTCGATGTTGCTCGATCCGTCGAGCGGGTCGAAATTCAGCACGTACTTGCCGAGCGGGAAGCCATCCCCGATCGCGATCACGTCCTCCTCTTCCTCGGAGGCCATGGTGCAAAGCAGCCCGGGGTACTGGAACATCCGGACCATCGTCTCGTTCGCGAACACGTCGAGCTTCTTCACCTCCTCGCCCTGCACGTTGACGGCTCCCGTGGCGCCCAGCACGTCCACGAGCCCTGCGTGCGACACGGCACGCTGGATCACCTTCGCGGCGAGCGCGATGTGGGAGAGCAGCGCCGAGAACTCACCCGTCGCACCCGGGTGACGGTGCTCGGTCGACAGGATGAAGCGGTTGAGGGTCATGGCGTCGGGCATGGTGGCCTCCAGGGCGGACGGCGAGTTCGCAAACGGCCCGCGCCGAAGCGCGGGGGGCGAACGTAGCCAGCGGTCGAAACCGCCGGCAAATGCGTCTCACGCGCGGCACTCAGCGGGATGAGTCCGGATCGCCAGGGGAATCCTCCGCGCCCGCGGTGGGGAGAAAGTCCGTCTCGGCCTCGTCTGCGAATGGGCTGGTCCTCGCGGTCTGCCCGTGACGCGCCAGATAGCCGGTGATCGCGGCGCGCGCCAGCGGAGCGAGCGATTCGAACTCGAGGCCCATCCCTTCGCGAAGCTGAACGCGACGCCCCCGCGCGCCGGCGACGTTGACGCGGACCACGCGCGCGCGTACCGAGATTGCCGTGGACGCGCCCGGCAACGAAAAACGAAGGGACACTTTGGTGTCCACGGCGAACGGCGACGGCGTCTCGACGAACGCACCCGTGACGCTGAGATCCGTCAGCAAGCCCTCCAGCTTCTTCTCGAAGAGCCCGAGCACCACTGGCGCCGCCACCGCCACACGCGGATGCCGTCGCTTCTCGCGCGCTACGTCGAAGAGGTCCTCGCCGATCCATCCCACGAGCTCGTCCGCAGGGGTGGAACGGCTGACGCAGCGCGTGATCCCGCAGCCCTCGCAGATCTCACCGGGCGTGGGTTCGAATGCATCTTCGATGAGCCACACGGGTGCATCGCCCAACAGTCCCTTGCTCTTGAGCCAACCGAGCACGCCCAAGGGGTCGAACTCGAGATGAGACGAGTCGACGACGAGGAGCGAGATCCGCCGACGGGCGGCTCGCAACCAGCGGTACGCGGCGTCCGGTCCGGTGAGGAGCTCGACGTGGGCGCCGAGCGTCCTCAGGCGCTCGGCGAGCGAAACCCCGCCGAGCTGGATCTCGCCCAGCAGCGCGATGCAAGGCGCAGTCGCGGAAGAGGTGCTCGTCATGCGTGGAGCATTCGACTCGGCCCATGCCGGTGCGACGTCGCGATCGTAGCATCGTCCTGAGAACGGCGGACCGGCGCTGCGCTGGATCGAGGGAGGAGACTCACTTCGACCAGGATGCATCGATCGAGTCGGCGCGACTGGGGACCGGTCGGCGGGCACGGCGCGCCCCCACGCGATCTCGTGGAACCGGAGGTGAGCCTGCGTCGCGTCCTCGGGTCCCGGTGTCGCTGCCCACGCGCACGACCGCGCTGCGCGGGCGTGGAGTGTCCTTCGATTTTTCCGCGAACCCATCACGCCCCGAACCGGCATTGCGCGGAAGTGAACCACCGACGGATTGCTGGATTGCTTGCGCGGTGGCAGGGCTGGGGGTACGGTAGCCCGAGCGTTCCCCCACGCGCCCTCCGACGTGCATTCTCCCCCTCCCGCCGATCTGGACTGTCTCTTCGTCCACGTTCCGAAAGCGGCGAACCACTATTTGCCGCTCGGCGATTTCTTCAACATCACCTACATGCCGATGGGCCTGCCGGCCCTCGCGAACTGGGCCAATCGGGCGGGCTACCGCACCCAGATCGTCCACCTCGGCGTCGAGTGGATCCGGGACCCATCGTTCGACCTGGTCCGTTGGCTCGACGGCGCGCGCGTGCGGTCGTTCGGGTTGCCCCTCTACTGGCACTATCAGACCTACGACGTGATCGAAGTGGCGCGGCGGCTCAAGGCGCACCATCCGGAAGCGCTGGTCTTCTTGGGGGGGCTCACCGCAGGTTACTTCGCCGAGCAAATCCTCGCGGCGGTGCCCGAGATCGATGCGATCGTGCAGGGACCCGGCGAGAGAGCGATCGAGAAGTTGCTCGCCGCTGCACGGCGCGGCGACCGCACCGACCTCGTGGATACCTGGGTGAGGGACGAGGGAGGCATAGTTCACCGGACGCCAGCCACCGAAATGCGCCCGGCACTCGACGAGCTGGTGTACGGCGACCTGAGCTCGTTGCGCGGTTCGGACACGTATGCCGCCCTCTTCGGCTTTCCCCTCGCTTACTCGACCGAGCTCACGCCCGACCAAAACCGATCCCGACTCTCGAGTGGGCTCGGCAAGTTCCCGCTCTTCGTGGGCCGTGGCTGTCCGTGGAGCTGTACCTTCTGTGGCGGCAATCGCGACACGCTTCGCCGCGTGAACGGCACGTCGCATCCCGAATGGCGCGGCATACCGCGGGTCATCGACGACGTGCGCCGGGCCGTCGATCACGGCTATCGCGCGATCTCCACCTGCTTCGATCCCATCCCCGAGCGCGACGACTACTACGTGACGCTCTTCGACACCATCGCCCGCGACGGCCTCGAGATCGAGTGGTACTTCGAATGCTGGGGACTCCCCACGGCGCGCTTCGTGCGTGCGTTCAAGCGAGCCTTCCCGGGACCTCGCTCGACGATCGCCCTCTCGCCCGACGCGGGCGACGAGTCCGTGCGCCGGAGGAACAAGCAGCCCTACTACGACGACGCGGCGCTGCTCGATTCGATGCGCGTGCTGGCGGATTTCGAGGTGCCGACCGACGTCTTCTATACCCTGGCGCTGCCCGGCGAGACCCTCGCAGGCGCCGAGTGCACGCGCGACCAGATGGCGCGGATGCGTTCCTTTTCGAACGCTCGCCGAGTGATGGTCTGGACCGTTCAGCTCGAGCCCGGATCGCCTCAGTTCGAGCGCCCCGAGTCTTGCGGGATGGTGACGGATCGCCACGGCTTCCTCGATTACTACCGAGTTCACGGCGGTCAATGCGGGGACACCTATTCGAGTCTCGGCTTCAAGGTGCTCGGCTACTTCGGCGACGCTCGCGACCACGGCTCGATCGCGGATTTCGAGCGCCACGTGCAGGCGTTCAAGTGCGCGGACTTGTGCTTCCTGAGCGCCGATCCGCGCGAGCCGGTGGCCGCGGCGAGCGGTCGCGCCCATTGTCTGGAGCGGCGACGTGAGCTCGCCGTGGTCCGCGGCACTCCTCGACCGAGCCGCACGCTGGGGCACGACTACTCGTATGATCGCGCCGTTTCCGCGGAAGTGCCCCAGCGCCCTCGCTTCCACTGGGTCGAGGCGGCTCCACGTCCTCTGGGCGAGCCCTGGCGATGATCAACGGCGACACGACCGCGCGGCCCGCTGGGGGCAAGCGCGTTCATCTCGTGGATGCAACGCTTCGCGAGGGCGAGCAGACGCCGGGCGTCTGGCTCGCGCCTGAAACCAAATTGGCGCTCGTCCGCGCGCTCTCCGCCGCCGGGATCGAACTGGTGGATGCGTGTGTTCCTGCGGTATCCGAAGAGGAACAGCGCTTCTTGCGCGAGGCCAGTGCGAGTGGGGCGAGCCCGACGATCGGCGCATCCTTGCGGCTCGATCCCGCGGACGTGGAGCTGGCTGCGGAGTGCGGTGCGCGCGCCGCTTTTCTCATCACACCGGCGAGCGAGATCCAGCGGCGCCATCGCCTTCGTGTGGATCGCGGCGAGCTCGTGCGGCGCGTCGGTCTGCTGGGCGAACGCTGCTGGGCTCACGGAATACTGCCCCAGCTGGTGCTCGAAGACGCGAGCCGTGCCGCGCGGGCCGACGTGGCGGTGCTGGTGGAGGCCGGTGCGAGCGCCGGCATCCGCCGGTTCTTCCTGTGCGACACCGTCGGCGTGTGGACCCCTTCGACCGCCACCGCCGCGGTACGCGAGCTGCGGCGGGTCGCCGGTGCGAGCGCCGAGATCGGCGTCCACTGTCACAACGACTTCGGCATGGCCACGGCGAACACCGTCGCGGCCATCGAAGCAGGCGCTCGCTGGCCAACGGTCACCGTGAACGGCATCGGCGAGCGCGCTGGGCACGCGTCGTTCGCAGAAGTGGCGCTGGCGTGTGTGGAGCTGCTCGGACTCGATTGCGGCATCGATCTCGGTGCCCTCGACGGGCTCGCCCGCACGGTCGAGAACGCCACGGGAATCCCCATCGCCGTTCAGGCGCCGATCTTCGGTGCCACCGCCTTCCGCCACGAGTCCGGCATGCACGTGCACGGCATCCTGCGCGAGCCGTCCACCTACGAGCCGCTGGCGCCGGAACGCCTCGGACGCCAGCGTGAGATCGTGGTGGGCAAGCATTCCGGTCGCAGCCTGTTGCGCTCGATCGCCGAAAGCGAGGAGCTCGAAGTGGACGAAGACGCCCTCTCGCGGGCCCTGGCGCTTCTCAAGTCCCGAGAGCCCGGCGCTCGAAGGAAGGCGTTCGCTGTGTTCCAGCGGGCGCGCCAGCGTTACTTGGACGGGGCGCTCGGGTTGCCGCTCGAGGCGGCGCGGCGTGCGTTACTCGAGGCGGGCGCTCAGCCGCGCCAGGCTCCCCGCCGCGTGCGTGCGCTGGGCGGTCGCTGACGAACGACATGCCCGCGCCGCGAACCCTCGTCGAAAAGCTCCTTCGTCCGCGCTCGCATGGGCCGGTGCTGCCGGGAAGCCGCTACGAGTCGGTGGACGTCGACTTGGTGGTGGCCCACGACGCCACGTTCAGCCTCGGCATCGAGACGATCGAGCGACTCGGTTTGCCGCTGCCACCTGCAGAACGGCTGCTTTTCGCCGCTGATCACTTCGCACCACCCTCCACACCCGAGCGCGCGGCGATCCTGGATCGCTACGTGCGATTCCTGCGCGAGCGCGGGTTGCCCACCGATCAACTCTTTCGCGGGATCTGCCACCAGCTCGCGATCGAAGATGCGCGGGTGCGCCCGGGACGGGTGATCGTGGGTGCCGATTCGCACACGATCATGGCGGGGGCGTTGGGCTGTTTCGCCACGGGATTCGGCACGACGGACATTTTGGCCGTGCTCGCCACCGGCCGCGCGATCCTGGAGGTGCCCGAATCGATCCGTCTGGTGCTGCGCGGAGCACTAGGTGCTGGGATCGAGGGCAAGGACCTCGCGCTCGCCATGTTGCGCGAGCTGGGCGAAGACGGTGCTCTCGACGCCGCCCTGGAGATCCACGATCACACGCACCACGGGGTGTCACTCGACGCCCGGTGCGCGATGACCAATCAAGGCGTCGAGTGCGGCGCCACCTCCGCTGCGTTCGTCCCCGACGCGGTCACCTTCGCCTACGTCTCGACGCGGGATGGCTCGGGGCCGTCGGCGGCCGAAAGCGTCGCGCCGGATGCGGACGCGCGTTACGTGCGGTCCGTCGAACTCGATCTCGATGGACTCGTGCCCCTCGCTGCGCGACCCGGTTCGCCCGCGGACGTCGTCGCGGTGGCGGATCTCGCCGGTGCCGCCATCCAGCAGGCATTCATCGGTTCGTGCGCCGGCGGCCGGACAGAAGAGCTCGAAGCTGCAGCAGCGGTGCTGCGCGGCCGCCGGGTGGCGCCCGGCGTTCGTCTGGTGATCACGCCGGCGAGCGAACGCGTCTGGCGCGCGGCGCTGGCGAGTGGCGCGCTGGAGGCGCTCAGCGCCGCTGGAGCGCTCATCACCAATCCGTCGTGCGGTGCGTGCGGCGGGATCGACAAAGGCATCCTCGCTGCCGGCGAAACCTGTATCAGCACGTCGAATCGGAACGGACCGGGTCGCATGGGGCATCGGGATGCGCGCATCGTGCTGGCGAGCGCCGCGACGGTCGCAGCATCCGCGGTGGCCGGAGAGATCGTGGATCCGCGATCCCTCATCGTGCACGATGCGGTGACCGTGGCGGCGTGACGCCCGTCGAGAGAGTGCGATGACGTATCGCGTTGCCCCCGCCCTCGAAGGCCGCGCCCTCGTCTTCGGCGATCACGTGAACGCCGATCTGCTCCATCCGCCGTCCTTCTTCTCGCTGGATCCGGAGCGCGTGCGGCGCGGATTCCTCGCGGGAATTGGCGACTCGGTAGCGGGGCTGGACTCGAATTCGAGCTGGATCATCGTCGCCGGACGAAACTTCGGCTGCGGTTCCAGCAGAGAGACCACCTTGCAGGCTCTGGTGCAGAACGGTGTGCGAGCCGTGGTTGCACGCAGCTTCGGGCGCATCTTTCAGCGCAGTGCGATCGCGCGGGGACTACCGTGTTGGTGCATCGATGGGGACCGAGACGACGTGCGATTCGCAGCCCACACGCACCTTCGTATCGATCCCGCGGCGCGTGTGCTCGTCGTCGTCGAAAGCGGGCTCTCCGTCGCTCTGCTGCCTCAGGACCCCTACGCGGAAGCGGTGCTGACGGCGGGCGGCGTGCTCGCCTGGTTGCGCGAGCGGCCGCCGTGAGCCTCGGCATTCGTTCCGGACGATCGCCCTACGACTACGACGTCGCGGTGGTCGGCGGCGGCCCGGCGGGATTGGCGGCGGCGATTCGTGCCCGTTGGGTGAAGGGTTTCGATCCCTTCCCATCGAGCGTCGTGCTGTTCGAATGTGGACCACTCGGCGGTCTTGCACGGCTCGGCGCGTGCGTGCTGACTGGACCGAGCTGGGCGCTCGGCGGCGAGGATCTCGTGGGTCGGCTCACGGCGGACGTCGAGGCCTTGGGGATTCCGCACGTGACTGAGCGAGTGGAGCGGATCTGCCGAGTCGGTGCCTACCTCGAGCTCGTCGCCGCCGGGCGTGTCCATCGCTGCCTGGCCGTGGTGCTGGCACCCGGGTTCCGCGCGCTCGGCGACGAGCATCGCTTCTTTCCCGAGAGCGTGATCTTGGCGATGAAGGGACGTGCCCACCTGGAAGCGCTGCTTGCGCGCGCCCTCGAGCAAGGACGCACCCGAGGCCTCGTGATCGTGGGTAACGAGCACAGCGCGCTGCTGCTACCGCTGATCAGGAAGCACGCCGGCACCACTGCGATCACCTGGCTCGTGGATCCGTCGAGCGCCGTGCCCTTCGCTGATGCGGCGTCGCAGTGGCCGGGACGCGTGCTCGCGGGCAAGATCCTCGCGATGCGCGGCGATCGGACCCTGGACGCCCTGGTGATCGAGACATCCGCCGAGGCCGTGAACGTCCCGTGTAGCGCGCTCTTTCTCGACTATCACGGCTTCGAGATCGCACCGGCGATCTCCATCGCAGGACTCGATCTGCTCGGCGTGGCGCGCGGTCCGAACGGCTTCATCGCCGTCGACGCGAGCGGTGCCACGTCGGCCGCTGGCGTATTCGCGGCGGGTGACGTGACCGGCCGTTACGCGGCGACCCTCACGGCTCTCGGCGATGGCGTGGCCGCGGGATTCGGCGCCCACCGCCACGCGTACCGATCGAAGTTCGGGGAAGAGCCGGACCTCTTCGCGTATCGGGGATCGGCGAGGCCCATCCCTGCTTCCGACACGCCACGCTGGCTGCCACCGCTCGATGCGGTGCCCGTGCTGATCGGCGATCGTGAGCGCGCCATCGATGACTTCGTCCGGCACGTCCCACCGGCTGCTGCACACGCCCTCGCAGACCAGCTGGGGCCCGGGGATCGGACGCTCGCCGAGCTGAGGGCGGCGATCGATGCAGAGGTCGACGCGGTCCGCGCGGCGATCCGCTCCGGAATCCACGGGCGGGAGCTGGCACTGCATCGCGATCCGGCGCGCATGTCGGGCGCGAGCGAGTCGCTCGCTCACGACCGCGCAACCTGAGGTCCGGACCTTGACCGATCGTTCGATCGCCGCCGAGCGTTCCGCGTTGTCCGCTCGTGTCGCCGCCGCGATCCAGGAAAGCGTGCGCGTGGACTCGGAATCCTCGATCGACTGGGAAGCGCTGGCTCGCGACGTGTTCGCGTTTCAGTGCCGGGCGATTCCGGCCTACGGGAAATGGTGCGCCGCGCGTGACGCGGACCCGCGCCGCATCCGCGCGCTCACCGCGATTCCCGCGGTTCCGACCAGCGCGTTCAAGCAACTTCGGCTCTTCGCCGGTGACGACGCCGACATCGTTCACACGTTCCGCACCAGTGGCACCACCGGCTCGGACCGCGGCACTGCGCATTTCTCCCGCGAGGGGCTGGCGCTCATGGACGTCGCGATCGACGTGCGCGCCGGTGCCATGTTGTTTCCGGACGAGATCCCGACTCGCATCTTGGCCCTCGCTCCCTCACCCGCCGTCGATCCCGATCGCATCATGGCGCGCGGCATCGCGCGCCTCATCGACCGTTTCGGCGTCGACGGCAGCGATTTCTTCGTGGGTGCAGCCGGCCTCGAGCTCGATCGCCTGCTCGGCGCGTTCGGCGTGGCGCAGTCTGTCGGAATGGCGGTCACGATCGCAGGCGCCACGTCGGCGCTCGTCGCAACGTTGGAGGCGGCGGAAAAACGCGGACGTCGCTACCGTCTTCCGATCGCGAGCCGCGTCATGCATGCCGGCGGTACCAAGCGCGGAGCGCTTCCCGTCGAAGGCGACGCCGTTCGCAGCCGCGTCGCGGATCTCCTCGGTATTCCCAGCAACCGCTGCATCAACCTGTTGGGTATGACCGAGCTCGCGAGCCAGTTCTACGACGGCGCCCTTGCCGACCACTTCACCGGTCATGCGATTGGAGGGGACGGCAAGGTCCCGGCCCCGTGGACGCGGACCTGGGTCGTCGATCCCTCGACGGGTGCGCCCTTGGCCCCTGGCGAGATCGGTGTGCTGCGGCATCTCGATCTCGCGAACGTCGAACGTCCGCTGTGTGTTCAGACCGACGATCTGGGTGTGGCCTTTGCGAGCGGGCGATTCGAAATCCTGGGGCGCGCTGCAGGTGCGGAAGCGCGCGGCTGCGCGCTCGATCTCGACGAGTGGCGTGCGACGACGAGCACGCCATGAGGCTCGCGGATCCTCTCGACACGGGTTGGCTGCCGCCACGCGCAGACGAGTTGGCCGGCGCGCCTGCGGCGGTGGCGCGCGCGGGGCTCGGCGGCAGGATCGTGGCGCTGCGACGGCGCGGATTGTCGTCCTCTGCGCTGGAAGCGCTGGCGGCGGTGCTGGCGGAGGAAGCGCGCGTTCGCCTACGCCGTCGCCCGGTGGCGTCGATCGTCGCCGCTCTGGACGAGGTGGCTCGCCTCTGGCTCGACCCGACGACCCCCGAGCGCCGCCTCGCGATCGATTCCATCGCGGCTCTCTCGGGATTCTCGACGGAGATGGTGGCGCACGCCCTCGATCTGGAATTCGAGTCGAGCCGCGGCCTGCACCTGAAACGTGCCCTGTGCTCCGAGCTCGGCAGCCTCGAAGTGCTGGACGATTTCGTGGAGGACGTGCACCTCGGCGGACGCAACCGCGCGGTCGGTCCGCTTCTCGTCGGTGGGTTCGCCAGCGCCAACATCCCCGGCCTTCCCCATCTCATCGCGACGCGTGCGTGGCTCGTGAAGTCTGCTTGCTGGGTTCGTTGCTCGCGGGACGAACCGATCTTTCTGCCGCTCTTCGCGCGCACCGTGGCGCGGATCGACGCCGACCTCGCAGCCGCGCTCGCGGTCGTCGACTTCGATCCGGACGACGACGCGCTCCTCGCCACCTTTCTCGAGCGCAGCGAGCACGTCATCGCGTACGGCGGTGCGGAGGCGCTCGCTGCGGTCGCGCGTCGCCTCCCGCCGGGAAAGCCTGCAACGTGGCACGGTCATCGTCTCGGCTTCGGCGCCATCTGCCGTGAAGCCCTGGGCGCTGACGTGCGCCCGCTCGCCGAGCGTGTGGCCTACGACTTCTCGCTTTTCGACCGAGAAGCGTGCCTGAGCCCGCAGGTCGTGTTCGTCGAGGACGGCGGCGCGACCTCGCCACGCGCTTTCGCGGCGCACGTCGCGGACGCGATGCGCTCGTGGGCCGAACGTCTCCCGCCGGCGCCACTCGCGCTCGGCGATCGCGCACGCTGGCGACAGACGCTCGACACGTTGGCACTGCGTGCTGCGGCAGGAGACGCCGTCGAGGTGATCGCCGACACCACTGGGTATGCCGTCGTGCTGGACAACACATCGGCGCTTGCACCCGCACCCCGTGGGCGTTTCGTTCGTGTCGTGCCGCTCGCGAGTCTCGACGCGCTTCGCAAGCGCGTCGAGGCCGTGCGTGGCCACCTGCAGGTTGCTTGCCTGGAGGGCCCCGACGAGCGGCGGGGCTTTCTCGCCCGCGAGCTTGCGGAGCTCGGAGTCACGCGGGTCACCCGGCCGGGTCTCGCCGGTCTACCCTCGATGATGTGGCGGCACGACGGCGTCGCGTGCCTCGCTCACTTGGTGCGGTGGGTCGGCGAGGAGCTCGTTTCCCCCCGCGACCGCTGGTGACGCGGATGCGCGCCAGTCCTCGACGCGTGGGCACTCGGGGTCGGGGCTGAGCGCGTCTCCCGACACGAAGCGGGCGACGGCCCTGCAGCCTCCCCCGCAGACGTCGAGGTAGTCGCAGGAGCGGCACGGCTCGGGGGCGACGTCCCGGTAGCGCCGATAGCGAACCAGCGTCTCTGCCGAATCCCACTCGGCGGCGAGCCCGCCGGCGAGCTTCCGCCCGTCTTCGAGGAAGCTGCACGCGTGGACACGGCCCACCGCGTCGATCGAAGCGAGGTGGTGTCCCGCCTCGCAGCCCAGCATCCCCAGGAAGCGCATCCGATTCGGATCGGGGCGGTGATGGCATGCCATGGGTAGAAACGAGCAGTCGATTCGGGGGCGGATTCGCGCCGATCGGGCGAGTCCCAGGATTCGCGGGTAGACGGCGCGCGCCTGCGCGGGTGTGAGCACCAGCGATGCGTAGTCCCTCGCTCCGCGCCCCGTGGGTTTGAGTCGCAGGAACTCGACCTCACGCACACCGAGGGCGCGCACCGCGCGGGCGAGACTTTCGAGCCGGTCCACGTTCCGCCGCGTCACCACGCAGTTCACGCCGGTGCGCACGCCGGCCTCCCGCAGCAGCGTGAGCGCGTGCGCTGCCGTCTGCCAGGAACCCGACGGCCGCCCTGCGGCGTCGTCCCAACCTTCGCAGCCGTCGACGCTGACGTTCACTTGGCCGAAGACCCGCGAGCGCTCGGCGAGCTCTGCCGTCATGCCGAGGCCGCTGGTGGTGACGTTCGGGACGAGGCCCCGCTCGCGAGCGTGAGCAGCGAGGACGAAGAGGTCCGGGCGCAGATACGACTCGCCGCCTCCCATCGCGACGTGCAACACGCCAGCGCCGGCGAGGTCGTCGAGCACGGCACACACCTCGTCGGTGGAGAGTTCGCCCGGCGCGGGTGCTGCGGCGTCCACGTAGCAGCCGCGGCAACCGACGGGACACGCGCGTGTGAGGGTCAGATGGACCTCGGTCGGAGCGCTCAGGTGGGTGCCTGGTGTCGCCCACCGCTCGCTCTCACCGAAGCCCAGCCGGCGCAGGAAATCGCGATCGACGAACGCGAGCAACGGTGGCTTCTCGAAGGCGATCACCGCCCCGAACGATTCATACCGAATCCGTGGTCCGCGCGCGCCGAGCTTCGCCCGAATCCATCCGCCGAGGCGACGCGCGACCGATTTGCGCCCCGCACGTGTCCCCGCCATGTGGATGAGCGGACGGTTGCTCAGCGTTTGGGCTGGCCCGCGATGTCGACGAATAGATCGATGGGGCGGAAGAAGTCGCGAAATCGCCGCTCGAATTCGCCGGGCTTGTCGGTGAAGTGGGTGACGCCGCTCGAGTCGATCCAGAAGTAGACCGCGGCGTCGCTGCCCACGCCGGCGTTACCGACGGAGAAGTCCACGGCGGGGCTGCCGAGGGTGATGGGGGTCGCGGTGCTCGCCGCAGGCGAGGCCGCTGCCCACCCCGGTGCGACCAACGCCGTGCTCGCGAGCACGGCGTTGCGAAGCACGCGCTGCAAACGTCGTGAGGTCGATTTCGAGCGCATCGGCGGTCCGGTCGAACGGCGCGCAGAATACTGCGCGCAGCGACCGCCGGCGAGCCACGCGCGTGCCATCGCGCTCGGGTCAGTTCCGCTTCGCCTCGCGTACGGCGCGGATGGAAACGGCGCCGGGCAACTCACCGCGTTTCGCTCCCGCCCGCTGACGCGCACCGGCGGTGCGGCGCCTTCGCTGTCGCATCAGGCTCTCGTAGAGGCCCTGACGTTCGCGCAGCGTCGACTCGAGCTCGTTGCGCTTGCGCTTCGCGTCCTCCAACCAATCGAGAATCACGCCGCGCTCGACGTCGGTCGACACGCCGCGCAGCTCCTCGACCAGGAACTGGATCTGCCAGCTCTGCCGCCGAACCTGCACGGGGAGGTCCGCCAGCTCTTTGCGCAGCTCTGCTGGCGTCGGTCCGCCGGGCACCGCATCCGCCGCGGATTCCGACCGCCGTGCTCCTCGGGTCTTGGAAGTTTCGCGCGTGGCGAGGGCTTGTGTTCGCTCACTGGGCATCGGGCATCTCCGGACGTCTCCCCCACCCCTGAGGACAGCAACTGAGATGCCAGCGCTCGCGGACGACCCCCGGGGCGAAAAACCTCGTGATTCCCGAGGTGTGGAGCCGCGGCTCAGGATCCACCGCCCACGAGGCGCAGGCGGTCTTGACACTTGGCCTCAGGATAAATGCGACGCTTCGGGCGGCCCGTCCCGCTCGTTCGGTTGCAGGTCGCCTGCCGCCGCCAGCTCGGTCGCAGCGAAACGTCGCCACCGTTTGAGCTCGGACGTGAGCAGCTCGAGGGGTTGCTGCGCGCCGAGCGCCGCACGATCCGCGTCGTTCAGGCTCGAGGCGAGCACCGTCACGAGCTGGCTCACGTGCCGGGTCAGTGCGGTCAGGCGTTCCACCGTCTCGGCCAGGAGCGCCGGCTCGCGCAGCTGGTCGCGGCCGCGCGCGAGGGCGGCGCGGATCGAACCGCTGAGCTCGTTGCTCGCCAGGCGCAGCGTGGTGTCGAGCGCCACGCTCCGCTCGAGCTCGCTTGCGAGCGGCGCCTGACCGCTGAGCAAGCGCTGCCCTGCGGTCACCAGCAGGTCGAAGTGTTCCCGGGCGCGTGCAGCGTCGGCGGCAGTCTTGGTGACGAGCTCCTCGGTGCGGCCAGCGTCGG
>CAYVDO010000053.1:0-28846 GCA_964450125.1 uncultured bacterium
GTTTCGAGGGCCCGGCCAATTCTTGCTCTCGACGCACCTCGGCCCATTGGACGTTCTCGGCTCGCTGCACGACGGACGTGGCTATCTCGAGCTGGCACCACGAGCGGTGCTGCTGCGAAACGAAGAGATCACGATCCGAGTCATCGACCTTCCCGATCTGATCGAGATCAAGATCGGTGCGGGGCGAGCGAAGGACCGACTTCTGGTGCCGATGCTGATGGCGCTGCAACAGCGCCACGACCAGACCTGACAGGCCCCGAATTCGTGCCAGGCATTCGCCGGCGTGCGAACGCGCGCTCTGCCGCGCGCGGTCCTCCGCACCGAACTTCCGCCGTTCGACGCAGCCCGCGAGCGCAAGGAACGCGGGCAGCAGCAAGAACTGCGCGATGCTCACGCCGGCGGCGCGGACTGACGACAAGCGTCGAGGACGGCCTGAAGGAGCGGCGCCGAGTCGAGATGCCCCTGGGCGTCCTTCTTCATCCACTCGGGATGCCACTGGACACCCACCGTGAAGCGCGCCTTGGGATCACGCACGGCCTCGACGATGCCTTCCTCCGACCATGCGGCGGGCTCGAGCGGCGGCGCCAGGTCCTTCACGCCCTGGTGATGGATGCTGTTGGTGATCGCGTGCTCTACCCCGTAGAGCGCGTGCAGCCACGAGCCCGGCTGGATGCTGAGGCCGTGGTTGAGCTCGTCGTAGATCACGGCATCGCGGTGCGGCTTCACGGCCACACCCTGCTGCAAGAGGTCCTGATAGAGCGTGCCGCCGAGCGCCACGTTGAGGAGCTGATGACCGCGACAGACACCGAGCACCGGCTTGTCGTGGCGACGAAACGCGTCGAGCAAGGCGATCTCGTAGGCGTCGCGGTCGACATCGCCGCACCACTCGGGCTTGAGCGGCTCTTCGCCGTAGCTGGTGGGCGAGACGTCCGCACCGCCCGAGAGCACCAGCCCGTCGAAGTGCTCGGCGGTCTCGTCGAGCGCGTCGCGATCACGCAGATCGGGAACCAGGAATGGAAGTGCGCCGCCCGAGCGCAACCATTCCAAGAGCGACGCTTCCGAGTACTGGAGCGGTTTGCCGATGTAGAACGGCCGATCGCGCGATGCGGCCATGAAGTTCGCCGACACCGCGATGAAGAGCGAACGTCGCTTCCGCGGATTCATGCCTCGATCACTCTCTGCACAGACCGGATCGTCACAGGGCCTGCGAATAGAGTGTCTTGAAATCGTCGCGGGTGCAGGGTTTGGGATTCGAGCGGTGGCACGAGTCTTCGAATGCCAAGTCGGCCAAGTGATCGACGTGGCTCGCTTCGACGCCCACTGCACCGAGGCGCGCGGGGATGCCGATCACCTGCGCCAGCTCGCGAACGAAGCGGATTGCGCCGCGCGCCAGCTCCGAATCGGTGCCTGCACCGCCCACCACCGAACCGATGCGTGCCAAACGATCGCGGCACACGTCCGCGTTCCATTCCATCACCCGCGCCACCAGGATTCCGTTGGCGAGGCCGTGATGGAGGTGGCACACGGCCGAAAGCGGATGCGCCAACGAATGCGTCGCCCCGAGGCCCTTCTGGAACGCGACAGCGCCCATGAGCGAGGCCATTGCCATGCCCGCCCGCGCCTCCAGATCCTGCCCGTTCTCGACCGCGCGGCGCAGGTAGAGACTCACCTGGCGGACGCCTTCGAGCGCGACGCCATCGCAGAGCGGGTGGTAGCCGGTGGCGAGGAACGCCTCGACGTTGTGGGTGAGCGCGTCCATCCCGGTTGCGGCAGTCACCGCGGGTGGCAATCCCACCGCCAGCTCGGGATCGATCACGGCGAACTTGGGCATCAGGTACGGACTGAACACCACCACCTTCTTCTCGATCTCGGTGTTGGTGATGACCGTGCTACGACCCACCTCGCTACCCGTGCCTGCCGTGGTCGGAACCGAAATGACCGGGGGCACGTCGGGCCGCACTTTCTTCCAGCCGTCGAGGGCGTCGTCGTACTCGAAGATCGAGCCCGAGTGGCTCGCCATGAGCACCACCGCTTTGGCGACATCGAGCGGCGAGCCACCGCCCACGCCCACCACACCGTCGCAGCCACCCTCGCGATACGCGGCCAGTGCCCCCTCGACGTCCTTCACCGTGGGGTTTCCTTCCACCGCATCGAACACCGAGACCTGCATTCCCGCCTTGGCGAAGATGTCGCGAATGCGCGGGAACACCGGCGTGCGCGCGAGTCCCGCGTCCGTGAGAAGCAGCGGCCGCTTCATCACGCTCTTGGCGAGCTCCGGCAGAAGCTCGACGGCACCGGCGCCGAAGCGGATCTGGGTAGGAAACGCGAAAGAATGAATGTCACTCATGGGTTCCTCGGAGGCGCGGCGACGATCGTAGCGCTTGCCGTGGGTCTTCGTGGATGCTGGGCGGGGGTGAGCCCCGCCCCACGGTCGTGCTCGAAATCGCTTTCGGTTGGATGACGGGACGGTCGATCAGACGAGCTCGAGGTAGCGATCGAGCTCCCAGTTCGTCACGGCCGCCTGGTACTGACGCACTTCCCAGCGTCGCGTCGCCACGTAGTGATCGACGAACGCATCGCCGAGCCACTCCCTCGCGACACCATTTTGCTCGAAACGATCGGTGGCCTCGCCGAGCGAGCGCGGCAGGTTTTCATACTTGCCCGCCTTGTCCTCGTAAGCGTTGCCCTTGCAGAGATCCGGAAGCTTGAGGCCCTTCTCGATGCCGTGCGCGCCCGACGCGAGGCACGCTGCAAACGCGAGAAACGGATTGGTGTCCGCGCCCGCGAGCCGCATCTCCACGCGGGTGGCTTTGCTGCCCGGACCGGTGATGACGCGCGTGGCCGTGGTGCGGTTCTCGAGTCCCCACGTCGCCTTGGTCGGCGCCCAGGTGTTCTCGACCAAGCGCTTGTAGGAGTTGATCGTCGGACAGTAAAGCAGCGCGAATTCGGGCAACGTTCGCACCATGCCGGCCAGGTAGTGTCGAAAGAGCTTGCTCATGCCGTACGAGTCGGCGCCCTTGGCGAAGAGGTTCTCGGTGCGCGCCGGGTTCCACAGGCTCTGGTGGATGTGGCCGCCGCACCCCGGCAGGTTCTTGTTCACCTTGGCCATGAAGGTCGCGAGCAGCCCGCGGCGCGCCGCGATCTCCTTCACGCCGGTCTTGAAGAGCGCCGCGCGTATCGCCGAGCGCACGGCGTAGTCGTACGCGATGGCGGTCTCGTAGACTCCTGGACCGGTCTCGGTGTGCATCCCTTCGATCGGCACGTCGTAGGTGTTCATCCACTCGATGATGGACGTGACCAGATCGCTGTAGGTGCTGGCGCGCAGCACGCTGTAGCCGAACATCCCCGGCGAAAGCGGCTCCAGGTCCATCCAGTTCTTCTTGCGCGCCGAGGCAGCGGTCTCGTTGAAGAAGAAGTACTCGTATTCAGCCGACATGAGCGGGCAGTAGCCCATGTCCTCGACGCGCTTCACGACCCGCTTCAGGACCTGGAGCGGTGAGATGGCGAGGGGGTTGCCGGCCTTGTCGTAGAAGTCGAGGAGGAAGAAGGCCGTGGCCTCTTCCCAGGGCACGATGCGGTACGAATCGAGCTCGATCCTGGCGAGGGTGTCCGGATAGCCGGTGTGCCAGCCGGTGAAGTCGACGTGGTCGTAGAGCACGTCGTTCGAGTCCCAGCCGAAGATCACGTCGCAGAAGCCGAGCCCCTTGTCGAGCGCCGACTGGAACTTGGACGCGCTGATGTACTTGCCGCGCAGCACGCCATCGACGTCGAAACCACCGACCTTGATGCGCTTGATGCCGCGGTCCTCGAGATCCTGGGCGATCTGATTGGCTTCCATCGAGTCCTCGGTGTGTTCGAGAGGTTGGGAATCGGACGAGGTGACGTCGCCGCGTTCAAGCCGACTTGGGAGCGGGCAAACGGAAATGGATCGACTTGGGACGGGTGAACGCGACGATGCCGATGGCGGAGAGCGTCGAGCCCTTGCCGCTGTCCTTGTAGCCGGTCCAGGGCAGCTCGGGGTCCAGATAATCGCAGCGATTGAGGAAGAGCGTGCCCGCGTCGACGCGCGCCGCGAGCTCGAGCGAGCGATCCACGTCACGCGACCAGATGCTGGCGGTGAGACCGTAGGCGTTGTCGTTCATTCGCCTCACGGCTTCGTCGTCGTCGCGCACGGAGGTGATGCCGATCACGGGACCGAACGACTCCTCGGCCATGATCTCCATGCGATCGGTGACGTCCGACACCACCGTGGCCTCGAAGAATCGCCCCCTGCCGCCGACGGTCGTGGGGCCGCCGCCGAGCAGTAGCTTGCCGCCCTTCGCCACGGCTTCCTCGACCTGGTGAGTGAGGCTCTTGGCCGCCGAGGCCTGTGCCATCGCACCCAGCGTGGTGTCGTCGGCCATCGGGTCGCCAGGCGCGTAGGTCGCCTTGGTGTTGGCCACGAATGCGTCGACGAAGTCCCGGTAGCGGCTCTCGTGGACGTAGATCCGCTCGATGGCGCAGCACGATTGGCCGGTGTTGTAGAAGGAGCCCTCGGCGAGGTTCGGCACCGCGAAGTCGAGGTCCGCGTCGGCGCGGACGTACGCGGGATCCTTGCCCCCGAGCTCGAGCCCGCAATCGATGAAGCGCTGCGCCGCGACGGTCTTGTAGATCTCGCGACCGCCCGCGACGCTCCCCGTGAATCCGACGTAGCCGATCGACGGCTCGGCGATGAGCGCCGCCGTCACGGCGTGATCGGCGTCGAGCGCTCGCACCAGATCCTCGGGTGCGCCCGCCTCCCGGAAACCCCGCTCGAAGTGCATGCCGCAGAGCGGCGTGCGCCGCGAGTGCTTCACGATCACCGCGTTCCCCGCCAAGAGCGCCGGGACGATCACGTTCACCGCCGTGAGCAAGGGGTAGTTCCAGGCAGGAATGTCGAGGACGACGCCCACCGGTTCGCGCACGATGCGTCGCAAGAAGCCCGCTTTGGGGGGTAGCTCCTGGGGGGCGAGCGCGCCGGCGGCGAGCGCGGCGCTCTTGCGCGCTCGGTCGACCGTCGTGCGCACCTCGCCGCGCGCTTCCTGGATGGGCTTGCCCATCTGACCGGTGATGTCGCGGGCGATCTCTTCGAGACGCGCCTGGATCGCGTCGGCGAAGCGATCGACGAGCGCCGCTCGTTCCTCGATCGTGACGCGCGCCCAGTGGCGTTGCGCCGCCGCGGCGGCGCGCAGCACCACCCGCGCCTCGTCGGCGCTGGCGAGTGTCCGGGTGCAATACGTATCGCCGGTGGCGGGGTTGTCGACGGCGTAGCTTCGCTCGCTCACGCGCAGGCCTCGGGATCTCGGGTTGAGCGGAAAAATCGAGACGGAACCACGAGCCCGATTTAGCCCAGCGGTCGGTTCAGGGTCCAGTCGCTGCGACCGCAGGAGCGCCGAACACCGAGCGAACACGGCGCGAGCGAAGAAAGTATGCGCCCCAGATCACCGCCCACGCCATCGCCAGCGCGCTCATGGCGAGATTCGCCGGCCAGAGCGCGACGTCGATGAACGCCGCCAGCGCGCCGAAGACGAGCTCGAGCCCGAGGATCCAGCGCAGCCGACGGACCACCGACCAGTCGCGTCTTCTCGCCGACGACCCGCGCACCGCGACGACGGCCTCGACGACCGCCAGCGCCACCGGCGGAAGCTCGGCGACCAGAAACGCCAAGTAAACGTGATTCTCACCGTGCCACGAGCCGGGCGCGAACTCCTTCAGGTTCGCGCCGACGCCGACGACGACAGCGCTCAGCGCCCGTACCGACGTTTCCCACAAGTAGACGAAAAGCCACCCGCCGACCGGGCGACGACGCCAATACCAGCCCAGCGCGAACGGCGCCAGGATGGAGGCGGGGGTTACCCATTCCGGAAACACGGCGGCGGGCTCGCGATTCTTGCCGGATTCGGCCGCGCGACGGCGCATCCCGTGAGCCACGGTACGCGTGCGGCGTACTCTTGTAGCCGAAACCCGGCCGCGCCCGAAAGCGCGGCTACTCGAAGACTCGCGGGCCCACTCGCAAGCGCTCCACGTACATGAGCTCGCAGGCGCCGTCGCCGCTGTCTTCGCGAATGAGGCTGGAGGACCACTCGCCGCCCCCCGCGCGCTCCGCGCGCACCAGGAAACCCTCGGCTTCGATCAGGTCACCCTCGTCGAGCGCAGCGATCGCGCGGCGGAGGTTGTCGGTCGCGGGGATCCAGTGATTGTTGGCCGCGTGGGTCGCGAGGTAGCCGGCATCCACCGGCAGATGCCCGCCATACACGTAGTGCAGCCAGCGCCCCGATTGCTGGAAATGGACGTGATCCAGTACCTCGGGGGTCGCCGCCTTGCCCCACGCCAACCCCACGTCCCACGGCACCAACGCTCCCTGCCAGCCGAAGCGATAGCGCGAGGTGCCGAGCACCCGCGCGGCGATGCGGTAGCGCGCCAAGGGGTGGATCGTGATGCGCTCGTTCTCGTGGTGCCACTCGATGGGCGCGACACCGTCGACGGGTTGCTGAAGCGGCTCGACCATCGTGTCGATCGGGCTCCGGTCGATGCCGCGCGGCACCGCCCGCACCGCCCACCATCGAAGTCCCACGATCGACGCGACCACCACCATCGCGGCGATCCTCACCCGCCGCACCGAGCCGTCAGCGCGCCGCACACGCGGCGGACGGTGCGCCGCGGGCGGCCGGTACCGGGCGTAGAGCGCCTGGCGGGACGCGCGCTCCCGGTCGTCGAGCCCGTCGAGGTCGGGCGACGGCGCGCCGTCGGGATCGCTCTCGTTCACGACGGCGTCACTTGCCCGACGAATCCAGGCCCAGCACGTCGCGAATCGTGGGCAGGAGCGAGTCGGGACCTGTGCCGGGCCCGAATACGTAGACGTAGAGCACTGCCGCGAGCACCAGGAAGAACACGAGTCGTAGGATCTTGTACGCGGTCTTGAAGGCGAGCCTGAGCAGGAAGGTGAGCGTGAACGCGGTCGCGAGCGAGAGTCCGATCGCGAGGATCTCTTTACCTTCCATGCCCGTTCACCTCTCGTGCCCGGCGTGGACGTCCGCCAGGAAGGCATCTACGTCGGTGGCGCGCGTGTCGAAGCTCGTCATGAGCCGCACCAAGTGCCAGGACGGATCGCCGAAACCGTAGAACTCGTGACCACGGGCGCGCAGGCGCTCGATCACTTGCTCCGGCAACGATCCGAACACGCCGTTGCTCTCGACCGGAAACATCGGCGCATGACCGAGTGCGCCGAGGCCGTCGGCGAGGCGACGCGCCATCGCGTTGGCGTGGGCTGCATGACGCAACCACGCGCCATCGGCGAGCACTGCGGTGAAAGGTGCGCTCACGAAGCGGTGCTTGCTCAAGAGATGACCGCTCGACTTGCGATGAAACGGGAAGTCGTGGACCGCGCTGCGTTGGATGCCACCGTCGCCCTGCGGGAAGAAGAGCACGGCCTCGCCGTACGCCAGGCCATTCTTGGTACCACCGAAGCTCAGCGCGTCCACGCCAGCGTCGATCGTCAGCACCCGCGGCTCGACGCCGAGGTGCGCGACCGCGTTCGCGAAGCGCGCTCCGTCCACGTGCACGCGATAGCCGAGCTCGTGCGCGGTCGCCGTAAGCGCCGCGGTTTCGTCCGGCGTGTACACGAGCCCCAGCTCGGTGGGGTTCGAGAGCGTGAGCACACCGGGCTGCGGTTCGTGGACGTCCCCTCGGCCAGTGTCGCCGGCGCGGCGCACGTCATCGGGGATGAGCTTCGGGCCCGAGGACGCGATCGCGTGGGTACGGCAGCCGGTGATCCGCTCGGGCGCGGTGGATTCGTCACGGCACCAATGGGCGTGCTCGTGGCACAACACGCGCTGATACGGGCGCGTGAGGCTGGCGATCGCCAGCGTGTTCGCGGCCGTGCCAGTGGCGACGAAGAACACTGCGGTATCGGCACCGAAGAGCGCGCGAAAGGCGCTGACAGCCTCCTCGGTGTCCGGATCGTCGCCGTACCCGATCACATGATCGGCTCGCCCGACGCGCACCAGCGCGTCGAGCGCTTCCGGCACGAGTCCCGCGTTGTTGTCGGATCGAAACGTCGGCATGGCGACTAGAATACCGATCGCATGCAGCTGCGTTTAGCGCGGATCCGGCCAGCTCCACGTGGACGCGGCACCGTCGTGGTGTGCGCCGCGGCGGCCGTGGCGCTCGCGGCGTGCTCCGGATCCGGCGGCTCGCCGCACGGCGACGGGATCGAGGTCGATGAGGTCGCGGGACGAATCGCGATCGCGCTCGCGACCCCGAGCGCGGACGCGATCATCGACCTCGACGGGCTGGTGCCGCGGCTGCACGTGGACGGCCGCTGGACTTCCCCCAGCGACTACCCGCGGCACTGGCAGGAGCGCGGCAGCCCCGACGCCAGCACCGTCACCCTCTGCTTCGCGGGATCCACGTCGCTTCCCGACCTCGCGATCGCGCTGCACGACCGCCGCGAGACGAACGCCGTCACCGCTCGCCTCACGGCGCACAACGCCACGGAACACGTCGTCGACATCGAAGGATTCGAGCTCGGCGTGCGTCCCGGCGAAGGCGGCTCGGTGCGCATCGGCGACGACGCCACGCGCGCGACGCAATGGATTCAAGGGCAAAACTCGTGGAGCTTCGTGGGCACGGTGAAGGTAGCGCCCGGCCCCACCGGGGCTGATGCTGGAGGACGCGTCGTCCCCGACGAAGAGTTGCTCCAGATCGGCAACAACACGCTCACCGACGGCCAGGCGATCGAGCTTCTGCTGCGCGGACGTGACGCGATTCCGCTGTCGTGGTGGAACACGGTCCTCGCGGCTCCCGCCGGCGAGGGAGCGCTGCTCGCCGGTGCCACGACCGCCGAACGATTCAAGACCGCGGTCCTCGCCGGCCACGACCCCGACGTCGCCGCACGGTTGGGGCCCGCACGCCTCGGTGCGTTCACCGCATTGCGGATCGTCTGCGGCGTCACCGGTGATCACGTCCCACTCGCACCCGGGGCCGAGGTGCAATCCGAAGAGTTGGTGCTCGCGGCGCGCGACAGCGGCCTCGACGCGCTCGCCACGCATGCCCGGTTGGCGGCCGAGAGCATGCAGCTCCCCGCGCGTTCCAGCGATACCGCGATCCCGCGGCTCGGCTGGTCGTCGTGGTCGGACTTCTTCACGACGATCAGCGAAGAGTCGTTCGTTGCCCAGGCGCGTTTCATCGCCGAGCACCTGGCGCCGAGCGGCTATCGCGTGGTGCAGCTCGACGATGGATATCAGCAGGCGTGGGGCGATTGGCGGATGAACGCGAAATTCCCGTCGGGCTACGCAGGCGTGGCCACGCGCATCCGTGAGCTAGGCCTGATCCCCGGAATCTGGATCGCGCCATTCCTGGTCGATGAGGGTCTACCGCTCGTTGCCGAGCACCCCGACTGGTTCGTGACCCACCCGGACGGGACACCGATCGTCTACGCCTCACCGTTCTTCGGCTACTCGCGTCGCGTGATCGACGTGACACACCCCGACGCAGCCGACTTCGTGAGCTCCAACCTGGCGCGAATCCGGGATGCCGGATTCGGCCTCGTGAAGGCCGATTTCCTGTTCGGCGCGTCGTACGAGGGGCGTCACTTCGATGCGACGGTCACGGGGTTGGAGGCGTATCGACGCGGGCTCGCGCTCGTCCGCGCTGCGCTCGGCCCGGATGTGACCCTCATCGGCATCGCGGGACCGTGGCTCGCGACCGCGGGCGCGGTCGATTACTACCGCCAGAGCAACGACGTCGAGCTCTCCGGGCTCGGGCCAGCGTGGCCGTTCTTCGAGTCGGCGGCCCTCGGCACCAGCGCGCGCGCACATGCCCACGGGGTGTTCTTTCGCGCCGATCCGGACCACGTGATCGTCGAGGCGCCACTCACCCTCGACGAAGCCCGCGCGGTCGCCACCTACGTGGCGCTTTCCGGCGGGCTCTGGTTCGCGGGCGACGATCTCACCAAGCTCCCCACCGAGCGGCTCACGCTGCTCACCAACCCCCAGATCCTGGAGATCGTGACCGCCAGCCGCGCGGCCACACCGGTCGACCTCCTGGATGCGGCGGCAACCAAGGGTTACGTCGCTCCGATCGCGCCCTATCTCGCGCGACTTCTCCACGTGACGAGCTTGAGCGAGATCGCCCCACCGTCGATCTGGAGGCTCGCCCGCGACGACGGCTCGATCGTGCTCGCGATCTTCAACTGGAGCGACGAGCGTGCCGCACGCACCTTCACCCGTGCCCAGCTCGGGCTCGACCATCGCGCGTACACGGCACGCGACCTCTGGCTCGCAACGCGCGCGCCGCTCAGCGAAGCGCTCGCCCTCGATCAGCCCCGCCACAGCGTCACGTTGCTGGTGCTCGATGCCGGCTGAGCGACGCCACGCTCGGCGGTAGTGAGCAACGCCTTACCGCAGCACGAAGGTGGGCGTTGCGCACTGCGCCATCGTTCCGGCAAAATCGATGGATACCGGAAGCATCGAGCGGGTCAACCACCACGCCGCGGATCCACGACGAATCCGCGGGGAGACGAAAGGGGTCCTATGCGAACGAAGGGTTGGATGTTGGCGCTCGCCGCAGCGGGCGTCGTTGCGGCAGGAGCTGCCTCGGCCGCGGATTACGTTCCCGGCCAGTTGATCGTGAAGTTCAAGGGCCGCGCATCGAGTGCGGCGGTGTCTGCGCAGGGGACGCTCGGCAAGCGCACGGGCGACTACCATCTGCTCAAGCTGCGCAATGGACTCTCGGTCGACGACGCGGTTGCACAGCTCTCGGGCAACTCCGCGATCGAGCTCGCCGAGCCCAACTACATCTACTACGCGAGCGTGACTCCGAACGATCCGCAGTACGGCTCGCAGTACGGCTGGACGAAGATCTCTGCGCCCCAGGCTTGGGACGTGACCACCGGCTCCAGCTCGATCGTCATCAACGTGATCGACACCGGCGCCTACCTCACCCACCCCGACCTCGCGGCGAACATCTGGACCAACGCCGGTGAGATCGCGAGCAACGGCATCGACGACGACGGTAACGGCTACGTCGACGACGTCCACGGCTGGAACGCGATCACCAGCACCGGCAACCCGCAGGACGACAACGGCCACGGCACGCACACCGCCGGCACCATCGCCGCGGTGACCAACAACGGTGTGGGCGTCGCGGGCGCCAACTGGGGCGGCAAGGTGTTGCCCTGCAAGTTCCTGGCGTCGAACGGCTCGGGCTCGAGCCTCGATGCAATCGAGTGCGTGAACTACATCATCGCCACCAAGAACAACGCCGCCAGCGGTGCCAACATCCGCGTCTCGAGCAACTCGTGGGGCGGCGGCGGTTCGTCGACGGCCATGAAAAACGCCATCCAGGCGGCCGGGAACGCCGGCATCCTGTGGGTCAACGCGGCTGGCAACAGCGGCGCGGACAACGACTGCACGGCCTCGTACCCCTCGAAATACAACACCACCAACATGGTCGCGGTCGCGGCCACCGACTCGTCGGACGCGATGGCGAGCTTTTCGCAGTACGGCGCCGCCACCGTCGACCTCGGCGCGCCGGGCGTGGGCATCCTGAGCACTTGTGCGATCGGCGTGTCGGGCACCAACACGATCTCGTGCCCCACGGGCTACGTGTCGATCAGCGGCACCTCGATGGCCACTCCGCACGTCTCGGGCGTCGCCGGTCTCGTGCTCGCGGTGAACCCCGGCCTTTCGATGATTCAGCTCCGCGAGCAGATCCTGCGCAACGGCGATTCGATCGCCTCGATGAATGGCACCACCGCTACGGGCATGCGCCTCAACGCCTACAAGGCCGTGACCAACGCGGTGACGGTCGCGCCCGATCGCGACGGCGACGGCGTGCCTGATCTGCGCGACAACTGCCCGTACGACGCCAACGCAAGCCAGGCGGACGCGAACAGCGACGGCATCGGCGACGATTGTGCGTGCGGCGGCGGCGGCTGCGGCGGCAACCTCAGCAGCGACGAGTGATCCACGCGGCGACGCTCGCTTCCGAGCGCGCCGAGCAAAAGGGCCGATGGGATTCCCTCCCACCGGCCCTTTTCATTCTCGCAGACGGATCCTCACGGCTTGGTTGCGGCCGGCTGAGCACTCTTCCCGTAGTGGGCGATGAACTCTTCGAAGGAAAGCGTGCCGTCCTTACGGCCGAGGGCGTCCAGGATCCGCTGCACCTCGGCGCGCTGACCCGTAGGCACCTCGCTCGGGCTCAGCCTGTCGTCGCGGTTTTCGTCCCACTGAACGAAGAGCGCCTCGGGCTGATCGTCTCCCCGCTCGCCGCCCGGCCCATTGGCTGCGATCTCGTTCACGGCGCTCTCGAACTCGCCGCGGCTCAGACGGCCATCGCGGTTCGCGTCACCGGTCTTCAACAACGCATCGTAGGCGACCGATGAATCCTTGGCCGCTTCGGCCTTGGTGATCCACCCATCGTGATCGGCATCGAGTGCATCGAATTGCGCTGCCGCGCTGGCACCGCTGTCCGTTCCATCGTCCTCGGCAGCAACCCCGAGGCACGGGACCGACACCGCCAGCGCCAGACCCGAGACGAGCGACGACCACTTGCGCGCCTTGCACACGAACGACATGAGCCCCCTCCCGAGTTGGGTGGCAGCCTCGGACGAACTGGCAGCCACGACAGCCGAACCATAGCCGACGGCCGACGCGATCGGGACCACGCGGGGAAGTGTGTTTGACGGCCCGAGAGAGCGAGGCTTACGCTGCCTTTCCCCGCCTTTCCGCGAGCCCACCGAGCTCGAGTCGAAAGTGTCGCGCTGCTCCCGGCGCGCCCCAGGATCGATCCCGCGCATCCACCGATGCACATCCTGCTGGTCAACACGAGCCACGTCGTCGGCAAGCACTACGTGGTGCTGCCGCCACTCAACCTCGGCTACATCGCCGAGGCCGCACGTCGCGTCGGTCACACCATCGATCTCGTCGACGCCATCAAAGACGACATGGGCCCGCGCGAGTTCGCTCGTCTCCTCGACGAGCGCGGCGGCTCGTACGACGTGATGGGTTTCTCGTATTTCTCGCCCATGCGCGCCAACGTGCTCGCGTTCAGCCGGATGGCGCGAGAGCGCCATCCGCACACGCCACTGGTGGTGGGCGGTCCGCATCCCATCTTCGAGCCGGAGGAGACGCTCCAGTCGGCGCCGTGGATGGACTTCGCCATGACCGGCGAAGGGGAAGAATCGTTTCCCCTCTTGCTCGCCGAGATCTCGAACGGGCGCCGCTTCGAGAGCGTCCCTAACCTCGCGTGGCGCGACGGTGACGTGATTCGCCGCACCGCGGGGCGCCCCGTCGAGGACATCGATCGGATTCCGATGCCCGCGTGGGACCTGATGCGTCCCGATCGCTATCCGCTGGTGCCCAACGGGATCTTCTCGGGCGCCGACCGGATCGCGCCCGTGATGCTGACCCGCGGCTGCCCGTACCCGTGCAAGTTCTGCGGAGCACCCGTGAAGGCGGGGAAGTCGATCCGCACCCGCAACGCGGAAAACGTCGCGGCCGAAGCCGAGCTTCTGATGTCCGACTACGGCGTCGAGGAGCTCCACGTCATGGACGACGTCTTCACCACCAAGCGCGCCAACTGCGTCGCGGTGTGTGAGGCGTTCCTGCGCATGAAGCACACCCCGCGCTGGATGCTACCCAACGGCATCCGCCTCGACTCGCTCGACGAAGACCTGCTCCGGCTGCTGGAGCGCGCCGGCTGCTGGTCGTTCGCGGTAGGCATCGAATCCGGCTCGCAGCGCGTCCTCGACCTCATGGACAAGCGGCTCGATCTGAGCCTGGTTCACGAGAAGGTCGCGCTCATCAAGCGCGTCTCGCGAATCAAGATCACCGGTTTCTTCATGATCGGCTTCCCGGGCGAGACCGAGCGGGAGATGAACACCACCATCGATCTGGCCTGTAGCCTGCCGATCGACCGCGCCAACTTCTTCAACTACACGCCGTTCCCCGGCGGTCCGCTTTACTACCATCTCAAGGAGTCGGGGAATCTCGGCCCACAGGAATCCGATCGCAATCTCATCTACTCCGTCACCTACGCGCCGCCGGGCATGACCAAGCAACGGATCAAGCACCTCCTGCAGAAGGCTTACTGCCGGTTCTATCTTCGGCCCAAGATCCTGTGGGGCTTGTTGCGCGAGATCCACTCGCTGGATCAGGTCAAGAACCTGCTGTTTCGCGCCTGGAACATCCTCTGGTGAGCGTCGCCCGGCTTCGCTTCGCCCTCCCCGTCTACAACGAAGGGACCGCCGCGCGACGAGCGGTCGTCGAGCTCGAGCACGTGGCGCGTCCGCTCGGCCGCCCATTTCGGATCTGGGTCTACGACGACGGCAGCACCGACGGGCTCGGTGGGCTGCCCGCCCTCGTCCCCACGCTTCCCGAGCTCACGATCCACCACCGGACACCGAACGGAGGCGTCGGTGAGTTCTTTCGCTGGTGCCTCGTCACGCCGATCGCCGATGCCGAGGACGACGACGTGCTCACGATCCTGGAGGGCGACGCCACCAGCGACCTGGCTGCCCTTCCCGCGCTGATCGACGCCATCGTGGCGGGCGCCGACGTCGCGGTCGCATCCCGCTACGTCCCGGGCGGAGCGATCAGCGGCTTCCCGTTCGGGAAGCGCATCGTGAGCCGGGCGACCAACACCATGCTGGGGCTGCTCTACCCGGCGCGGGTGCGCGACTGGACGATGTTCTATCGGGCGTACCGCGTGGGCGCCCTGCGCACGCTCATCCACTCGCTGCCGCGCGGCCTCGCGACGGGGGGATTCACCACCAACGCCGAAATCCTCGTAGCGTTGGCGAATCGCGGCGCACGAATCGTCGAAGTCCCCCAGCACTACCGCTACGACGCGAAGACCGGGGCGAGCAAGCTGCGCGTGCTGCCCCACGTACGCGAGCTGGCGCGCCTCGTCGCCGCCCATCCGCCGCAATGTGCCACCGCAACCTGAGCGACCCGGTGGCGGCGCTGATCAGGCACGCGAGCCGACCCACCGGAAGAGCTCGTCCAACCCGCGTTCCAGATCGATGCGTGGCTGCCAACCGAGACTGGCGCCGGCCTTCTCGATGCAACTGACGTAGATCTTCTGATCGCCGGTCCGCCAGGGGTGGGTCTCGGTCTCCACCGGATGGCCGACCCATCGCTCGAGTCGCTCCAACAACTCCCGCAGCGACAACGTCAGCGACGGCCCACCACCCAGGTTGAAGACCTCTCCTCGCAACCTGGACCGACGCTGCCAAGCCGCGAGGAAAGCGTCGATCAGGTCGTCGACGTGCAGCACGTCCCGCACCTGGCGGCCATCGCCGTAGAGCCGGATCGGCTGTCGCCGCGCCGCACAAAGCGACAGCCACGCGACCCAGCCCTGCTCTTCGACACCCATCTGCCTCGGCCCGTAGATGCACGATTGCCGGAACGTGACGGTTGGGATTCCGTAGGAGTACGAGTACGCCCGCAGATAGCTCTCGGCGGCGGCCTTCGACACCGCATGGGGCGTCTCGGGGTGGAGCTCGTGGTCCTCGGGGACGCCGCGCCAGCCAACCGCGGGCTCGAAGCGCCGCGCGTTCTCGCGCGCCACCGCGTCCGGCAAGCTGCCGTACACCTTGTTCGTCGAAGAGTACGCGACCAACGGCGCCTGCGAGGGATCCGCCCAGATCGCGCGCACCGCCTCCAGCACGTTGACCGTGCCGCCGACGTTGATCTCGAAGTCCTCGCGGGGATCGACGATGGCGCGGGTGACTGCGACCTGCGAGGCGAGGTGCAGGATCAGCGTCGCGTCGCGGTGACGTGCGACGAACGCGGCTACGGCGGCTGCGTCACGGACGTCGATCTGGTCGAACTCCGCGAGGCCGCGCTCGCGAAGCCACACCAGGTTGTCTTCGGAACCGGGACGGCTCAGATCGTCGAGGACCGCGACGCGATGGCCGAGATCCAGCAATCGAGCGACGGCGTTCGAACCGATGAAGCCGGCACCACCAGTGACGAGGACGGTCACGAGCCTGGGCGATCTGACGCGACGATTGCGACGGAGGGTGACGAGATTCTAGCCCAGATTGTTCGAGAGCGGGGGGCTGCGGTGATCGAGCGCGCGAGGAACCCACCGCGGCGTCCGAAATGACCGTTCACGATGTGGATCGACCCGACTGGCAACCCGAAGGGGCGGGCGCACTCGCCGACGCCCCTACGAGCGACTCGCGCCGAATCGTGAATGACCATCTCGGCACCCCGCCGAAGGCGAGGACGGCGAGCGATTGCGAGGCGACTCGATGCGCTCACTTCAGGGGTAGCCTCGCGGGCGATCGCACACCACGCTTGGGCGAACCCAGCCGTCGGCTCCGCCGCGAGCGCACCGAGAATCACCGATGAGCGAATCCTCTCCCCCCGCCCCAGGCGCAGCCGCACCCGTGCGTTCGCTGCACGCTTCGGCGGCGACTCTGGTCCTCGACGCCGTGGTGTTCGCGGTGGTCGCGTACAAGATCACCGAGCTCGTGTTGCTGGGGAACGAGGGCGTGATCGAGCGCAGCCGTGCGTATCCCTTGGCGGCGCTTCTCTTCTGCGTCCCGCCGCTCTTGTTCCGGCTCGAGCGGCGATTGGCCCTGGCGCCGTCGCGTGAGCGGCTCCTCGATCAGATCGTCGGCCTCGTGCTCTGCACCGCGCCGCCCGTCATCCTCGCCCTCAGCCCCACGTCGAAGGGCTTCTCGAACGCGTGGCTGCCGCTCGAGTGGCACAAGGTCCCGCCCAACCTCTTCTTGATGGCTCGGATCTCCTGGCCGCAGGCGTTGCTCGGGCTGGCGGTGCTGTTGGCTCTCGGCTACGCGCTGGCGGCGCGCGCGAAGCTCGGTCGGGTCGTCTTCATCGTCGCGCTGGTAGCGTGGGCCGCGTTCAACGCGTACCACGTCGATCACGGGCTCGGCTCCAACAAGGCGGCGGCGTACCGCATCGCGTTCGTGGTGCCTTGCGGGCTCGGCGCGGCACTCGCGCTGGTGGGGCTCAAGCGCTGGGCGGCGCGCCTCACTGGCGTCGGCGCCTGCGGCAGCCTGATCTTCTGGCACTACGTGGGCGTGCTTCCGCCTCGTGCTGCCACGCTGAGCCCGGTGCCTCCCGGCTTCGCGCGTTTCTATCCGCACGATGGCGTCGAGCCGGCGTTCCCGCTCTCGCACATGCGCGACTACGTCGTCAGCCCGGATCGGCGCTATCTCTTCACGTGCTACGGCCCTGCGTCGGGCCTCGCACGCATCGACCTCGCGACGGGCGAGACACGCATCATCGAGGTCCACGGCCTCGCGCGCTACCTGTGGCTCGATCCATCCGGCAGCGAGATCCTCACGATGGACTGGGACAGCGGCGATTTCCTCACGTTCTCGACGGAGCCGTTCGCCATCACCCGCACCGTGAACATCCTCGAGGGTCAACGCATCGCACCGTGGGACTTCGCCGTCGCGGGGGACCGCATCTACGTCACCTTCCACGAGCACCCCATTCTCGCCGAGTACGATCGGGCGACCCTTCGGCTCGAGCGACAGCTCGCGTTCGACGAGGCGGGCTTCACGAGATTCCACGCCGGGCTGCTCAACGTCTCCTACGACGAATCGAGCGGCATGCTCTACGCGCAGCTCGGCATGACCGACGCGAACGATCGCTTCCTGCTCGTGCAGGTCGATCCCGCGACCATGACCGTGCGTCAGAAGGCGGTGCTGCCACAGGGCGGCCTCGATTTCGTCGTCCTTCCGTCGAAGGGACGGATCGTCGCAGCGAGCTTCTTCTCCGACCGGTTCTACGAATTCTCGATCCAGCCGCTGGCGCTGACGCGAACGTTCCGCGGCCCGCTCAACTCGCGGAACCTGGTCTTCGACGCGCGACGGGATCTCATCTACTCGCTGGCGTTCATGCCGGGCGAGCTGTGGGCGCTCGACTACTCCACGGCCGAGCCGATCGAGCGGCTGGACATCGGCGGCAAGGCGCAATCGCTGATGCTGGACGTGGAGCGCGACCAGCTCTATTTCGGCAGCGCACAAGGCGGCTACCGCATCGATCTCCGCCAGTGGTTGCCGAATCGCACACAGCCGTAGCGGCCACGTGAGGCGCGATCTCGGGGATCAGCCGCTCAGCGCGATCTTCTGTTCCACCGAGGCGATCACGATCCGCGGCAGCTCGATCGCCCGATCCCCGTACGCCCAGCGCACGAAGGGCGCGTTGAGGCGATCGTAGTTCCAACGGGCCTCGATCGTGAGCGGCCCGACGGCCTCGATCGGGATGGGGACCGTCAGCTCGTGACTCACCGTGCGGTTCGGTTCGATCGCCTGGATGTGCCGCTCGGCTTGTTCCCAGACCCGGTGGCGATCGATCGGTCTCCCGTCGCCGTCGCTCACCCAGCCACCGAGGCGGATAACGCCGTCGGCCACCGGCGCGACGCCGCCCGGATTTCCGGATGCGTAGACGAGCGTTCCCCGGGCGTCCACCACCCGCACCTCGAGCCACACGTCGTAGAGGTCGATCACGCCGCTCGGGAACGGGTGGCCGATGCCGACGTTCGAGGTCGCGATCCGAATCCCCAGATCGGTACCGGCGCGCGCGGTGGTCAGCGGCTCGAGGGCCATGAAGAGCCAGACCGCCTTGCTCTGGTTCCGTTGCTCGGGACGCCGCAGCTCCCAGAAGGCATCCAGCGCGCGGGTCTCGAAGCGCCCGGTGACCCAGTCCGTCACCTTGCGTTCCATGTCGGGGTCGCCGACCAACCGCGGCAGCACCACGTTCGCTCCGACGAGGTAATGGGGCTTGCGCTGGCCACTCTCGGAGAAAGGGCGCTGCATCGTCATGTGACAGTCGATGCAACGCACGGCAGCGAACCCGGTCGATTCACGACGGGGGATGTGCTCCTGGTGACAGGCGAGGCACACGGCGTCCTGGTCGATGAGCGCCGGCCGCATGACTCGCGCGTGTGCCGCAGGATCGAGCCGGATGAGGCGTGCATTCGTGGAGCGATCGAACTGCTTCGCGCCGGGATCGCCATCTGCGGGGAAGAGGCCGAGATGGTCGAGCTGGACATCGATCCGGAAGCCCTCCGGGACGTCGCCGGCGTAGCGCTTCCCCGGATGCTCGGCGAGCGAGGCAGCACCCATGCTGTGGCAGACGAGGCAGCCAAGCCCGTGCTTCGCAACCGCGGGCTCGCCCGGTTGCGCCGCATCCGAGGGGTCGCCCAGCACGCTGCTCGGCGCGTGACACGACCCGCAGAATCGCGATGCCGATCCTCCGCGCTCCTCGGCCAGGAGCGCCACGATCTTCTGGAAGTGCCCGGTCTCGGGCGAGCGCCGATGGGCGCTCTGCTCGAACTCGCGCGTGAGCTCCGCGTGGCACGCGCTGCCCACGCCGCAACTCGAGCTGATCCCCACCGCAACGGCCGCGTTACGCGGCGCACCGCCTTCCAGGGTGGTCGCGGCCGAGCCGTGCAGGAACGCGTCGAAGTGGAACCACAGGCTCTCCCACGCGGGTCGATCGAACGCGACCGCGGCCGTCCAAACCAGCACCACCGAAGTGCCGAGCCAGGCGGGGCGTGCGATCGTGACGCGAGCGCGGAAGCGCGCCCAGCGCGCTCGATCCGCGAGCGCCAGCCACGCGGTGCGCAGCACGTGCAACCCGAAGATCGGCAGCATCGCCCAGCCAATCCACCCATGGACCTCGACGAAGCGTCGGTTGGCGCGGCTCAGCGAAAGCGGCGCCAGGCCGCTCACGACGCACCCGATCCACGCGATCGTGAGCAGCGCTCCCAGCAGCGCTCCGATCTTCGCGGTGCTCCAGCCCTTGTCGCGCACGTGGCTGCGCACGTAGCCGATCGACAACGCGGCAGCGACCAGACCAAGCAGTGGATGAAGAATCAGGTGGGCGCGAAAGAGCCCGGTCCAACTCGGGTTGAGCTCGACGTAAAAGCCCGTCACCGCCGCCAGAGCGAGCAGCACCAAGAAAACGACGCGCATGCGATACCGATCCCCAGACACCCAGCGGTGGCGAGCGAAAAGCGACTGCGCTGCCTCGGGCTGCTCACGCCTGGGGGGCCGGCGCGCATCCCGCGGTGCGCGCGGAGGTCGCGAGCGCCCACGGCGACCGGCGAACGTCGGCGAGCTTACCACGCGTGCCGACGCTCACCGCCGCACGCAGCGCGGGCTGCTACGCTCCGCCGTCGTGAGCGCCCGCACCTCGATGGCGCGCGCAAGCGCCGCACCGAGGGCGCCTGGCACGCTGACACCAGCACTCCCCTGTTAGCCTCGGCGCAGGTGACGCCTCCGCGGCTTCCGCTCTCCATACCGCACGACCACGGGGCATGGCGGTGGTGGCGGCCTTCGGTAAGTCTGTGCACGCCGCCGACGATCGGGACGAGCTCGACCTCGTGAAAGCCAGTCACTCGTCCCTCCGCCCCGGCGAAGCCATGGCCCACGACGGGCATTGCGGAACGCCCAGCAGACCCTGCCTCGATCCCGGCCCCACCGCCAGACGAGGAAGCGCGCATGAGTGACGTCGCCGATCGCCTCGCCGCTTTCGGCAAGACGCTCTCCGCCCCCGACGATGTTTTCCGGCACATCGAGCCGGGAATGAGCATCTTCCTGAGCACGGATCCCGGCGAGCCCAGGACGCTCGTTCGGCACCTGCTGAAGTCCGGTCTCGGCAACCTCCGCGACCTGGAGCTGATCCACATCGTGAGCTTGGGCGACGTGCTCACGCTCCAATCGCTCGAAGAAAGCCGCTTCCGGCTCAAGACCTTCTTCGCCAGCTCGCTCGCCAACGACGCCCTCACCCAAGGGCGCATCGACTTCATCCCGGCCGCTTTCTCGACGATCCCATCGCTCATCCAGGGCGGTGCGGTGCGTGTGGACGCGGCCTTCGTGCAGATCTCACCACCGGACACGAGCGGTTACGCGAGCTTCGGCGTGGTCGTGGACGCGGCACGCGCGGCGATCGAACGCGCGTCGCTCGTGGTCGCCGAGGTCAATCCAGCGGCACCGCGCACGCTCGGCGATTCCTTCATCCACGTGAGCGAGATCGACTACTTCGTCGAAGCGGAGGTCCGGCCGTTCTATTTCTTCCGCTGGGAGCCCGACGAGACCTTCGACAAGGTGGCGCGCAACGTGGCGACCTTGATCGAGAATGGGAGCTGCCTCGGCTGGTCGATCGGCCCGATGTTCGATGCGTTGGGCCGCCACCTGCGGGAGAAGCGAGACCTCGGCCTTCACTCGCTGATGCTCACCGACGCGGTCATGGACCTGATCAAGAGCGGTGCCGTCACCAATCGCCGCAAGCGTCTGTTTCGCGGCAAAACCGTGGCATCCTGGGTGCTCGGCGCCGCGGAGCTGCATGCCTGGCTCGACCGCAATCCGCTGATCGAGATGCAAGGCATCGACGTCACGGCCTCGCCGGAGATCATCGGTCAGCTCGAGCGCTTCGTGGCCGCCGTCCAGATCCGCAAGGTCGATCTCACGGGACGGGTGGCGCTCCACACCGGCAAGGGGAACGTGGCCGCCGGACCGAGCGAAGTCGTCGAGCAACTGGTCGGAGCGCGGCTCTCCAAGGGCGGCAAGACGCTCGCGGCACTGCCGAGCCGCAATCGCGCAGGACAGAGCAACATCGTGCTCACGACCGACGGGTTACCGAACGTGATTCCCAACCGCGAGTCGTTCGACTTCGTGGTCACCGAGTACGGAGCGGCCTATCTCGCTGGCCGGACGCTGCGCGAACGCGCTCAGGCGCTGATCGACGTCGCGCACCCGGACGATCGCGCCAGCCTGGTGGAGTCTGCGAAAGCCGCCGGGATCCTCTACAAGGATCAGATCTTCTTCGCCGACTCGGGTCGCCTCTATCCGGCGGAGGTCGCCACGACACGCACCTTCAAGGATGGCCTCGAGGTTCGATTCCGCGCCATCAGGCCCTCGGACGAGGAGGAGATGCGACGGCTCTTCTACCGCTTCTCCGACGAAGGGGTGTATTACCGCTACTTCAGCCGCCTGAAGACGATGCCGCACAAGAAGATGCAGGCGTACACGACGGTGGATTACCGCACCACGATGTCGATCGTGGCCGTGATCGGCGAGCCCGGCACCGACCATCTCATCGGCGAGGCCCGTTACGTCCAGTTGCCCGGGAGCAAGTACGCCGATTTCGCGCTGCTCGTCGACGACGCCTACCAAGGCAAGGGCGTCGCGAGCTTCATGTTCCTGTATCTCATCCAGCTCGCGAAAGAGCGGGGTCTGGAAGGCTTGAGCGCCAGCGTGCTCGCGACCAACAAGCGTGTGCTGCGCATTCTCGAGAAGTCGCCGCATCCCATCCAGGCGCGCGTGGAGAGCGGCGTGTACGAGCTGGTGATCCCGTTCGATCGCGCTGCGTCCGGCTCGGGATCGAAGCTGGTCTTCACGCGGAATTGACCGTGCGCTGGCGAACCACGCATCGCGCAGGAATCGCCGCGACCTGCGCGCTCGGCGCGCTCGTGCTGGCGAGCTGCTCCGCGACGTCGAACGATCGCGCGCCCGCTGCCGCGACCGCCCCGGCCACGCCTCCCGCTCCGACCGTCACCGCGCGAGATGCCGTCGCGATCGCCAACCGCTTGCTCGACCAGCTCCTCGGCGATCTCAAGGCGCGGCTGACGGACGCGATGAATGGCGGTGGACCCGCCGCCGCCATCGAGGTGTGCGCCAGCGACGCGCAACGGATCACCGCCGCCGTCCCCGAGATCGCTGCCGCTGGACTCGACGCGAAGGTGGGCCGCTCGAGCCTGCGGCTTCGCAATCCGGCGAATCGAGCGCCGGATTGGGTGCAACGCTGGCTCGACGTTCAAGGCGAGCGGCCCGCAGAGGGCGTGAAAGGCGCATCCGCGGTCGTCACCCTCGGCGGAAAGCGAATCGCACGCGTGCTGCGTCCCATCCCCATCCAAGGGATGTGCCTGACCTGCCACGGCCCCACACTGATGATTCCACCCGACGTCCAGGCGGTGCTGAAGGAGCGCTACCCCGCAGACCAGGCCACGGGGTACGCCCTCGGCGCATTGCGCGGCGTGGCCTGGGCCGAAGTCCACGGGGATTGAACGGCGTATTGGTCGAGGGCATGACCGACTATCAGCACGCCGCGACTGGCGGCGCTCGAAGCCGCATCGGACCCCGCCGCCGCCATCCACGCCTGGGTGGCGGTCCACCTCGGTTGGATCGAGGCCCATCGGGAGTTCGCGCGCTATCTCTTCTCGACGCTTCCCGACGAGGTCGCTGCGGCGGCATCGGCACCGCTCGCCGAGCGCAATCGAGACTTCTACGCGGCGCTCACGCGCCTCTTCGCCGCCGCACACGCCGCGGATCTCGCCGGCGATCTCGCTCGTCCCGTCGCGCAGACCCTCTGCATCGGTCCCGCCCACGAATACGGGCGCTTGTGGGCACGCGGCGTCGCCGAGGTGGCTCCGAGCAGGCTCGTCACGACGTTCCAAGACGCCGCCTTGGCGGCGCTCGCCAGCACCGTCCCCGCCACGCGACGTCCGCGTTCGCGTCCGCGAAAGGAGAATCGATCGTGAACCACCCTGCACCCGTACGTTACGAGCTCGCGGACGGAATCGCGACGATCACGATGGACGACGGCAAAGCCAACGTGATGAGCGAAGCCATGCTCGGCGCGCTGCACGCAGCGTTCGATCGCGCCCAAGCGGACGACGCGGTCGTGCTCCTCACCGGCCGCGAACGCACGTTCTCCGGCGGCTACGATCGCGCGATGTTCGGCCGCTCGCCCGAGGAGGTCATGCGCACGCTGCGCGCGGGCGCCGAGCTGGTGTGGCGCATCTTCGGCTTCCCCCGTCCGGTGGTGGCGGCGTGCGGCGGTCACGCGATCGCTCAGGGTGGGTTCGTGTTGCTCGCCGCCGACCTGCGCGTGGGCGCCGCTGGCGCGTTCAAGATCGGCCTCAACGAGGTCGCGATCGGGCTCACGATGCCGCAGTACGGGATCGAGATCGCCCGGGCCAGGCTCGCCACCCCCTGGTTCCACCATGCGACCCTCACCGGTACGCTCTACGCGCCGGAGCAGGCACTCGTGGCGGGATTCCTCGATCGTCTCGCAGAGCCGGGTGCCGTCCTCGAAGCTGCGCGCGAGGAAGCGACGAAGCTCACACTCGTCGATCGCAGCGCCCACGCAGGAACCAAGCAAAGGGCACGCGGCCCTGCCCTCGCCGCGCTGCGTGACGCCATCGACCACGAGCTGACCGCGCGCTGACGCACGCCTAGCTCGAGGCGAACGGCGTCAGGCGCCCGCGCCGTCCTGCCGCGCACGGCGCCAGGCTGCTGGCGAGAGGCCGGTCTCGCGCTTGAACGCGCGACTGAACGCAGCCTCCGATTCGTATCCCACTTGCTCGGCGATGGCCGCGATCTTCGTGGTGCCGCGCGCGAGCTCGAGCGCCGCGAGCTGAAGGCGCCAGCGCGTGAGGTAGAGCATCGGCGGGACACCCACCAGCGCGGAAAATCGCTCGGCGAGCACCGTGCGTGAGGTCGCGATCGCCTGGGCCAGCTCCGGCAACGTCCAAGGATGCGCCGGGCGCTCGTGGAGCGCTGCCAGCGCTGGCCCGGCGACGTCGTCCTTGAGCGCTGCCAGCCAACCCGACTGCCGGGGCGGCAGGTTCTCGAGGTGATGCCGCACCACCTCGATGAACATGAGCTCCGCCATGCGCGTCAGCAGAGTTTCGCCGCCGGCGCGTTCTTTCCACGACTCTGCGACGACCTGGGCAGGAAACTGCGAGAGCCACCCCCCCGCGAGCCCGGACGCGACCAGACGGCGTGGCAGCGACGCGAGCAGCGGGTTGTAGGGTCGCGCGTCGCAACCGAGAAACCCGCACACGAGCGTGGTCTCTCGCGTCGGCCCTGGGCCGATCTCGAGCGTGCTCGGGAAACGCGCCGGCGACGTATCGTGCCGATCCGCTCCCAACCGACAGCCGTCGGCGCTCGACATCACGTGCGCATCTCCATGCGGAAACACGATCGCGTCGCCCGGCTTCATCTCCACCTGACGCTCGCCTTCGAGCCCGCCGAAACAACTGCCCGAGAGCAGGATGTGGTACGCGATCAGGTGCTCGGCGCGCGGCAGCACGCGTGGCACCAGCTCGCGCGCCGCCACCGCGGCGACCGACCACGGCCCCGCCGCCTCGACCCGATAGAAGTAGGCACCATCGAGGCGCACTGCGCGCAGCACGTCGGAGAGCGGGTCCATCGGCGCACATGCTCGGGCGAATTCGCGTCGAGCGCAACCGCGCGGCCTTCGTCGGGTCGCACACCGCGCCGGACGCGCAATCAAGAAACGCGGACGCTCGGTCATTCACCCCGGGAGCTGGCGTCGGTACGTTGCGCACCGTTCGCCACAACCTCAACGCGCTCCCACCGAGCGCACGAAAGGGAACCCCATGGATACCGAGCTCGTTCCTCTCTCGACCCGAAAACTCGACTGCGGCCAAGCCATCGGCGACGTCGTGGCACGCCACGCGATCCTCGATCGCAGCAGCCTCGCCAGCGACCCGATCACCGATCGAACCCGCCGGGTGTGGAGCGCCGGCGACTACGATCGGATCTCGGCAGGCTTCCGCCACGAGGCGGAAGCCTTCGTCGAGCGGCTCGGCCTCGTTCCCGCGCTCCGCGTCCTCGACCCGGCCTGCGGCTCGGGCAACCTCACCATCCCCGCAGCCCGCACCGGCGCCTTCGTGACCGGGCTCGATCTCGTTCCCAGCCTTCTCGATTCGGCCGCGGCTTGGGCCGATCGCGAGGCGCTCGCGGTGCGCCTCGATCAAGGCACCGTCGAGGATCTTCCCTACACCGACGCGAGCTTCGACGTGGTGATGTCCATGTTCGGCATCATGTTCGCGGCGCGACCCGAGAGCGTGCTCGCCGAGCTCGCGCGCGTCACTCGCGTCGGCGGCCGCGTGGCCCTCGCCAACTGGACCCGCGAGGGATTCGTCGGACGCATGCTCGCGACGCATTTGGCCTACGTGTCGCCGCCACCGGGCACGCCGAGCCCTCTCGCGTGGGGCGACGAGCGTGAGATTCAGAAGCGCTTCGACCCCGGCGCTTGGGACGTCCACACGACGCGGCGCACCCTCACCTTCCGCTATCCGCACACGCCGGCCGGCATCGCCGAGCTCTTCCGCGGTGCGTACGGGCCGACCGTGCGGACCTTCGAGGCACTCGATGAAGACCGGCGCGCGTGGTTGGCGGCCGACTTGATCGAGCACTGGGTCCAGCACCACCGGACTGCGGAGCACCTCACCGAAGTGGACGCGGAATACCTCGAGGTGATCGCAATCCGGCGATGAAGCTCGCGTATGCAGCGCGTACCCGGTCTTCGACGAGCAACACACTCACCTGCCGGCAACCGTGATCCAGCGATCGCGGCTGCCGGCGAGGTGCGGATCCTGAGCCATCCGACGCGCTACGGTGCTCAGAAACGCTCGCGAGATGCGGCACGGCAAGCGGCCAGGAAAGCGCGCCACGTCTCGTTCGGCTCCCAGAACGTCCGCGCCAGCGCGTCGGCGCGCTCGGCGGACCAGCGCTGGGTGACCTCCCCCCACATCGCGACGAAGCTCGTGACGCGGAAGTTCGCGGCGCAGTGCACGAAGACCCGCTTGCCGACGCCGCGCTCCATCGCTGCGGCGAATCGCCTGAAATCCTCGATTCGAGGAGCGTCGAACTCGACGGGGATGTGGTCGTAGTCGAGACCGAGCGAGCGGACGAGCCCCGCTTCGTCCGGCAGGCAGTAACGCGGATCGAGGAGCCCGAGGTTGATCACCACCTCGTAGCCCGCGGCCGCGATCTCCCCGATCTGCTCGGCGGTCGGCTGACCCGCCGTCGCGACGCGCTCGTCGAGCTGCAGGAAGTTCTTGATGTCGTCGAGAGGCATCGGCGAACGCTCGGATGCGTTCAGAGTCGGATCCGCTCGGCGTGAACCTCGGCGGTGCTGCCGGTCTCGGTCGGGTTTCCAGCAGCATCGACGAGATCCATGCGAATCGTCGAGGAGTACCTCATCCCGTCGGCCGCGAGCTTGATCTTCTCGACCAACACACCGCGGCCGGCGGGCGCCCATCCGCCTCCACCGGTGATCTCGTCGATCGCCTTGGGTGCCTTGCTGACGAAGAACTCGTATCTCGCCTCGTACGTGTGCGGAGCGAGCTTCCGCCAGACGCCGTATGCCGGCGGCACGGGCGGCGATCCGTCGTAATTCGACGACTCGGTCATCGTGCCGCCTGCGTTGAAGACATACAGGAACTCCAGATCCTTCACGCTGGCGAGGGCACCGCTGGCGAACTGCACCTTACCGCGCCACGCCCCGACCCACTCGTCGGTGCCGGCGGCGTTCTGCGCTCGGACGAGCGACGCGCTCGCGAGCATGCCGGCCACGCATACGACGATCCCCGTTCCCCTCACCCACGTCCATCGGGTCACAGTCCATCTCCCCCACCCCTCGTCGGGGCTCGGAAAGATCAAGCCACGACTCTTCGCCTGCGGACGCCGAAAGGCAAGCAGCCATGATCTCCGTGCACCTTGGGCACACCGGGTGCGCGGGCTAGAGTTCGCCGTTCGCCGCAGGCCGATCTGCGAACCCGAACTCGAGCGCGCGAGGAGCGTCCCCATGCCCAACGAGACTGGCATCGTTCCCTTCTGGAAAGGCTACGACCGCAAAGCCGTGCTGCGTTTCGCGCAGATGGCCGAGGATCTGGGGTACCACTCGATCTGGCTGCCCGAGGCGTGGGGTTACGAACAGTTCCAGCTTCTGACCGAGATCGCGGTCCACACCAAGCGCATCAAGCTCGCGACCGGCATCACGAACATCTTCAGCCGTTCAGCGGCGCTGCTCGCGATGACCGCGGCCACCCTCGACGAGATCTCCGAGGGCCGCGTGATCCTGGGACTCGGGACCAGCGGCAAGAAGGTGATCGAGAACCTCCACGGGCAGAAGTTCGAGAAGCCGCTCACGCGCATGCGCGAGACCGTCGGCATCATCAACGCGCTGGTTGCGGGCAAGCGATTGAGCCCCGACATGAGCACGCTCTTCGAGGCGCGGAACTTCAAGCTCGAGATGACGCCGTTTCGCCCTCACATCCCGATCCACATCGCCTCGCTCAACGACAAGGCGATCATCCAGACCGGCGAGATCGCCGACGGCTGGATGCCGACCTTCTGGCCCTACAAGCACTTCCAGGACGCGATCGCGCTGCTCGAGCAGGGCGCCAAGAAGGCGGGCCGCGACGCGAGCCAGATCGAGGTGTCGCCGTTCGTGTCGGTGGTGCCGTTCGACGACGTGGGCTTCGCTCGCTCGATCGTGAAGCCGCTGGTGAGCTTCTACATCGGCGGCATGGGCGACTACTACCACAACATGTTCTGCCGCTTCGGTTTCAAGGAGAACGCCGATCACGTTCTCGCCGCGTACAACGGTCCGGATCGCGCCAGCGCTGGGGACGCCGTGAGCGACGAGCTCATCGACGCGATCGCGATCTGCGGCCCGGCGAGCCACTGCCGCGAGAAGCTCGCCGAATGGCGCAGCTACGGCCTCGGCACGGCGATCCTCGGTCTGCCGACCAGCACACCGCCGGAATACACGGAGCAGTTCCTCAAGGATCTGGCGCCGGCTCGCTGAACGCCGCCCGCAGCGCAAGCACGCGTTCGGTGCTCGCGAACGCGAGCACCGGCAACGCCACAGCGTAGAGGGTAGTGGGTCAGTCTTGTGCCGAGCCCCCTCCAGGCGTGAGGGGCTGGGGGCACGTCGAAGGGTGCTCCGCGGCCACGCACCTCGCGTCGCGCTCGTGGGCAGTGAGCCCCAATCGCGTGGCCGCGGCTCGAGGCGAGCCT
>CAYVDO010000054.1:0-13244 GCA_964450125.1 uncultured bacterium
AAGGCGAGACCAGCGCAGATCTGCTTGGCGATCTCGACGGCACGTGGGATGGGCATACGCGAGCGCGGCGAGGATCTCGTCCGTCCACGCGAGAGCGTGCTCCACGGGGATGGGCGCGCTCCCCTCGGCGGCGGCCTGGATCCGTCCGCGAAGCGAGCCGCCCGGCGCCAGCTCCATCGTGTCGAAGCGCGTGGATCCGTCTACACCCAACTCGTACGTCTCGATGATGCCGGGGTGGCGAAGCTTCTGGCTGAGGACGGCCTCTTCGCGGAAGCGCTCGCGCGCCAGGTCCGACTGCAGCAGCGAGCCGTAGAGCATCTTGAGCGCCCGGATCTCCCGCGCTTCGTCGTCGAAGACCCGGTAGACCACACCCATCCCGCCGCGGCCGAGGACAGCCTCCACCCGGTAGCGGCCGGCGATGTGATCGCCCGCGGTGCGAAACTCGGAGACCGCACGCGGCACGTGGCCCTGGGTTTCGAGGCCGTCGAGCGAATCGACCGGCGCCGCAGGACGAGCCCCACGGGGGGTGCGCACCGCGGGTGTGCGTTGCACCGCGAGGTTGGCCCCGCAGCCTACGCAAAACCTGAGCCCATCGGCGTTGGCGGAGCCACACTTTCCGCAGAACATGTCGTGCGCGTTCTCGTAGCCGTCGTGAAGATGCGGTCGGGATCGGCCCGCGGATGGACGGCGGTTTTAGCGCAGGACGCTCGGCCGCGAAACCCGACGGCGGCGCGATTGCGCCGCGCTCCGCACGGATAGGCGTTCGGGTACGAGGGTGTGACGGGCTGCGCGAAAGTGGGGGTGCGCCGCGCGGGGCTTGTTCGGTACGATGATTCCCGAAGCAGAGCGCGGTCTTCTTCGCCACGCTAACGCGCACGGAGGTGCCGGAAAGATGAAGCGTTTCGATCGGAGCGTTCGGCGTTCGGGCTCGGCGTTGCTGGCGATCGGTGTCTGGATCGCCGCCGGCTGCGCCGGGAAGACGGTGCAGGTGCAGCGGCTGGTGCCGGGGAGCGTGCCGATCGGGCCGATCCGCACGGTGGGTGTGGCGAGCTTCACGGCACAACCGGGTTACGAGGTGGTTGCGGCGACGATGGTCGGCAAGCTCGAGCAGGGCATCGCCAACAGCGGCTACTTGAAGATGTTCAGCCGCAACCCGACGGAGCTGAAGCGACTGGTGAAGGAGATGGAAGAGTTTCGCGGCCGCGGGAATTTGCGATCGAGCGATCTCGACCGGCTGCTCGGCCAAGGCCTCGAAGGCATCATCTTCGGTGAGATCACCGGTGCCTCGGTGCAGGACGGCCGCACCTTCGAGGACGTGCCGTTCTTCGACGCCTCCATCAACGCCAACCGCACCGTACGCCAGGTCTATTACCAGCGGCGCGGTGATCTCACGGTCACCTACCGCATCCTGGACGTGCGCACGGGGCAGGTGCTGGCGGCGCAGGCGGAAAACCAAACCTCCGCGTGGGAGATTCTGGAATCCGGCGATCCTCGGCTGGCCTCAGGCGCTACCACGGGTGGCACGCCCGCGTTTCAAGCCGGATACGCGATGGGCACGGCCATCGGTGCACTCCTGGGCGGCAACAACGCCGCCGCGCCGCCACCACCGCCCAGTCGCCCGCCCGGCTCACCGCAGCGAGTCACCCAGCTCCCCGCCGCACCGGCGGTCTTCGACGACCTCGCCACCAAGTCCGTCGACGGTTTCCTCGCCAAGATCCAGCCCCACTACGACGGCGGCGTGATCGAGCTGGCGCAGAGTGACAACGCCTCCGCAACGCAAGGAATCGAGTACGCGTGCGCCTGCGACTGGGACCAGGCCGAGCGCTACTTGCAGTTCGCCATCGACTCGGGAAAGGACATCGCCGGCGCCGACTACTTCAACCTGGGGATCGTCAAGGAAATGCGCGGCTGCCGATCCGAGGCTTTGGCATTACTCGACCAAGCCGTGCGCCGCGAGCCCAGCGAAGCGAAATTCGTGCACGCCCACGCCGCCCTGCGGCAAAACCAAGACCTCTTCCATGCCCTCGCCGCCGGCTCCCCCGCTCCCACCTGTCCCAAGCGCTGCACGATCGAGGCCCGCTGCGGGCAATAGGCGTCGGATGGTCGGGTGCGGTCGCGCGAGCCGTAGGATCAGGTTGATTCGGATATTGCGCAAGATTGCCGTCCGAGGAACTATTCTGCATTATGTCGGCCATTGATGGTGACCCTCACCACCATCCAACAAGTGGAGCTCTTCCACCTCGCCTTCCTGCGGGTGCTGGAGACCAAGCTCGATCGCACTCGCTACGTCGTGACGGGTGGCGTGAACTTGCGCGCGTGGTTCGGAAGTCCGCGCTACTCGGAAGCTCTCGACATCGATTCCGTCCTCGGCACCCGCGACGCCTTGGAATCGGCGGTGGACAAGGCACTGGAGTCACCGGCCCTCAGCACGCTGCTCGCTGCGCACGAAATCGAGATCGCGCGAGTCACGAAGCCCAAGCAGACGGAAACGACCCAGCGCTGGAAGGTCCAGATCGAGGGCGCTCGCGCCCAGGTCGCGTTGCCGACCAAGATCGAGTTCAGCCGGCGGCGTGACGATGACGAGCACGTCCTCGAGCCCGTTCGGTCCGCGATCGTCCGCCCCTACGGACTGCCCGCACCGACGGCCAACCACTACACGGCAGCCGCGGCCTGTCGCCAGAAGATCCGCGCGCTCGCCGGTCGCCGCGAGCCGCAGGCCCGCGACGTCTGGGACCTCGATCATCTGCTCCGAGTGCATCACGCCGATCCGCGCCCGCTCCCGGCACCCCTCCTCGCGGCCGTCGGCCCCGCGATCGAGCGCGTGCTGGACCTTCCCTTCGACGCGTTTCGGTCGCAAGTGCTGCCCTACCTCGCGCCTGACGATCAGGCCCTCTACGGTGACGCCGTCGCCTGGGACCGAATCCAGGACCTCGTGATCGAACGACTCGACGAGCTGCAGCGATCATGAAAGCGACTAGCGCACTCGCCTCGCTTCGAGACTTCGGGCGCTCCGTCCTGACGACCGCCGACGCTACCGCGCGGCTCGGCATGACGCGCTCGGCGGCAAGTCGTCTTCTCGCGCGACTCGCAACGGACGGCCTGGTCACGCGTCTTCGTGCCGGATTGTGGAGCATCGAGCCGCGTCTCGATCCGCTCGCGCTCCCCGAAGCACTGACGGCGCCCTACCCAGCCTACGTCTCGCTCCAAACCGCGCTCTACCATCACGGACTGATCGAGCAGATCCCGCAGGTGATCTACGCCGTGACCCTCGGGCGTCCGCGGCGGGTCCGCACCACGCTCGGCACGTATTCCATCCATCGCCTCGCGCCGCGCGTGTTCGGCGGCTACGAGCGGCCGCGCGCCTCAACGATCCAGCTCGCCACACCCGAGAAGGCGCTCTTCGATCTCGCCTACCTGACGCCGTCGCGCAGCCGACTGTTCACACGACTGCCCGAACTGGAAATCCCCCGGGGATTCCGCATCCAAGAGCTGCGCCACTGGATCGCGCGGATCGCCGGCGAGCACCGTCGCGCGATGGTCGAGGCGCGACTCACCCAGATCCTCGCGAGCGCGAACGGCCCGAAGATCCCACGTGCTTCCGGGGCGCGACGCAAGCCTGTGGGACGGCGAAGCTGAGTAAACTGTCTGCCACGCGCAACCTGGCCCTGCGTCAGCGACGTTGACGCACAGCTAGTACGTGAAATCTGCCGACAGAACGGCGCGCCTCACGTAGGCAGAGGTTCACCCAGTTCCATTCCATACCGGAGTTCCAGAACCAACCGCACCCGTGCTCGACCCCCCAGCCTCCGCCGCTGGCGGTCTCGTAGCCCGGGTTGTGCGGCGCGTGATCATCCATCTTCTCGTTGAGAATTCTGAGTTCATCCCAGCTCTCCCCGCGGTTTGCTCCCGCTCCCTCGTGCAGCGTCATCAGCTGTTCGAGCGTTGGGAGGTGCCAGTCCGAGTAGCCCAAGAGCGTCAGTTGTTCCGCGTAGTGATTCGCTGATGCCCACTCGATGGGTTCGATGTTGCCGTTCGCCCACATGAGGTTCGTGCTGGTGTCGATCACTACACCGACCCCAAGAACCGCAAACCGATCACCACGGGCACGGGCAGCGGCCACTACCGCCGACTCATCGCTCGCCGCGATGCTGGCTATCGCGCCAGAGTCTGGCTCCACCACGACAGGTGAGGACGGAGCTGGCGGCGGAGCCGTCGCTCTGGTACGTGCGAGCGTTTCGTCGAGACTCTGCCGCCGCGCCGCCAGCGATATGTCGTCAGGGGTGGCTTGAAGCGCCTTGTCGATTGACTCGATCGCGCTGGTAAAGTCTCCCTTCCTCTCACGCTCGCCGGCCTGAGCGACGAAGTAATCCTTGATCTTGGCCAGCGCTTCGACCGCGCGTGCGTTGCCAGGCTCGAGCGCAAGCACTCGGCGATAGGTGCCAATCGCGTTGTCCCCGGGAGTTGTGAAGAACTGCTTCGCTGCCAGCGCGTCGCCACGCCCCAACAGCGACGCGACTCGTGCCGCCTCGGAATCAACCACGGGTACGGGCATCGGTGGCGACGGTTCAGCTTCGGTAGGCTGAGTGATCAGCAAGTTCTGCGCTAGCCCGGATTCGACGGGAGGCGAGGGTGTCGCTTCCACTGTCGCACGTGGGCGACGCTCTGACGTCCCGCGCTCGTCGCTGAGGTACAACGCCACCAGCGCCGTGAGCGCAAACAACCCCACGGCAAACATCAGCTTGGCGAGCGGCGCACCGATCGGCCTAAGCAACAGTGGCAGCCGCTGTTCGGGTTGCGCACGCACGGTGCCTCGAACGCCCACGCGGTGCACGACCTCCGACGGACGGGGCGTCCCGGCAGCGGTGCTCGCCCCGAGGGACGCCTTCTGTTGGGTCATCACGTGGGCGATCGCTTCATCAAGCGGGGCTGGATCATCTGCCAGCGCGCGAGCTTCCCAAAGCACAGCCAGCGAGTTTTCCCAATGCTCCGCGCGCCGCTCACGTGCGGCGTCGCTGAGCAGCGTCAGCACACGACGACCTCGTTCGTCCGTGGGGCAACGCACCCGTTCGAAGAGCGGTCCGGTGATGGATCGCCACCGCTCCTCGGCGTCGCTCGACGACGTGGAGCCGGAATCGAGTTGAGGCCATTCGTCGGGCTGGGACGAAGCCAACGCATCGTGCTTCGACGCGCGTGGCCGCGCTGCCCGTCGAAGGTCCGCATCCAAGCGACGAGCCATTGCCGCCTTGAGGCGGCCCTTCAGCGTAGCCCCGTCGCGCGCTTCTGCCTCGAGAGCCGCCTGGCGGTCAGCGCGCACTGATGCGATCGTGCGGTCGATGCGGGGTGCATCACCAGCAAGTGTGCGCGCCTCCGTCAAGAGTCGGATGGCATCGTCCCAACGGCGATTCCATCGTGCAAAGCCGGCATCCTGTTCGAGGGCCCGTACTCGCGCGTCCCGGCTCTCGGTTGCGTGCACCACCCTTTTCTGGAGCTCGAGCGCCGCGACGGCTTCCGCGATCTCGGCGCGGTCGCCGATCAAGTCGCGGGCCTCGTTCAACGCCGCGATGGCATCGTCCCAACGCCGCTCGCGACGCGCTTCTTCGACGTTCTTGAGAAGCGCACCGGCCTTCGCTTCCCGTTCGCGGCGGACTCGAGATTCGATCGCCTCTCGCTGCTCAGTCTCGACCTCCGCAACGGTCGCCGCGATCGGCGTGGGATCCTCGGCGAGCGACTGAGCCTCACGGAGCGCGATCAGCGCGTCGTCCCAGCGGGATGCGGCACGCGCCGCTTGCGCCGTGGCACACAGCGACTCGACCTTCCGCCAGCGTGTATCGCGGGCTTGCTCGGCCGCCTGTACGACTTTCGACGCTGCGGCCAGCGCCGCGCGCATTTCGCTAGCGTCCGCGAATCGCTGGTCGGGCTTCGGACTGAGCGCGCGAGCGACGAGCGAGTCGACCTCGGTTGGCACGTTGGGCCGAATCGCGCCCGGGAGGTCGAAGCGCCCCACCGGCACCTCGTCAGCGACGAGCTCGTAGAGGATCGCGCCTACCGCATAGAGGTCCGCGCGAGCATCGATCGCAGCGCCTGGGCGTAGCTGCTCCGGCGCCATGTAGTAAGGCGTCCCGAGCACTTGGCTCATCGATACGAGCCGCACCGGATCCACCACCTTGGCGATCCCGAAGTCGGCGATCTTCGCTGCCCCTTCGGTGGTGACGAGCACGTTCTCCGGCTTCAGGTCACGGTGAACGATCCCACGGCGGTGCGCGTAGCTCAGGCCTTCCAGCACTTGATCGACGAGCCCGAGCGCCTCACCGAGATCGAAGGCATGCTCGCGATCACCGCGCTCGCACTCCGCCCTCCGCGTCTCCATCCGCGCGCGGATCGAACCGCCCTCGACCAGCTCCATCGTGTAGAAGAGCCGCTCACCCTCGAAGCCCACGTCGAAGGTCCGCACGATCCTTTCGTGCACCAGCTCCTGGGTGAGGGCCGCTTCACTCCGGAATCTCTCCCGAGCTTCAGCGGAGTCCAGTAGCGCCCGATGCACGAGCTTGAGCGCCCGGGTCCGCTGCGTAGCTTGGTCCAACACCCGATACACCTCACCCATGCCGCCGCGCCCGAGTAGATCCAGCACGCGGAAGCGCCCCGCCACGATGTGATCGTCCGCCCAGGTTGGTGAGCCGCTACGACGCATCGGGGAGGCGATGGCGCGGCCCGTGTCGTCGAGGTCGAGCGAGTCCCCAGCGCGCGGCCGCGTGCTCGCGCCGTCGAGGGAGTCGTGTGGGTAGGCAGACGGAGGGTTGCTTGGAGTGCGCGGGCCAGGCGATCGCGCCGCGGTCAGATCTCGCCCGCATCCGACGCAGAATCGGCCTTCGTTCGGGTTTCGTACCCCGCAGGCGCTACAGAACACGGTTCATCCCATCGAGCATCGGCGGGCATCGCGCCGGCGAATCGTCACGGTGGGAAATACCCATCCGACGGCGCAGCGATCTGGCGCGACGTGTCGAGCGTGAACCATTTACAGAATCGAGCACTGCATGCCCCATCTCTGATAGGCGCCTTCGAGAATTGCGGTCAGACCAAGAAAGACGACACCTGTCGCGACGAACAGCCCGACCACCATGGCGAACGCGATTGCGTTCGTCTCCGCCGTGTTCCTCCAAGCGAGGATCAGCCCGACGAAGGTGATTCCTGTGCCCGCGAGAACGAGAGACCCGATCCGGTTGGGGTCACCGAAGATAGGACAACTGATCCGCAAGGGAATCGAGCGCACGAATCCCCACGCACCACTCATTCCGGCAGAGATCCAGGTCGTTCCACGGGTGAGAGCGCTCCCCACCCAATCGAACAGAGCGGCGCCCTGACGCCACAACCAGGCGCCAACGGATTTGATCGGCCAGGTCACGAAACTCCACGATCGACTCCACCACGTCTCAGCGCTTGATCGTTTCGCTTGCGACTCCTGGGTCTGACGAACGCGATCATCCGTCTGGCGCTCAGGTTCTCGATCCACCCATCGCGTTGCCGGCGGTGGCTGCTCCCGGGATTCCGTAACGGAGCGAGGACTCCGCGCCCAGTCCACGATTCCGTGAACGCATCTTCCCGCCAGAAGCAGGACGACGATCGTGCATCCGAGAACCGAGAGTTCTCGCCAGTTACGCGCGACCCCTCGAGCAAGCTGGCCCCCCGCCCTCCGCAGCAACGGGTCGGCAACACGGGCGACAGCTGACGCGACACGAACGAAACGCCTTATCGAAGCCGCGAGGCCACTTTCGACATCCCGCGTCGTCGATCGGCCGTGTCCGAGATCCTTGGCTCGCAACCTCGACTCAGCATCATCGGGGTCGACTTCTGACACCAGCGTTGCTTTTCCGGCGCGGCGGAATAAGTCCTCGATCCAATCGAAACGCACCGCCGAGTCCGCCGAACGCGCAACATCACTGCGTCGATCCAAGATTGAGCGTCGCGCGGCGTCGTCGAGCTCATCTCCTACCCAGCGCCCTTCGATGACGTCCCCTTCAGCGGTGGTGGACACTCCGAGGCCGGATGGCACGCCTGCCTTGAACTCCCCCGCGTGGTGCGATCCATCGCTTCGCCTAAGCACTCCCAGCTCAACCACAGCGGTCTCATCCAACTCGCCTTCGAATCGCCGATCGGAGCCGGCGTCGACAACAGCAACCCCCTGAACCTCACCCGCTCGAAACTCTGCTGCGATCGATATTCCTGCACCAATCGTCAACACCCCGAACCCGTCTGGGCGGTCGCAACTCCATTGCCCCACATATGCCTCGTATTCCTCGTCGCTTGGCGATCGCCCCTCTCTGTCGCTGCCGACGCCCAGACCTTGCCGTCGAGCGCGCGACCATTCGCCAGCGTAGAGCTCCCTCCCTTGCTCATCCTCGAGAACACCAAGCCCGTGAGGTTTGCCTTCGGCAAGCTTCCCCGAGTACCGGCCTTCGGAGACGCGGACGTCAGATCGGCTGGTGTACCCGGGGACCAGCGCCGACTTGAGGCGCCGAGCTTCCGACCGCGCACGGCTCGCCGTCGCCATAGCGTCTGCTGCTCGCGCCCGCGCTCGCTCTTCAACAGCTCGCGCCTCCGCCGCACGCATCCGTGCGCGGTCAGCCACCACCCCTGCGGCCGAGGTCGACTCTGGTCGCGGGGAACTCTTCGGCGGGGTGGATGTCGCGCTCCGCTCGTTCGAGCCATCGGGCTGCTGCTTCCCGTCCTCGACAGCCCCCGCTTTCGAGTGGGCACCTTCGGCGCCGATCGAAATGGCGACGACTTCAGCGAGTAGTCCACGGAACTCTCTCGCGCTGGGGAGGCGAGATTCGGGGCGGCGAGCGAGGGCGCGGAGCACCAGTCTGTCGAGATCAGCGGAAAGCTCTGCACGATCCGCGCTGGGGGGCTGGAAGGCGCCGAGGGGCACCTCACCCACGAGCAGCTCGTACAGAATCACCCCGACGGCGTAAAGGTCGGCGCGGGCGTCGACGTGGGCTTTCGGCTTGAGCTGCTCGGGTGCCATATAGAGCGGCGTGCCGGCGACCTGGCTCATCGACGCGAGGCGCGCTGGGTCCACGAGCTTGGCCAGCCCGAAGTCGGCGAGCTTGACGTGGCCGTCGGTGGTCAGCAGCACGTTCTCGGGCTTGATGTCTCGATGCACGACTCCTCGATCGTGCGCGTATGCCAGGGCGTCGAGGATCTCTTCCACGATCGTCAGCACCTCGACCAGCTCGAAGAGCTGTGGACGCGCTCCGGACTTCTTTTCGGCGTCGCGCGCCACGATCCGGTCTCGAAGTGAACCGCCCTCGAGCAGCTCCATCAGGTAGAAGAGGTCACCGTCCGCATCTCCGACCTCGAAGGTGCGTGCGATGCGCTCGTGCACCAGATCCTGGGTGAGAGCCGCCTCTTCCTGGAAACGGTCGCGGGCGCTGTCGGATCGAAGCAATGCCGGGTGGATAACCTTGAGTGCCCGGGCGCGCTTGGTGCGCTCGTCGAAGACTCGGTAGACCTCGCCCATCCCGCCGCGACCCAGTAGCCCTTCGACCCGCCAACGCCCGCCGATGAGGCGCCCCACCGGCGTGACGTCCCCGCTCTCCTGACCTGGTGCCGCGCGGGTGTCCGCCTGGTCGAGGGAATCACCGATCGCGACAGATCGGGCCTCAGGCTTTCGCCGACCCGATCTCGGTATCGGCTTGGCGCAGCCCATGCAGAATGCCGCGTCCTCCGGGTTGTGGGCTCGGCAGTACGGGCAGAACATGGACGCCAACGATCGCCAGTGGAACCACTAGCTGGCTCGGGCTGATTCTACGCGGAGGCCAGCCCACGAGACCACGTCGCGCGGAATGCCTCTCGCGGACGAATCGCGCGCGCCGGTGGACGCACCGGAAGGCTGCGCGGCGATGCGCTCCTCATCGACCATCAGCGCGTGAGCACGGCGGCGATCTGGGTGAGGTCGGTGGCGGGTTCGAGCTGGGTCATCAGCTCGCGGAAACGGCGCACGTAGTTTCGGCCCTCGGGTGCGATGGCGGCGCGCCAGTCGCCGCTGTTCGTCGCGGCGCGAACGGCGCCCTCGCCCTGGTTGTAGGCGGCGACGGCGCGATCGATGGCTTCGTCGGGTGAGCCGGTGCGCTCGAGATAGTTCCGGTAGTAGCGGCCGATTTCGGAACCCGTCTTGGCAGCGCTCTTCGCCACGTCGAAGGGAATGCTGGGCGGCTTGGTGTCGAAATAGAACCAGTAGGTGTGCTGGAAGGGGCCGAGAGCGCCGGTGGGTGATACGGCGAAGAGATTGCCCCGGGACTCGATGGTGAGCAGGCACGCAATCCACTTCTGCGCCACCAGCTCGGGCACGCCGGCTACCGCGGCCGTTGCCGACGCACCGGCGCGCAGCTCGTCGGGGAAGAGCTCGAAGAACGCGGCGAGCGTGTCGCGATTGCCGACGGCGCCGACGGTGCTGCCGAAGTGGTGCGCCAGCTCTCCCACACGCTGCTTCGCGAGGGCGCTCTTTTCCGCAGGATCGAGCTTCTGCGCCGTGGCGACGATCAGCGGCCGGATGAAATCGATGTGGACCTTGGAGGGAATCCGCGTCAGCAGCGCGCGCACCGAGGTTTCCCCTTGGAACTGGCTCGGCGTGTATTCCAGCAGCTCGTAGCGCGGGATGGAGATCTCGCCTCCCGGGAGCCCATACGGCTCGGCCAAGAGGGCCTTCACTTGGCTCACGCCGAGACGAGCCTCCGCCTGATCGAAGAAGAGCTTGTCGTTGCTGACCTTGCGATAGCGCTCGTAGAAATCTTGATCGCTGAGTGCCGTGAGCACGAAGAGGCGGGTTTCGTAAACATCCTGAGACACCGGCTTGGATCCCGCCTTTCCAGCGGGGCTGGCGCGCAGGAATTGATAGAGCTTCCAGGTGCGAGCAGGAAGCTCGCCCTCGACGAACGTCCGTCGCGACTGGCTCGCCAGAAGATGGAGCGGATCGACGTCCGTGCGAATCACCGGACGAGCATCGTGAAAGAAGCGAATGGTCGGCAGCGTGATGGGTTGGTCGCGCGTGGGTTTGGTGAGCTCGGCGGTGAGGCGCGAGAGATTGAAAGGACCGACGGCGTAGGACTCGTTCGAGCCTCCGCCGGCCACGCGAACGTGGAGCAGGTACTGCTGGAGCTCGTAGAAATCGGCGAAGCCCTGACGCTGGATGAAGTCCTCGTCGTAGAGCGCGCGGATCACCTCCCAGAAGCTTCGAAAGGTCCCCGGATCGGTGAGGGTGAGTGCCGTGGTGGCGGTTTCGCTGGCGAGTCGCTGCCGCAACGCGGCGTTGCGGAGCGCGAGATCCGCCTCACGGCGGGGATCGAGCGAGAACGGATCACCGGAAACGACCTCGCCGCGTAGCCCGAGAAGCCGGGTGCGCAGCGTGCCGAAGCGCGCATCGAAGGCGCTCACACCGCCCTCGACGCCGGCCGCTCCCGGTGCTGCCGGCGCGGCACCGCGAGCGCCGTCGCGAACGAGTCGGTACGCGTTCAACGCGGATCGTGCGACCAGATTCTGAAGGTAGTGAAGGTCGAAGCGCCTGCGCGACTCGATCTGCCAGAGCACGATCTCTTGCAAGACACCGGCATCGGCACGCGCCAGGTCGTCGAACCGGGCGGCCATCGCGTCGACGAGGGATGCCTCAGGGGCCGGGAGGCCGGCGCGCGCCTCGCGCCAGATCGTCCGAGCCTGGGCGGCGCGACGTTCCTGCTCGTCGCAGAGGCTCTGCACGATTCGAAATTCGGTCTGGATCCATTCGTCGTCGGAGTGAAACGCCAGATACTCGCGGACCTGCTGCACGATCGGGGTGGTGAGCGGCTCGTCCGTTCCCGCGGCCCGCGCGGACGTGGTCGCAACGATCGCCACGACGACGAACGCGATTGGCGCGGCCCATGCGGTCGCAAGGCGACGGAGTCTAGGACCGCGCGGACTCACCGTCGGCAGCGTCGCCGCGCGCATCGCACGCTCGGCATCGGTGATCAACGATCGATGCGCAGTCGGCATGCGAACCTTTCGAGTTCCCGAAAAGACGGGGCGACGTCGCCGCCGAATCTCACGAGTGCGGGCTGCATCACCGTACACACCTCACCATCCATAGGCGACGACGCAGCACACGTGACAGGACAGACGACCCGACCGCGTGCATCCACCAGGCGCCTCACTCGCCTGCCGCTCCGCCGGTGAAACCAATTCACTCCCGCGCAGGTCGCAGCGCATCGCATCAGCACCGAGTTGAAAGCCAGTAGTTGCCCGCATCATAGTCGAGCCTCGATCGGATACGGCCACGAGGATTTCTGGATGACCGCAGCCCATGCCTCTCGCCCCTCCGGTCCAGCCCCAGCGCCGGCAGCGCCACGGCGCCCAACACGGATGCGCTCGTCGCGAATCGCCCGCCTCGACTGGCTGCCGCCCGTGCTCGCGCGGCGAATCTTCGGTGCCCCACTCGCTCCCACGCGCGACGAATGGCGCGAGGTCGAAGCCGGTCTGTGGCGCGGCGATCCTGCCATGGACGAGCTGGTGGCGTGGATGTTCGAGGACCGGCCCGGCAAGCGCAAGGCGCAGTTCGAGCAGGCGCTGGCGCGCGGCGTCGCATCCGTCTCGTCCGCGCCCGAGGCGCTGCGTCGATTCTTCGCCATCGTCGATCGCGACCCGCCGTGGCTCGACCGTGCTCTGCTGACGACCGGCATTCGCGCCAGTCGATTGGCAGGCGACGCCGGTTTCTACGTCCTGAGAGACCTCGCGCTCATGGGCGGCTACTCCTATTTCAACAGCATGAATCAGACACTCGCCCTCGCTGGCGCACTCACGAAGGACACAGCGCTGCGGATCGGCGAAACCGGCAAATGGCTCGCGGACGTCACCGAGAAAGACGGTCTCGAGCGCTTCGGGCCCGGGTTCACGAGCACGCTTCGAGTGCGGCTCATCCACGGCCTCATCCGCCGGCACGTCGCCGCCCTGCCCGAGTGGCAGGCGGAGCGCTGGGGCGTGCCGATCAACCAGATCGACATGCTGGCCACTTACCTCGCTTTCGGGCCGGTCTCACTCGCCGGCGTGCGGCTCTTCGGCGTACCCGTGGGGCGGAAGGACGCCGCTGCGGCCATGCATCTCTGGCGCTACGTGGGTCATCTCTCGGGAGTCGACGATCGATTCCTGGCCACGAGCGAGGGCGACGGGCTGCGCAAGCTCTACCACGCGTTCCTCACCCACCGCTGGCCCGACGAGACCGCGCG
>CAYVDO010000054.1:13254-21069 GCA_964450125.1 uncultured bacterium
CCGGCTCGGCGAGGCCCTGAAGAACGAGCCGTTGCATCGGTACGTTCCCGGATACGACGATCGCCCTCGGCAAGCGAGCTTGCTGCGCCGCCTCGCGTACCACCGCCACCTCAGCAACTCGTCGTTGATCCTCGGGCCACTGCGGCGCCGTCAGCTCGGCCTACCGATCTTCGTCCTTCCCTGGTATCCGCTCGTCAGCGCACCCGTTCGATTCGCCGCGATCTCGTACCATCGGGTGCGCGGCGGCGCGGTGCTCGAGCGCTACCTCGAGCGCAACCGCCAGCGTCAGCGAGCGCTGCTCGATGCCTACTTCGCCAAGCGCGAGCACGACCTGCTTCGACCGGATGCGGCGCACCCGGCGTACGTGGCGTGATCGCCACACGGCGCGCTTCGGTCGAGGTTCACCTCGACTGGATGCGCCAGTCGAGTCGCGAGAGGAATGGCCCGCTCGCTCAGCTCGGCTTCCGCAGATCGTAGACGTAGAGGCGATCCTGCTCGCGCAGGTAGAGGCGGCCACCGGCGATGACGGGTAGCGTCCAGCTCGGATTGCGCACGTCGGGAAGGGTGAGCTTGCCTTTCTCGTGATAGCCGTCGGGGCTGGCCTGGACGAGCAGCACCACTCCGTTTTGATAGCGATAGTAGAGATTACCGTCGGCATACACGACCGCCGCCGATCCAGTGCCCGCGTTTCGGATGTCGCCGCCCCACGCGACCTTGCCAGTGGTGAGCTCGACGCAGATGGGCGCTCCACGTCCGTGTCCGTGGCCGCCGTAGACGTGGTTACCGACGAGCACCATGCCGCCATGGTGATTCTGGAATCGGTCGGGCTCCAGGAAATACACCTCGCGTGCCTCGACGCGATCGTCGCCCGAGCGTGTGAGCTCGACGAGCGCCGTGCCGGTGTCGTAGCCGGTGGACGCAAACACCCAGTTCCCGCGCACCAGCGGCGTGGGAATGTTCGCGGTCCCGTTCGCGATGCGGTTGTAGCCCCAGAGCGTGCGTCCATCGCTCGCGCGCACGCCCACCAAACCGCGCCCGAGAAGCTGTACGTACTGGCGTGTTCCGGCGGCTTCGCTGACCACCACCGACGAGTAGGCCGCGCCATCCGCGCCAGCCGACCCGAGCTCCGGCAGCTCCGAGCGCCAGATTTCCTTGCCCGTCGCCTTATCGAGCGCGACCAGCGCGGCCTTCTTGGCACCGGGAGAGACGACGACGCGATCGCCGTCGACCAGGGGCGACTCGCTCCACGACCACCCCGACATCATCCTGCCGCCGAAATCCTTCGACAGGCTCTGGCGCCAGCGCTCGTTGCCGCTGGCTGCGTCGACGGCCACCAGATCCCCTTCCGTGCCGAGCGCGTACACGGTGCCGCCATCCACCGTGGGCGTGCCGCGTGGCCCACCGTATTCACCTGGGAGCGGCGCACCGATTCGGTACTCCCAGAGCGGCTCACCCGTTTCGGCGCCGAACGCCAGCAGATACTGCGCGCCCTCGCGATCGCCCATCGTGAAGATCCGTCCGTCCACGACCGCGACGCTCGCGAAGCCAGCCCCCATTCCGTCCGCTTTCCAGGCGAGCGGCGGACCGCCCTTGGGCCACTGCGCGAGCAGACCGGTTTCCCGGGATTGCCCGTCGCGCTTCGCGCCGCGCCAGCCCGGCCAATCGGCTCCGGCGGCTCGGGCCTGCGGCAGCGGGAAGGACAACACGATGGCAACGACGGCGATCACGACTCGCTTCATGGACTCTGCCCTTTCCAGCTTCGTTCGTCGGGAGGTTTGCGGATCGATCGGCTGCGCGTGGTGCGCTTCGCGCACGATTCGGAGGCTCACCAGGCCCACACGTTTCCCGACTCGAAATCATCCTCGAAGATCCGTCCGGAAGGAATCGTATCGTTCTCGACGGCACCCAGATCGCAGCGCGTGCCGGTAGGTCGGAGACCGCCGCGTGGATCGGACGTGAGCGGGTTGGCGTTGGGGTCCGAGCAGCCCACCGTCGGTTCGGACCCGTCGATCATGTCGCTCGGCGCCACCAATGCGTGGGTCTCGGTCCACCCACCGTTCGCCTGCAACGCCCCCAGCTCGCCGAGCTCGCTGGTCTGCATCACGGCGGCGCGCAGCGTGCACGTGTTGGCGGCGGTGTGACACACACCGTCGCCGGTGTCGTCGTCGACCGGATCCAAGACGCTGTTCACGACGAACACGACATCAGCGCTCGCCGAATCGACGAGGACGACGACGACGCAGAGCATGGACGCGAGCGTGAAGACGAGGTGGCCTCGAGGCATGACGTCGCCCGCTGAATCCCAACCGCACGCGGCGAGGGCCGCATCCGTCGTGCAGGATGTGGTGCCGGCGATCGGGAATTTCGATGCGATCGCAGGCTGCCACAGCTGGATTCGGGGAAGCCACCCGCCGATACTCGGCCACACGCGGCAAACCCGCAAAGCGGGCGGGAGCGTGACCGGCCGCACGCAATCCTGGCTTGACGACGAACCGCCGCAGGCGATCCGGTGCTACCCTCCGCCCGCGTTTCGACGGCCACCTCGCCCCCCGGCGCGTGCAGCGGAGCAACGACACCGTGCCCCCTACCGAAGCTCACCCCACCCGCCGTCACGGACGCTGGATGTGGATCGTGGTGGCTGTGTTCGCGCTCCTGCACTGGGACTTTTGGCTCTGGAACGACACCACGTTGTGGTTCGGTTTCCTTCCCGCGGGGCTCGGCTATCACGCGCTCTATTCGGTGGGCGCCGGCCTGCTGTGGGCCGCGTTCATCGCTCTCGCGTGGCCCGACCACATCGAGGCGTGGGCGAATGCCAGCGATACCGCGGGGGCTGAGCCGGCGTCGCATCACGCGCACGCACGCGACTCGAGGTCGCGGTGACGCCGCCCGTGGCCGCGCCGTCGTATCTGCCGCTTTACGTCATCGCTGGATACCTGACCGTGCTCGTGGCGCTCGGGGTCGCGAGCATGCGTTCGTTTCGCGGCACCTCCACGGACTACTTCACCGCCACGCATTCGGTCGGGCCGGTGCTCTTCCTGCTCTCGATCTTCGCCACCACCATGACCGCGTTCGCGATGGTGGGCTCGACGGGGAAATCGTTCGAGGCCGGCATCGGTGTCTACGCGCTGATGGCGTCGTCGTCGGGCCTGGTGCACACGCTGGTCTTCTTTCTGGTCGGCATGCGGCTCTGGGCGATCGGCAAACGCTACGGTTTCGTCACCCAGATCCAGTTCTTCCGCGATCGCTTCGAGTCACCGGGGCTCGGCACGCTGCTCTTTCCGATCTTGGTGCTGCTCATGATCCCGTACGTGATCACGGGGTTCATCGGCGCGGGGGCATTCGTGCAGGGCGCGACGCGCGGCATGTTCCCGGTCACGTTCGCCACCGGCGATCCGGCCACGCATGGTGCGATCCCACCCAGACTCACCGTGGTGATCGTCGGTGCCGTGGTGCTGTTTTACATCCTGCAAGGCGGAGTGCGCGGTGCCGTGTGGGCCAACGCATTTCAGACCGTGATGTTCCTGATGGCGGGCGTTGCCGCGGTGTGGATGATCGCGCGCAGCCTGGGCGGCGCGAGCGCAGCGTCGGCCGCGGTGCTCGCCAAGTCACCCGCGCATTTGATGCGAGAGGGAAAGATCGGGCATGGGCAATTTCTCTCTTACATGCTGATTCCGCTCTCCGTGGGAATGTTCCCGCACCTTTTCCAGGCCTGGCTCACCGCGAAGAGCGCGCGCTCGTTCCGGCCGGTGCTGATCTTCCACCCCATCTTCATCCTGATCGTGTGGCTGCCGTGCGTGCTCATCGGAGTGTGGGCGGTCGGCCAGGGGCTGCCCGCGAAGAACCCGAACGTGGTGCTCGGCATGATGACGGCGAAGTACGTACCCAACGCCATCGTGCGAGGCCTGGTTCAGGCGGGAACCATCGCGGCCATCATGTCGATGGACAGCCAGATCATGGCGCTCGGCACGATGTTCACCGAGGACTTCGTGGTGCCGCTGGTCGGCCGCGGGCGGCTCGGTGATCGCGTGCAGGTCTACGTGAGCCGCGGCTTCATCGTGGCGATCACCGTGCTGGCACTCCTGCTGTCGCTGCATCCGCCGCCCAACGTCTTCGACCTCGGCGTGTGGACGTTCTCGAGCTTCAGCGGGCTCTTCCCTCTGGTGCTGGCCGCGATCTACTGGAAGCGTGCCACCAAGGCCGGCGCCGTCGCGTCGGTGCTCGCGATGCTCGTCACGTGGGGGGTGCTCTTTCATCGCGGACTGGTCGCACCGATCCTGAACGGTGTCGCGCACCCCGAGGAGCCACTGGTGATGGGGCTGATGCCGGTCGCGTGGGTGGTGCTGGCATCCAGCGTGGCGCTGATCGTCGTTTCGCTGGCGACGCGTCCGCCAACGGACTCCACGCTTCGGAAGTACTTCGCGTGAGCGCGCCATCCGATCGCCGCGACGTCGCTGCACGCGCGGAGGAAGCGCGCACCACGCTCGATGCGCACGTCCGGGAGATCGTGCGCTGGCACTTCTCGGGAGAGACCGGCACGCCCGTCTGGCTGGAGTTCGCGCGCTCGTGCGGCTTCGATCCGATCCGCGACGTGGGCGGCTTGGACGATCTGGTGGCGCTCTTTCCCAGCTTCGACGGCGAGCGGCTGCGCACCGACCCGCACGAGCGCTGGATTCCGCGCGCTTTCGCTGGCCGCCCGTTCACGATCTTCGAGACTGGCGGCACCACCGGGATGCCCAAGCAGCGCATCGGCTGGGACGACTACAAGCGTGACTACGAACGCTTCTCGGCCACGCTCCCCGAGGCGTCGTTTCCCCGCGGCGGCTACTGGCTCATGGTCGGGCCGACAGGCCCGCGACGGCTGCGCCTGGCGATCGAGCACCTCGCCAATTTCCGCAGCTCGTCGTGCTACTTCGTGGATCTGGATCCGCGGTGGGTGAAGAAGCGCATCGCCGCGGGCGACGGGAACGGCGCCAAGGTGTACATGGCGCACGTCGTCGAGCAAGCGGCGACGTTGCTGCGGCACCGCAGCATCGACGTCGTCTTCACCACGCCGCGACTGCTGGAGGCTCTCGGCGAAGAACTCTCCCTCGCGGATGCCGGCGTGAAGGGCGTCCTCTGCGGCGGCACCGAGATCAGCCCGCAGATGGCGCGCTTCCTCGTCGAAGAGGTGCTCGAGGGAAAGGTCTCGCTGGTGCCGGTCTACGGCAACACGCTGATGGGGTTGGCGGCCTGTGATCCCGAATCACTCGCCCGTGACTTCTCGATCACCTACCACGCGCCCCAACCGTTCGCCGCGCTGCGCGTCACCGACCCCGGCGACGCACGTCGTGTCGTCGCATACGGCGAGCGCGGTCGCGTCGAGCTCACCACCCTCACCCGCGAGCTCCTCCTGCCGCGCTTCCTCGAGCGCGATCAGGCCATTCGCCGCCCGCCATGTGCCCGATGGCCGTGGGATGGCGTCGGCGAGGTGCGCCCCTTCGAGGAGCCAGGCACCCGCATCATCGAAGGCGTGTACTGACGCACCTGCCCCGATGGCGACCACCGTTCCCCACCTGCCGGCGCTGCGCTGGGGCGAGGACTATCGCAGCCTGAACGTGCTCGCGCTCCGCGATCATCGCGACGGCACGGTGATCGGCGAGCTCTCGCAGGTGAACGCCGGTGTGATACGGCGCGATCTGAAGCGCGCTGCCGAAGCCCGCCCCGCCCTCGCGGCGCTCACCACGGGCGAGGTGCTCACGCGCTGCCGTGTGGCTGCCGACCTCTTTCTCGATGCCGAGCTCGCGCTCGCCGAGGGAGTGTCACAATCGTCGGCGTCGTACCGGGCGCAGCTCGCGGCCACGGCGGCGCTTCCGCTCGCCCTCGGGCGAGCGAACCAAGAGAAGCTCGCCAGCGCGCTACGCGAGCTACCGGCGATCGTGCACGGGCTCACTCGCGGTCTCGCACCCGAGGCGCTCGATTCGCCGCTCTCACATCTCGGCGACGTGCCACTCTGGTTCGCGCCGCAGTGCGCGGCGCTGGGCGCGGTGCTGCCGAGCAACTCGCCGGGCGTGAATGCGCTGTGGCTCCCCGCGCTCGCCTTCCGCGTGCCGATCGCGCTCAAGCCCGGTGTCGCCGATCCCTGGACGCCGCTTCGGCTCGCCCGCGCGTTCGTGGCAGCGGGACTGCCCGCTGCTTCCCTCGGCTTCTATCCGACGGACCACGACGGCGCGGCAGCGCTTCTCGAAGGGTGCGAACGCGCGCTCCTGTTCGGCGATGCACGCACCACCGCCCCGTGGGCGGGACGGCCGGACGTCGAGATCCACGGCCCGGGTCGCTCCAAGGTCTGGATCGGCGAAGACGCGATCGACGAATGGGAACGACACCTCGACGTGCTCGTGGATTCGATCGTGCTCAACGGCGGGCGAAGCTGCATCAATGCCTCGTGCATCGTGGTGCCGCGTCAAGGTGATGCGATTGCCGCGGCGCTGGCCGAGCGGCTGGCGGCCGTCGTGCCGCTGCCGCTGGATCATCCCGATGCTCGACTCGCGGCCTTCGCGGACGCGACGCTCGCCGAGCGCATCGACGCGGGCGTCGAGGCTGCACTGGCAACGCCAGGTGCGCGCGACGTGAGCGCAGCGCTGCGTGTGAGTGAACGCTGCGCGACGGTCGCCGGCTCGACCTTTCTGCAGCCGACGATCGTACGCGTGGATGCGCTCGACCATCCCCTCGCCAACACCGAGTACCTCTTCCCGTTCGCGAGCGTGGTCGAGATCCCGGACGACGAGGCGCTCGCGTGGATGGGCGACACGCTCGCCCTCACCGCCATCACTCGCGCACCGGGCAACGTCGCCGCGATTCTCGCGGCCAAGCGCATCGGCCGTCTCAACCTCGGCCCGATCCCAACACCCGGGGTGCGCTGGGATCAACCCCACGAGGGCAATCTCTTCGACTTCCTCTTCTCCCGCCGCGCCGTTCAGCGCGCCCGCGACTGGTGATCGCCCCTTCGGCGAGCGGCGTCAGCTCTTCACACCCTGAATCGCGACGTAGCTCGCAAACCAGCTCGTGGCGGCGACCGCGAGGATGTAGACGACGAAGAGGACCGCTGCAACCGCCACCGGCCGCGAGCCCGGCTCGAACACCGCGAGCAAAGCCACGTTCGAGAGGATCGGCACGCCGAGCCCGCCGGCCCACGCGAAAGTGGCGCGTCGCAGTCGCGCATCCTCGGCGCGGAGCATCGTGAGGCGCCTGGCAAGAAACGCATCGGCCACGCTCGCGTCCTCATCGACGGCATGGCGGTACTGCGTCGCAGCGCGATCCGAGTGCCCAGCGGCCAGCAGAAGACGCGCGAGCTGTATTCGCGCCGCGGGAGACGGATCACCGGTGTGAAGGTGACTTTCGAGAATCGCCAGCGCAGCATCGTTCTGGCCCTGCGCTCGAAGGGCGCGGGCCAGGCCCAGCTTGAGATCCTCGCGAGCGGGTGCGTGACGAATCGCCTCCTTGAATGCTCGCTCCGCATCGGCGGGCGCGCCATGATCGAGGTAGAGTTCGGCGAGCAACCGACGCAGCGCGACGTTCGTGGGATCGCGGGCGACGACTTCGACGAGGGCACCGAGAGCTTCGGCGTCGACAGGCATCGGCGTCCTCGTGCACGGCCCGCGGCGGCAGCCTCGGGATCGGGCCAGGGAAGGCGGCGGGATGCTAGGGGCTGGTTCCGAGCAGGGTCAAGATGCGCGGGCGATCGAGGTCCACGCGCCGGCGTGAGCGAGCAGCATCCGCCTGCGCGTTTCCAGCGCGCGGTGCTCGCTCGAGTCCAGGCCCACGAACCCGTACGATCGC
>CAYVDO010000054.1:21079-28643 GCA_964450125.1 uncultured bacterium
AGCTCCTTCGCGACCCACGCGATCGATCCGCCGCCCGCAGAATGACCGGCGAAGACGAACGTCGTCGGCAGGCTCGCGAGCGACGTACCGGCCTCGCTCGCAGCGACGGCCGCCGATGTGCGCATGGGACAGAGACGACGCGCGCGCGGCGAGAGGCAGCAGACGTGCCTTCACGGACCGCGGCTTCGCCTCAACCGCCTTGGTTTCCCGACCAGCCGGATAGCGATCCGGACTCGAAGCCTCCGTCGAAGACCACGGTGCCGGTTCGCAGCATGACGAAACCCTGCCCTACGGCTCCGCCTTCCTCGGCGATCAGGAACCCGCGCCAGGCGGTGGTGACGGGGGGCTGGACGCTCACGGACCCCGACGATGCAGGACTCGCGAGCGTCACACCCTGATCGATCGCTTCGTCGAGGAACGTGCCAGCCACCGTGGTCCAGCCGAGACTGCTGGTGCCGCCTGCGGTGACGATGTACGGGTTCGCCACGAGTGTCGTCTGCGGCGTGGGGCCGGACACGACCGTATCGGTGAACGACTGGCCACCGACCACCAGCGTGTGCAGACCGGCGGCCGGCGCGACGTCGACGCCCAAGTTGCCGTTTCGCGGCTGGCCGTCGAGCGTCGCCTGCGCGGCACCGCTCCACGCGTAGGCGAGATCCGATTCCGGCGGACCGGCCGCGTCACCGGCGGCGCCTGCGGGAAGCCGCGTGGCAGGCACGGCCCAGATCCCGGCCACCACGGGCGGCGTTCCGACGCCCGCGTTGTCCTGGCTCGGCGATTTCACGGTGGAGGTGGCGTTGGCGCGATTCACCACCAGGCTGTTCAGACCCGCGGCGTTCTTGCCGCCCACCAGCGAGTGGAAATAGTCGAACGGGTTGTCGGGCTGGAACGTGTTGCCCGCATAGGTGACGGTGTTGATGGGACCGTTCGTGTAGTCGCCGTCCATGATGGAGTAGGCACTCGGCCCGGTGTTGTTGCTGAACACGCAATCGGAGATCGAGCCAGTGACGTCGCGGGGCGCCGTGGGTCCGCTGCCCGCGACCGGCAGCAGGAAGAGCGCCGAGCCGGAGTCGCTGTCGGTGATCGTGTTCTCGACGAGACCGGAGCCCGAGAGCTCGAGGTTCCCACCCGTCACGCGGATCACGCCGCCGCTGGTGCGTGCGCTGTTGGCGACGAAGAGGCTACGGGTGACGGAGGCGGTGCAGTCGCTGAAGAGTGCGAGCGCGCCGCCCGCGCCCTCCGCACCGGCGCTGGCGCGGGCGTCGGATCCCATCACGAGCGAGTCGGCCAAGTCGAGATCGACGAGGCTGCCGGCGAGCGCGCCGCCGTAGCCAGGCACGCTGCCGTCGCCGAGCACGTCGCAGTCGGAAAAGACGACGCGCTCGACTACGACCGGCGTGCGGTTCCCGGCGAGGCCGCCCTGCGCGGGAACCCCGCTGCCGTAGGCGCGGGCGGTATCGCCGCCGACGAACACGCAGCCGCCCATGCGCGCATTGCCGGCACCATTCGATTCACCGACCAGGAGCGAATCGCCGAGGGTGAGCTCCGCGGAGCGCCGGTTGATGGCACCGAAGTTCGTGCTCGAATCGCTGACGTCGTCGGAGTGGACGTAGAGCGCCCCGCCGATCCCGTGCCCAACGCCGGTTCCCGTCGCAGTGTTGCCGCGTAGCACGGAATGCTCGATCTCGACGACGCAGCGGTAGCAGCTCACGGCACCGCCGGTCTGCGCCTGATTGGTCTCGAAGCGCGAGTGGAAGATGCGCACGCGCGTCTGATCTTCGGCGTGGATCGCGCCGCCCTCGGTCGGGCCAGGCGCCGTCACTCCCACCGCCGGGCTCGCCACTCCGTCGACGAAGGTCGAGTTGGTGATCAACACGTCGCTCTTCGGCGTCGCCACCGGATCGGCCCACGAACCGAGGGCGTAGATCGCACCACCGGCGAAGCCCGCTCCGTTGGCCTCGAAGCGCGACTGCGTCACGCTGAGCTTCGAGTCGACCACCGCGATCGCACCACCGAATGCATTCGACTGGTGTCCCGTCACGTTGGTGTGGTTGTCGACGAACTGACTCGCGTGGACCACCACCTTCGAAGACTCGATGACCAGGATCGCGCCGCCCGCGAGCTTGGCGCTGTTACCGTCGAAGAGCGTATCGGCGAAGAAGACCGTCGATCCCGACTCGATCAAGACCGCGCCGCCACCGCCAGACGTCACGGTGGAAGCGTTCTGCACGAAGCTACAACCGATGAACGTGACCTTGGCGTTGGCGAGGGTCACCCCACCGCCAACTCCTGCCGTGCTGGATCGCCCGTTTGCGAACGTGATGTTTTCGAAGACCAGTGGCCGGCCCGCTCCCGGACCGTTCAAGACCCGCAGAATGTCCTTGCTCCCGCCGCCGCTCAGCACGACGTTGGCACCCGGCGCCGCCCGGACCGTGAAGCGCTTCGACGAACCGGAAATCTGGAAGCCGCCCGAAGGCGCCGTGTACGTACCGTTCGAGATCTCGATCACGCCGCCGTCCGAGACTTGGGTGACGGCCGCCGTGAGGGTCGCGGCGTCTGCGGGCACGCGCACGAACGTGGCTGCGCGGGCAGCCGCGGGCACGATCGTGAGACTCAAGACGAAGATGAACGAAGCAGCGGAGACCGATCGCACGGTACCTCTGGGGCTCGGATGACGGTGCGCCTGCGGAGTGAAGCCGACCCATGACGCTGACGCCCAGCGTGGCAGAACGGGCGCGGGTTCGACAGCGGATCGTCCCGAGCGCGGTCGGGTGGCGCAGCTTCAGCGCACGGTGTGAAAGGCCAGATAGGCGAGCGCTGCGCCATTGAGCCCGGTGGATACGTACCAGTTGAGCCGCATGAGCCGACGAAAGGTGGCGATCACGTCGGGCCCCAGGAGCTCGGTGCGTACCGCAGGGATCGCCAAGCTGGCAGCGAGCGACGCGAGCAACGCTGCCACGAACGTGGCGACAGCGCTACCGCTCAGCCCCACGAGCAGGAGCGCGAATCCCGCCGCCTGGAGCCTGAGTCCCCAAGCGATGCTCGCTTCGGCGCCGTATCGGACCGTGAACGTCTGATCGCCGCGCGCCGAGTCCTCGTCGCGCTGGTAGCTGTGGCTGAAGAGATAGAAGCCCAGGATCGTGAAACTGGTACCGAGGGCGACGCCTGCCTGGGGGACGGACCACGCGGCCAGCGGCACGCCACCCAGACGCGCAGCAATGAGCGCCACGATCAGGCCCTGCCCCGAGAAAACCACGGCCAGCGACGCGAACGGACGTCCTTTCCACCGCGTGGCGGGGTGCGAGTACGCCGCAGACATGAGGGCGAACACCAGCATGTATGCGCCGACTCTGCCATCGACGACAAACGCACCGACCACCGAGATCACCTTGAGCGCGACGCTGAACGGCAACAACGCCGCGACCACCTGCGGCGGACGCTCCAAGCCACCGATGGGACCTTCGTCCTCGTCGTAGTACGAGTTGTAGGCATTGGATCCGGTGTAGAGGAACACGTGGAGCAGCACGCCGAGGACCACGACGTCGATCGTCAGCCGCCCCACGAAGGCACACACGTCGAGCAAGAAGACCGGCAGTAGGAAGAGGCTGAACGCGAGGCGCATGTGCACCAGACAAGTGCGCACCACGCCGAGCGAACGATCGGTGTCGGTCACGACGAGCCCTCCGAAACGAGCCCGCGGATCGCGGCAGGCAGATCCGCCGAAGACTTGCGCGTACCCGCGATCGCCGCGCGGCGAAGCGGCCCTACCACCGCGAGCAGGCTCACCAGCGCCGAGGCTGCGAGCGGCTGGAAGAGCAATGCCTCGAGCAGCTTTCCCAATCGTATCAAGCCGTGCTTGTCCTCGCGCTCGGCGTCGCGCGAGAGCTCGATCATCCGCGCCGTGTCGAGCCGTCCCGCGAGCCGCGCGTCGAGCAGCGTCGCTGCGGCGCGGCCGGCACGCATCGCCAGACACATCCCCTCGCCCGCCAGCGGTGACGCCATGCCGCTCGCATCACCGGCAAGGAGGCGATCGGGAGGACGCATTCCGAACGGCACGTAGCCCGTGTCGAAGTGGCTCTGCACCGCCTGCACCCGTTCGGCGAGCGGCTCGAGCGCCGCGAGGCGACGGCCCAGGTGGCGATTGCGGCTGGCGATCCACTCCAAGAATCGCTCGGGCGTCTTGTGGGGACGAAACACATCGGTGCGCGCGACCAAGCACGCGTTCACACGCCCGTCTTCGATCGGATTCACGCCGCAATAGCCGCCGGGAAACGCGTGAATCTCCACGACGTCGCCGAGCCCAGCCAGGATGCCGTGCTGTTTGAGCCCGATGAGCGGGCCCTCGTCGCGATCGGGCGTCGACGCGTCGCTGGTCAGGCGGCGCCATTCGGTGTGGAGCTTGCCCGTGGCGAGCAGCACTTCGGCGCACGCGAGGGTCGCACCATCCGTGACGACGCGCTGGGCGAGCTCGTCAGGGCTCGCGGTGACGCGCTCGAGCCGCCGCACCCGTTCACCGTCGCGCACTTCCACACCGGCGGCGCGCGCCTGACGCACCAGCTCGGCGTCCAGCGCGTAGCGGCTGAGACCGAGCGCAGTTCCAGGAAGACGATCGGCGAAGGGCGCGCCCCATGGTGCAGTGAATCGCGTACGTCGAATCGGTGCGCCCATCGCTCGGATCGGCGCGAGGTCGAAACCGGCGGCATGCATGAGCGCCTCGAACTCGGGCGACAAGAACTCGCCGCAGAGCCGATGGAAGGGGTAGCGCTTCGCCTCGACGACCACGACCCGTCGACCCCGGCGCGCCAGCACCAGCGCCGCCGTGAGCCCCGCGATCCCGCCGCCGACCACCGTGACGTCCGCCGTTACGTCGGCGGTCGCCACGCGTGGTGTGGGATTCGACGACCGCGCGGCGGTGGCGCTTGCCGATGCTTTCACCCGGACGTCCTTCAGCGACCTGCCGCCGGCAGAAGACCCACGCTGCGCAGGTTGGTCACGAACTGCTCGCCCACAGCGGAACCCTCGCGATGGAAGACCGCGGGCTCGCCGATCGGCGCAGGCACGGAAACACGCGCTCCGCGCGGGGGCGAGGCGAGTAGCTGGCCGCTCCACACGTGTACCCAGCGTCCTGCGGGGAGGTACGCGTTCACCGCCGTCGCACCGCCACGGGTCACGGGCACCACGAGCAGCTCGGATCCGAGCATCAGGTGATCGTCGAGATCGAGCACGTAGGGATCGTCGGGGTACTCGAGCCAAGGATGGCGCACCACGGGTACGCCCGTCGCCGCGGCCTGGTTCATCAGCTCGCGACGGTAAAACGCGAGCGCCCGGAAGATCTTGGCGCAGCGTGACAGCTGATCGAGTGTGTCTTCGTCCGAATCGAATTGGACGTTGGCCGACGGCTGGTTTCCCTCGTGGGTCCGGAAAACGGGCTGGAACGCGCCGAGCTCCATCCAACGCAAGAGCAACTCCTTGCTGCGCGTCACGCCCAGGATGCTGACCGACGTGTACCCGCCCACGTCGCCGTGGTCGAGCGCGAAACCGGAGAGCCCCGCTGAGAGCAACCCCTTCAGCGCGGATGCGAGCCCGTCACTGCCGTCGAACGTGACGAGCTGGTCCCCGAGCCACATGAGCCGCGTGAGCCCGGGACTGCGCGTGAAGCCGCTGCGCGTGAAGAACACCACGTCGTCGGAGCGCCCGGCCGCGGCGATCGCATCGCGATTGAGCGCGGCCCAGTCTTCGGGATAGCGGTTGTGGGCCGTCGGCGCTGGCTCGCCCGACGCGAGCATCGCGTCGAACGGCAGCGCCTCACCGAAATCGGCCATCCAGCCGGAGGCGCCCGCGCCGAGGACCTCGTCGTGCAGCACCCGCGCAAACCAGGTGCGCGTCTCGGGCTTGGTGAGATCGAGAAGCCCGGCACTGAAGCTCGTGTTGGGGATGAGGTAGGGCGAGCCGTCAGCGCGCTTGACGAGATAGCCGGCGTCGACGGCCTCGCGAAACAGATTGCGGGTCGCGGTACCGCGCTCGGCGACGTCCACGAGAAACGGATTCACGTAGGTCAGCACCCGCAGCCCGTCGGCACCGAGCTCGGCGACCAGCTCGTCCCAGCCAGGATAGCGCTCACGATCGAGCACCCAATTCCACCAGAGCTGCTGACCGATGAGCGTCTGGCGCTGACCCTCCCAATCCTGGATCCAGAACGCGGCTACGGGTACGTCGTGCCCCCGCACCCGTTCGAGCTTGGCGCGGACGACGTCGGTGCCGCCCTGGACGCCGAGCACCGCACCCTGACCGATCCAGTCGGGCAACGGCTGCATGCGACCTGCGTGTCGCGTGTACACCTCGAGGGCACGTGCCGGGGTGTCGGCATCGAGGATCGCGCCACCGAGCGTCGTGCCGAGGAGCTCGATCGTCGTGACGTCGGGTTGCGAGAGATCGACCACCGCCGGCTCGGTGTTGGTGAGGTACGCGGCGCGCGCCCGAGAGGTCATCCAGAACGGCACCGCCGCGTAGGTCGAGAGCGGGCCGCCTCCCGAGCCGGGCGACACCAGGTTGACGAGAGCGGTGAGCGGCTCGGCGCCGCGGCCGATTCCCTGCTCTTCGACGAGGATCGGGACCCGCTGGCCCTTCAGGTCGAGATAACTGAACTGCTCGCCGAAGCCGAAGTAATGCTCGTCCGGTTCCGAGCTCGACGCGAACCGAATCTGGTTGACGCCCGCACCGTCGAGGCTGAGCGCGAAGCGGAGCGCCTCGCCTCCTGGATCGGGATCGAATCGCAGCCGATAACGCGCGACGCAACCGGTGCCAGCCACTTTGCCGTGAAGGACGATCGCGTCGCCATCGCGGCTTGCCCGTTCGAGCGTCTGCGTGCCGCATTCGGCGCGCACCGACGACTCGACCTCGAACGAGCCCCGCTCCTCGCGCACTGCCGTGTCCACGATGGCCGCGGCGACGAACGGCCGGCCCGCAGGCGATGTCCAGAGCTCGCGTTCGGGGTCGCCTGCTCGCGTGATGCGCAGCGCTGGCGGGGCGCTCGCGGTGCCGCCCGCTACCTCGATCTGGAATGCGCCGACGATCGACGGCCGCGACGGCAACCCGCCCTGCGCGCCTCCGCAACCGATCCCGAGCGAGAAGAGCAGAGAGGCGCCCACGGCGAAAGCGAGGCGACTCGGCTCGGGGTCGCGGCACGACGTCATCGCGAGGCAGGGTAGTCGCAAGAAACGGCGGCTGTCTCGCCGTTCCACGCGTCCCATTCCATCCGTCTCGCCGACGGAACGGCGAGGTCCCGGCCACGAGCCACCGAGTCTGGGTGCCGCGACACGGGCGTCGACCGCGCTCACGAAGGCTCGCGGAATTCCGCGGATTCTCGCCGTCCACACGAGCCCGTCGACGAAACGCTTCGCTGGCACGGCGATGGCGAACACGAACGCGAAACCGCGCTCGCGCCGCGCCTGCAACGCTCGCCGGCCGGTGTCGACGCGCGCACCTACGAACCCTGGGAGGTCATCATGAGACACGCCTATCCGGTTGTCTTCGGTGACCACCACAGGTAGCGTTCCCGCTCGAT
>CAYVDO010000055.1:0-28462 GCA_964450125.1 uncultured bacterium
GGAGGTTACGCCACCCTTCCTTCACCACCGATCCACAACATTCAGAGATAACTCACGTTTCTCTGATCCGTCGCGGCAGTGAGCGAGCAAGTGTCCCCCGGGCTTTCGAGATTGCCGCCGTTCGTGACGACGCTCAGATCCGGATCGAGCGTGCACGCTCCGACGATGAGCGTGTTGGTGAAGCGAACCGCGGTTGGCTCACCGGTCGTGTCGATGGTGTACACCGGATTGTCGCCGAAGAGGGTCACGTTTACGAGGTCGGCGCTTCCGCCAGCAAGCAGTTGCGCCTGTGCAAACTGGTTCGAGCTGATGGTGCTGTCGATCGCCACTAAATGCGCCGCATGCGGGTCGTAACCCCAGCCGACGGTGAACACTCGGGGCGTCGGGACTCACACGATCCGCACCATCGCGTTGTCGTCGAACACGTTGGCCCGGTGGATGTACCCCCGTAGCACCGGCATCGAGCGGTGCCTCGTCTGGTTAGCGATCGAGCGCTCCGAGCGCCGCCGCCGCGTAAACCACGCGACGCGAAAATCGCCCCGACTTGGCGCCACATTTCGCGCCACGACCAGCGACCCGCTACCCCCGTAGCGGGTACGCCTCTCCGGACGCGAGAAAGCCGCGCTACGGGCAGGTTTTGTGGCCACAGCGGGGGAGGATTTCGGCGTCTCAGGCGTCGCTTGGCGTCGTAGGCGGGTCTGGGAGGCGCAAGCGCACGATCATCCCGGCGGCGTTCAGAACGTCGACGTGATATCGCGCTCGCGATGCACGGGATGTGGGACCAGATGTGGTTCGCAGGACCCTTACCGCAGAGCAGCGCAATCAGTCGCCCCCCCCGAATGGGTCGCCGAAGCTCGCTCTGCGACGGCGAGGACGAGAGGGGTCCTCAATGCGAAGGTGTCCAGGCAGACCACGCACCAGTAGAGCCGGTTTCAAATCCATCCTCGAAGATCAGCGATCCAACGACCAAGAACACTTCGCGGTTGGCAGTGAGAGGCGGACTCCCCGCGTCCGTCGCTAGGACGTGGAACGTGTAGTTGCCGACGTCGGTCGGTGACGGCGCGGCGCTCAACACTCCGTGAGTTGCATCGGTGCTCGTGATCGACACGAACGCGGGAGCGTCAAGAATCGCGAACGAGATCGGCGTACTCTCTGGATCGTCCGCAATTATGGGACGCTCGCGGAGCGAGCCTGGATCAACAGCTATTGTCCCAATATCCGCAAGAGTTGGCGGCAGATTTGCCAACTCAACCGTCACCCGCGCCCGCGCCTCCAGCCCCACAAGGGACACGACTACCTCGTCCGCACCAGGTCCGATCGCTGCGACAAGACCTCTCTCCGAAACGCTCACGACGGAGCTATTCCCGCTCGCGGTGGCAAAGCTGAGCCCGGTCGCACTCGGCGATATGTCGAACGTCGCGCCAGTCGCTGTTGTGCCTGTGATCACAATTCCTGAAATTTCCTCCTTGTACCGCAAGAGTATCTCGCCAGGATCGAGACTCAGGCTCGCCAGCGGCTCAGGTGCCACAATGTCGATCGAGACCCTATCGAAACCGAACTCGCCATCGTGCTCGCCGATGGCTGCGAAACTCGCCGGGCCGAGCCGTCTCGGCATTCGCACCTGAAACGCAAACGGGGCAATGTCATCTTGCGCTGACGCGACCCACGCGCCGGGCGCGCGCAAGACGACACTATCCATCGGCAGATCGCTCTCCACAACAACCGCGATATCGGCACCAGCGTTCACCGCTGATGCATTTGTTGGAGAAACGATCTGCACAACAAACGCCGCGCTTCGCGAGAACGTCGCAAGCCACAAAAGGACCGTCCAACCAACAGCCTTGCTCGTATTCAATCGGGTGCGGCTCCTTTGAAACGACAACAGCATTGGATAGTTAGCCTTCGCTTAGCATGACAAAGGGGCCGACCTCCGGTAGGTATCGCCTGTCGAGAACGGAACCCCCACCGAAAGAGGCTCCCACGCATGCAAGCATACGTCATCTCGCCTTCGCGATCCTCGTCTCCGGTCACCGATTCCGAGGAGCAGTCCGAAGCGTTGAAGAGCACGCTCACCGCCGCCGAGACCGAGCGCATGCGTCAGGCCGAGGTCGAGGCCCTCATCCAAGACGAGGGTCGGGAGCTGCTGCGCCGTCTGTTTCAAGACCACTTGTCCCTCCGCGCCCAACACGAATGCGAGCACGGGCTCTCCCGAGCGGTCGTCGGTTCCGAGGGTTCGCCGCACACTCACCAACGCGCGAGCGGCCGCGGACTCATGAGTTTGTTCGGACGAGTCCAAGTGGCGCGGCTGGCCTACGGCGCTCGTGGCTACCCATCGCCCCATCCTCTCGATGCCGCGCTCAACCTGCCCGAGGACCTCTACTCGCACGGAGCGCGTCGTCGGGTCGCCGAGGAGGTCGCGAAGAGCTCGTTCGACGAAACCGTGCAGGCGATGGGCTTGACCACCGGCGCGGCGGTGCCCAAGCGGCAGGCCGAGGAGTTGGTAGTGCGAGCCGCGCAAGATTTCGAGCTGTTCTACGCCACGCGGGCGGAAGCGACTCGCGCCGCATCGGCTCGTGGCGGTGCCGTGGCTCGTGGTGAGCGTGGACGGCAAGGGCGTGGGGATGCGCCGAGAGGCTCTTCGGGAGACCGCGCGGCGGGCGGCTGAGGAGCGCCGACCGAAGCTCGCGACCCGTGTCAGCAAGGGCGAGAAGCACGGCGCCAAACGCATAGCGACGGTAGCCGCGGTGTACACGATCGCGCCCTTCATGCGGACACCTGAGCAGGTGGTGGGCGATTTGCGGGGCCTGGTGGGCGTGAGCGAAAGCGCGGTACGCCCGCGTCCCGAAGGCAAGCGGTGTGGGCGTGCCTCGTGAAGGAACCCGCCGAGGTGTTCTGGGAGGGGTTCGAGGAAGCGCTGCGACGCGATCCCGATCGAACGAAACGCTGGGCGGCGCTGGTGGATAGCGACGCAGTTGCGGGTGCTTGCGGCCGCACCCCGCGAGCACGGGGTAGCGCTGACGATCGTGCTCCACGTGCTCGAGTACCTGTGGAAGGCTGCATGAGTGTTGCACCGGGAGGGCAGCACCGAGGCCGAGCGTGGATAAGAGAACCACTGGCACGCGTGCTTCGCGGCGAAGCCAGCACGGTCGCCGCGGGGATGCGGCGCTCGACCACTCGCCGAGGTCTGGCCGCGCGGCTGCGCGGTCCCGTCGACACGTGCGCGCGCTATCTGCTCAAGCATCGACGCTTCCTTCGGTACGATCGTTGTCTGGCCGCCCGGCTACCGATCGCGATCGACGTAATCGAGGGGGCCTGTCGACACCTGGTGACGGATCGGATGGACGTAACCGGCGCACACTGGAGTCTCGCCGGTGCTGATGCCGCGCTTCAGCTCCGGTCGTTGCGTGCCAGCGGGAATTTCGACGAGTACTGGGCCCTGCACCAGCGTCGCGAGCTGCTCACCAACCATCAGCTGCGCTACGCGACGCCAATCCCTACGGTGCACTCGAAAGCTAGCTCCGACGCTCCTCGACATTTGCGACTCGTTACCCGAAAGCCGTCGTTATGAAAGAGCCGCACCCAACTCAATTCTGGCTCCCTGATGATTCGAACAGCTCGAAGTGGTTCAAGAGCGTGACCACGCGATCGGCAACTGCGGGATCATGTAGGATCGATTCGTTGACCAGATACGAGTCGCTATGGGCGCGGGAATTTCGGCCGAAGACTTCCCCAGAAAGTGGGATTCCATCGCCACGCTGGCTTGCCGTCGGCACCACCAGGTCACTCTCTGCGCCGTGCAGTTCGCGATAGCCTTGGAAGCCTTCGCAGCCGTACCAGTCGTTGAGGACGAACCTGTCCCGCCTGCTGTTGGCGCTTTCGGCCGCGGAATCCGCCATACCTACGATCGCGCTGATCCGAAGAGTTGACCTCTCTCGATTGATCTGGTGGAGCGCATTCATTCGATCGGTCGCGCTTGGTGTCTGTAAGTCACGCACACCCGCTCCCACCGCCGGAAGCAGAGCGGTCCCGATCTCATTGGCGAGAAGGTCGTTCATTGCGTTGCCGTAACACGTGTTTCCGATCAGCAGATTGGCGAGAAGACTCCCGAGGTGCGGCGAGTCGATGGTGATCAGTCGCTGGATGTCTCCAAGCATATAGTTGTCCCTGCGCAGATAGCCGGGCCGAACCGCAAGTGAACGAGGCAACAGTCCACCCATGCTGTGGCCGACAATGGCAACTCGAGGCCGAACGAATCCTTGCTTCTCCCAATCATTTCGAATTTGCGCGATTCGATGTTCGAGTATTCGCACTGGAAGGATGTCTCGGCCACTGGCGGACGGATTAAAGCCGAGCTGGCCGGGGTAGCTCACACGCACGGGAGCGGCGCCCGTCATTGCTGTGATTGTCGAGCTAATGGGGCTCGGATCATCCCACGCCGCCGGAGATGACCAAAGCCCATGCACCAGCAATACCGGCTGGCGGCAAAGGGTGATTTTGAAATGTTCCCGGTCTTCGCCATCCCAAGAGAAGGCGATCATGATGTGCCGGCACGTTCCTTCGAAATCTCCGAAATCGGGCGGCGCCGTGTACTCTATGTACGCAGTCGGAAAATCGCCGAGAAGCTGAGGCAGTAGAAATGTTGAGCTTTCCCCACCAGTTAGATCGCGAAGTGTGCCGTCGCCCGCATTGAGGCCGACAATCGCGACGCTGGGCTGGGTTCCCGCTGGAGCGAGCGCGCGAAGAACCAGCTTGCTGCTGCCGTCGGCAGCAAGCTTCGAGCGAGATTCGCCTTCAGCGTCCAAGCGGCGCCGATTGCTGAGATCCGTTGGAGAGATTATCTGCCCACTCTCGTCGAGCAAGTCGGGTGCGGGATCTCGCAACGAGCTGCTGCAATCGATAATTGTTCCCGTCAGATACGTGTATGGGCAGCCAGGCAACGATGCAGAGAAGCACCTCGGCGGATATAAATTGAAGGCATCTGGCGGCGGTGGTTGCGAAGGGGCGATCGGTAGAACATACGGGCAGTCAAAGGTGCCCAAGCCAGCGCTCCAAGTGCCAATGCTGAACGCGGGACCCTCGAATCCAACGCCCCATTCAAGGAGAATCGGATCCTGCACCGGTGCTTCCACCAACGCGCTTCCGACCTTGGAGAAGAAGAATCCATACGGGCCACCCGCAGGGGAGCAGAAGCAGGATCCGAAATCCTCCCCTCCAGGATAGAGATCGTAGATGCAATCGAAATCGCCGCAGCGATCCAGCGTGCGAGGTGCATCGCCATCATACGTGACCCGGACGGCGAAGACGTCGGCGAGCGTGACCGGTTGGCCGCCGAAGCTGCAATTCGCAAGAGGATACCAGCGGGAGCGGAAGCATGCGCTGACCGGACGTTCAGCTCGTACGTCGGCTGGGACCGCAATGCAACACACGAGCTGCAGTACTGCGCCCGCTAACACTTCAAGCCAACTCGCCAGGTTCGGCTTGGTTCCTATCTGGCGAGCAGTTAGCCGCCCTTTCAGTACGGGGGAACGCGGTTGACGATTGATGCCTCGAGCAGTTGAAGTGCCAGTGCGACAGCGCATGGATCGTGCGATTCTTTCTCGTGTGGTCACGTCACTGGTCGCGGACGCAGCGAACCCCGACATCGGTGCTTACAACCGTTGGATTCAGGAATGCGAATCGGTACGAAGTGCGAAGCGCGGCACTCAAGGCGTACGTCGCCCACCCGCCACCGCGCACAACCCGCGCGTCACCATTCGCTGGCCCCAGCGGATTGAGATAGGGAGTGATCAGGTAGTAGCTTGGATCGTACCAATCGTTAACCCACTCCCACACGTTGCCAATCATATCTAGTGCGCCAAAGGGGGATGCACCCGCCGTTGTGGAGCCTGTGGCCATGCTGCCACCGCTGTCACACCCGCCGCCATTGGATGGCGAGTCCCAAATTATCGCATAGTGGCACGACGGCATCGCACTACCCCATGGATAGACACGTGCGTCGGCGCCGCGTGCGGCCTTCTCCCACTCGGCCTCAGACGGCAGCCGCTTGCCGGCCCAAGCGCAGTACTGAGCGGCGCGGAACCAATCGATGCAGGCTATCGGATGGTCGTCTCGTCCCGGCACCCCCCAGTTACAGTCGCCGCCGCTAACTGACGGCAATTCACAGCCGCCGGCTTCGACGCATGCAGCGTATGCACCTACTGTTACCTCGCCGCGGTCGATCCAGTACGAATCGAGGTAGACGTCGTGCTGGGGTCGTTCGTCAGGTAAGCCAGCCTCTGAGCCCATGGCGAATGGGCCTGATGGCACGAACACCGCTAAGGGATCGCAGGCACTTGGCGGCACCACATTGGTCCAAGTGCAGGTGTCCGCGGACTCGAATCCATTCTGGTAGACGAGTTCAGCCCTGGGCACAATCCGCAGTCCGAACGCGCCTGCATCGCCGGCGAAACCCACCACACGTACCCACACCTGTTGCCCGGCAACCAAACCCAGGGGTACCTCGGTCGTCGACCAGCCCCACCCGCTAGAGCAATCGATGGTGTTCGCATAGTTTCCAGGACACCCCGTATGCGCAGAGAGAACGGTACCGAGTTCGGAGCTGCTCGTGGCCAAGAGATCGCCGGTGAAATCGGCGCTGATCTTGAACCAAACGTCTCCACTGCCCCAGTAGTCGCAGACGCTGGTGCCGTCGTCGGTTGACTCGGATGTCGTACCGGATACCTCGGCGCCGATGGCGATGGGGGTGGCCGCGGCACAGTCGTCGTTCGACGGCGGTGCAGCGCGGGTGCTTCGAATCGTGAAGTGGAACGCTAGAATTACCAACGCCAGCGCGAGGCGTGATGGGATTCGAACGGTGTAAGCCGCGCATTGAGCGCGGCTCACACCGCAACAGCGGTGCTTGGCAGACGCCATGCTGCGAGTCTCGGATTCGCCCAGCTGGTTCGGCGTTGTCACCCCCCAGGACTCCTAGCACAACGTACGAACGGCTGTACACCAGCACGACGAGAAACGGAACTCTGTCCTGGCTACTTTCCCCGTCCGGCCGGATCGGAGAAACTGTCAAATGTTGTGGATGAAGGCGTCGGTCAGGCGGCGCGCTTCTCCTTGGGTTGGTCGTCTCGTTCCTTTCGCACTCCGTCCTCGAACCTCACTCCGGCTCGCACTTGAGCGACGAGGTGCGGAGCGTTCACTCGGCGCCAACGTTGCTGCGACATCTCCAGCAGCTTGAAAGCCATGAGCAAGCCCTTCGCCCGTGAGCCAGCACCCTTCGTGACGCGCTGGCGAAGGCGCACGGTTGCGAACGACGACTCGATCGGGTTCGCGGTCCGCAGGTGAATCCAGTGCTCGGCCGGGAAATCGAAGTAGGCGAAGAGCTCCGTCGTGAGCACCTTCGAGCTTGCAGACGGGGAGATCGTGGAGCTCCTCACGATGCTTGGTGCGCTCGAAGGTGCTTCCGAACTCGGCGATGGCGCAGCCGTGCGACGGACCATCGCCGAGATGCGACCGAAGCTCTCCGCGCGAGGCACGGCATGACGCGTCCTGGGTGATTCCCGCGATCGCAGGCGGCTTGACGGCCGCCCCCACGAACGGTCCGACGCCGATCGTGGTCGGTCGTTCAGCGCTCCACGCGCGCGATGACGAGCGCCTCGACCAGCTCGGCGACCGCCTTCAGGGTGTCGATGTCCGTCAGGCCCGATTCGTCGAGCACGCGGCCGAGCGTCTGGTGTCGCCGCACCAGCAGCATCACGTACTTCGCGTTGGAGTCGAGGTCGGGATCGCCCGAGCCGAGCTCCCCGACCTCGACGTAGCGCTGTTCGATCCCGCCCAGGTCCTCGAGTAGCAGGGCTTGCTCCACGCGCTGTGGGAACGAGGTCGTCGTCAGGTCTTCCACCTCGCCGATGGGCTGCCCGGAGCCGGTGGGTCGCTCCGCGAGGTATTCGATCTCGAAGTCGGCGTCCTTCCAGGTGAAGAGCCGGAGCATGGCCTTGACACCGATCTGGGGCCCCGCGGTGGCGCTCACGATGCTCGGCCCCGCGACCAGGAGCTCACCCCGCTCGACCGCCCGCTCGGTCTCGCCCCCGGGGGAGGCGCCGGTCGCGGCCGAGGGGATGCGACGAGCGATGGTGATGCGTGCGCTCTTGTCGAGCCGTGCCACCATCTGCAGCAGGTCCGTCAGCGGGAACACATCCAGGTTTCCGCTGATCGGCACCGGTGAGGCGGTCGCCGGCGTCGGCGGAGGTGCCAGGCGCGCGAGGGTGTTCTGCACGCGGAGCACGACCTCGTCTCGCTCGAGCGGCTTGGTGATGTAGTCGTCGGCGCCGAGCTTGAGCCCCTGGAGGCGCTTCGGCACCCCGTCCAGAGCGGTCAGGAACAAGAACGGAATCTGCCGGGTCTCGGGGCGTGAGCGGATCATGTTGCACAGGAAGAAGCCGTCGAGGTTCGGCATCTCGATGTCGGAGACGATGAGGTCCGGCTTCTGGTTCAAGATGATGGAGATGGCACGGTCGCCATCCTCGGCCGTGACCACCTCGTAGCCCGCGCTCACCAGTGCCTCCTCGAGCACGGCGAGGATCGTCCGACTGTCGTCGACGACGAGAATGGTCTGTGCTGGCATGGCGCGCGCTCTCCCCGAGACGGGACGGTGGTTCTGGTGCCCTACGTGGACTCCAAGCCTGTATCCTGAAACCGGAAGGCTCAAGTTCTCAAGCGCCCGCTGCGTAGCGCCGTGCCCGCGGTCGCCGCGCGAGCGTCGCCGATCCGCGCCGCAACCCGATCGCCACCCCCGAGCCCGCCCGTGGCGTGCCTCGCTCGCCCGTAAGGCGTGATGGGCACCAAGGCGTCTGAGCTTCGTCGAGCCCACGCAGCTCGAGTAGGCGTGCGGCGATGACCTTGCTCCGGCCCGCCGGCTCGCCCTTTCAGTCTCAATCGACGGCGTACGAATCCACCACTGAGGACGATGTTGGGCAGGTTCGCGAAGGACGGCGCATGCTCACTGGGGTGCCGTCATCGACGCGCGAACCAGGAACCTCGGGTGTGGAGTAAGGCGCGACAACGCCGGCGCGCCCTGGAGAGCGCGAAGCTCCCAGGACGCGAGCCAACTGCACCGATCACAAGCGCCTGGTTTCGCCGGCTCGAAGCCCTCGTGCGAGGTGGAGCGCGCGTTCGATGTCGCCAGCGCCGAGCGCCGCCTCGAGTTGGTCGTAGAGCGCAAGACGGAAGGCGGGGTTCTCGGCGCCGCGGCTGTGCGGTGCCCCCAACTTGCCCCCTTTCGCGGGTGCCGGAGGAGGGAGTCGAAGCCGCGCTTGGGACCCATCCTGTCCGCTCACGCCGGAATTCAGCAATGGCGACAGCAAGCAGGGTGGGGCGGATGGGGACGTTCGCGGCCATGATGACCGTTCGGTAGGACGCGCGGTAGGAAGCTCGACGACGGCGAGCACCTTGGGCCCCACGGCGCGTGCCCTGATCGATCAGATCGAGGCCGCAGCCGCGGATCCTGACCGCGTCCGGCATCTCGCGCGCCTCTTGCGCCAGAAGCTCCTCGACCTGCGCTGAAGCAGCCCGTCAGCGACGCTCGTCCCCAATTGGACGCTCGGAGCCGAGCCGCACAGAGCCGCAGGGAACCGCACCGGGAGCCGCTCGGGTCGCGTCTGGGGACCAGCGGTGGGAACCCCCTCATCGGAGGGGCGGTGGCGAACGGGTGGTCGGACCGCGGCCGCCGCGTCGGTGTCTCGATCTCCTCGCGCCTGACCATCCCCGCGTAGTCGTGCTCGATCGCGGATAGCCGAGCCGGCGGCATTCCCGCCCGGGGGGCCAGCTCCTGAATGGTAAGGCCGGCTCGCTCGCGAAGGTTGCAGACCACCCATCCGAGCGAAGCGGGAGCCCGTCGATCGTCGAACGGTCGGTGCCGCGACGGCCGCCCGCGATCCCCAGCGCCTGCACCCACTCGGCGCGATGCCCGTGCGCGCCGCGCGTCCAAGGAGACAATCTTCGTTGCCATGACCTGCGGAACTCCCATGTGGGGTCGATCAATCCGACTCGCGCAGCGTACCGCGCGATCGCCGATCTTGCTGATCCAGTGGCGCTGTGGCAGCGGCCGGAGAAGCGTGTCGATCGCCGCGCATTGCGCGACGAAAGCAGTGCGACGCGCCTGCGTCACCACTTGCTGGCACGCAAGTGACCGAACACCTCCCGTACCTGTGCACACGGGATAGGCGCCCGCGGTGGTGGGTCGCGCACGCGTCCGATGCATCCTCGTGAAGGACCAGACGTGAGCGGAATTGCGGTTCGATGCGTGGCTGCGGCGCTGGATTGCACGGTCGTCGCGGCGGGGAACGCGCCTCGCGCGAAAACGATCACGGTGACGAGCACCGCGGACGAGAACTCGAGCTCACGGCGAACGCAGCAGCACGCTGCGCGAGGCAGTTCTCGCGGCGAACCAGAACGCCGCGATCGGCGGCTGCCCCGGCTGGTGCGCCGGGGCGCGACTCGATCGTGCTACCCGCCGGCACCTACGACTTCACGATCCCGGGCAATGACGACCGGGCGAACGCGGTGACCTCGACGTGAGCGAGGAGCTCTCGTCCACCGGCGCCTCGGCGGCGACCACCGTCGTGGACGCGAAGCAGCGCGCGGGTGATCGAAGTGGCGCAGTCCGTCTCGCTCACGTCTCGAAGATCACCGTGACCAGCGGCATCGCACCCGACGGCGACTACGACGGGGGAATCGCGAGCCTCGGCACCGATATCGGAGGTGGCGATCATCCCGGCGCTCGACTCGTGCCGACGGAGGCGCTCATCGAGCGCAATCGGAACCTCGGGGTACACCACCGGCGGCGGAGTCGCGGCTCTCGGCGAACTCACGGTCACGCGCTCCACGATCTCCGCCAGCTCCGCATTCCTGCGCCGCGGTATCGCGGCGGCGCACGGGCTCCACGCGCGCCGGCGATCACTCCGCGAGCCGCCAGGCGAGCCGCGAGCGCAGCGAAGCGCCTTGGGGGTGGGAACCGGCGCGGCTTGGCCGCGACGGGCGGGGGTCTGGAACAGACCCCCGAAGCGGCATCGCCCGCCTGCTAACAGGTCATGCGTCGTCGGTCGCGATCGGCTCCGCGCGGCCTGGCAATCGTGCGGCGGTACGCGATCAGCGTGAACGACGTCAGTACGAAGCCTGCGACTGCCGAGTCATCGCTCTTACGCGCCGGGCTCGGGTTCCCTCCCGCACGCGCGATCTGGCAGCCGGGCGTCTTCGGATTGCAATCCTCGTCGATGCCGTTGAAAGGGATCGCGGGGGCTCCAGGGTAGACCGTGGCTCTCGTGTCGTCGCAGTCGTCGTCGTTCGGACACGTCGCATCGTGGATCGGGGTATAGCCGTCGCCATCGGCATCGGGGCAATCGAGGGTCGTCGGGTCGCAGTCGTCGTCCCTGCCGTTGCCCGGAACCTCAGTCTGGCCTGGGCTCACGTTGGTATTGCGATCGTCGCAATCGAGTTCCGCGTGCACACAACCAGGCGACGCCGGCGCGCCATAGCCGTCCAGGTCTTCGTCGGTGCAGGGATCGCACGCATCCCCCAACCCGTCGCCGTCGCGGTCCGACTGGTCCGGATCGGCGTTCAGGGGACAACGATCGAACGGATCGGGCCAGCCATCCGCGTCCCCGTCGGGGCCAGAAGGCATCTCGAGCGCACCCCGATCGCAAGCCGCCACATGGTCGCCGTTGCCGTCGACGGGCCGCGCCGCACCAGTCTGGTCGAGTCCCGGGCAGCGCGCTACGTCACCGCTGTCGACCGCAGGGCTCCCCAGCGCGACGGGTACCACGACCGTGCCAAATGCACTGATGACCGTCGGGCTCAAGAGGGGGTCCGTTGCGGGCAGATCCTCCGGGTGACCCAGCGCGCAAGTATCGAGGCGCTCGATATTCCAGCCGAGGCTCGTGAAGCCGCCGCCCCGGCACGCATCGCCGATGACGACGTTCCGCAGCTCCGTCGTGCCTTGCGCATTCTCCAGCCCGTTCGGACCAACGAAAACGAGGTCATTACCGGCCACGGTCGAGTGTTCCAGGGTGAGCGTTCCATTGTTGTTGAAGATGCCGGCGCCGCGCCCCGACTGAGGGATGCCGTTCGACGCCCCGTTATGGGCGACCGTGCTGTTCGAGATCACCAAAGGACCGCTGTTCCAGATCCCGCCACCGCTCCCCGAGGGGGAGCACGGTGCGGGGCACAGGACGCCTCGCGCGTGGTTTCTGACCACGGCGCTCTGCGCGAGCGAGGTCGTGCCGGAGACGCGCAGGCCTCCGCCCTGGCCGTTTCCGACGTTGTCACTCACGACCGTGCGTATGAACTGGTTGAGCGCGGTAGACGCGTCCACGCCACCGCCTGGGCCACCGGCATCGTTCGCCGCGACGACCACGTCCGCCAGCGTCAGCGTCCCCGCATCGGCGTGAATCCCGCCACCGCGGCAGGTGTAGAACCATCCCGTCGTCTCGCAGCGCGAATCGCGCACTTCCACGCTTCGGAGGGTGAGCGAGCTCTGCTCGGCCGAGATCGCGCCCCCGCTGGTGCTGGTGACGCTCGCGAGCGCGTGGCCGTGGCGAACCGAGAGATCCTCGATGTCCACCGTGGCTGGCCCGAGGACGTGGAACACACGGTCCACGGCGTTCTCGGCGTTCGGACCGCCTTCCACGATCGTGGCTCCGGCGCCGGCGCCCACGAGGCGCAGATCGCTCGTCAGGTCCAGGTCGCCGGTCGCGTTCGCGTCCTCGTCTCGACCTGGGATCGAAAGCGTAAACGTGCCTGCCGGCAGGAGGATCGTGTCCGACGCACTTCCGGGCGCGCAGGTGTCGACAGGAATATCGCCGTTCGCGGCGACGATCGCCTCGCGCAGCGTACAGGTGCCGTTGGGGCCGGCATCGAAGTCATCGCCGGTATCGGTCACGGCAATGGTCGCGCCACGCGTCGCATGGGGGAACGACGCGGTCGCGAGAACGAACAAGAACGACGCGATTCGCAAGCAGCTCGAGGACCCCACTCGCGACCAAATCTTCATGACCTGACCCCCTGGGCTCACGGTACATATGCCGTGACGAGAGGGTCAATCCGGCAAGCAGCGACAAGCGGTGGTCGCCATCGACCCCGTCCTCCACGACGACGCGCCACCGAATGCCCCCGGCGAGGAGGCACACGAGCTCGTCATACGAGCCAGCATCGAAATCGCCGTTCGGTTCTACGTGCCGCGGAGAACGACCGGGAAGAACGACATGCGCAGCGAAGTCAGCGCTCCCCGGCGCTCAGCCCCAGTCACGCGAGAGGAGCGCGTGAGAGCGAGCCGTTCACCCGCCTGGTTGCACCGTCGTGGCGATCGCCGTGGAGGTGCGATCGACGATCTTGCGAAGCTCCACGTTGCCGTGCTGGCTGGTGACGGGGTCGCGCTCGACCCACGCGACCCACACCTCGCCCTGATACGCGGCGAGCGCGCACACGGTGTCGAACCAGCCGTCACGATCGAGGTCGGCGTCGATCACCCTCGCCTCGCTCCACGCGGTGGGCTTGAACGCCGTCGCGCCGGCTTCGAAGAGCTGCACCCCATGGGGCAGCACGCGCACCATGAGCAGGCTTCCATCCCTGTCGAATCCACCCGACGTGCAGCCACCCTCAGACGGCAGAACGAACGTCACGTCGCGGCGCACCACGTGAGCCTGGGCCGTCGCGTCGCGCACGAGGGCGACGTAGCTCACACCGTCGCTCCACACGGCCTCGGGCCGACCCGTCGCGGCTGCAGAGAAGAGAATCTGGTGGTCCACGAAGTCGAGTAGCACGTCGACGACGCAGCGATCGGCATTGCCGAGCGCGTTGCAGTCACCGGTGTTGCCCAAAGCGAGCACCATGTCGCCGCCATTGAGGCCGGGCGTGTCCCCAAAACTGCCGACGGTGGCGGTCACCACCCGCTGCTCAGCCCACAGCCCATCGTGGACGAGTTGGCCGCTCTGACGGTCGAGCTGAAGATTGCGCACTCCCTGCGGTGAGGCAGGGAGACCCACGCCGAACGTGCCGAAGGAGAGCGGCGAGAGCGGGTTGCCACCCGTGATTCCATCGAGAGCCACATCCCATCCGCCGCCGTCGTCGGTGTGCGGATCGCCGTGAATGACGGTGCTGGCCCCCGGACCGTCGACCGCGACAGCGAAAGAGTCCTCGGATGTCTCGTCCTCGGCAATCGCCCCGGCCCCATGTAGCTGTGCTGGCGCCTCGAGCCCGATGTAGCCCCACTGACTCGTCGAAGCACTCGAGCTCTTCACGTGCTTTCCGTCGACGGCGTTGCGCTGCGTGATTCCGTCGTCGATCACGTGACGGCTCGCGAGCAGAGCGCCGTCGCGGTTCGCCGCGAGCTCGATCTCCTCGACGTTGACTGTGCTCTGGCAACCTACCGCTGCGCACACAAGCGCGACGGACGCCGCGGCCACAGCAACCCATGGGCGCAGCCGGAGTCTGAAGATCGCTTCCATGGGGCCTCCCGGACGTGACGGACCGGCGATGGGCCGACCCAGGCTGGGCGGGCGCTCTGGCGATTACAGCCAGCGCGCACCACCGCCTGTCAAGGCAAAGGCAAACGACGACGATCCCGGACGCACGCTCTCCTGTTCGCTGATCGCCGAGAACCTTTCACTCGGTCAGCAAACCTCGCGTACCGCTCCACACGTCGACGCCCAACGAGGAGCACCAGCGCTGACGCGCGAGATCTTGCATTCGGCCGGTGCTGTGCTCCGGTGCTACGGTCATGGGGCGGGCACCGTGCCGGCACCCCTCATCACGCAGAACGTGCCTGGGCTCAAGTCGATGGTGTGTGTCGGGGACGACCTCTATGCGCCAACCTTCTTCGACGGCACCGTCATCCGAATTCAACGTGAGACGGGCCACGCGGAAACGGTCGCCACAGGCCGGGTGCTCGCGTCGGCGGTGCACACTGCTCACGGCGGGAGCCTCGTCGCGCTTCAGGACGCGCTTCCCGCACGCCTACTGAAAGTCGACCTCGCCGCTGGCAGGCTCGTCGAGCTGGTTCGGCTCGGTGCGATGGTCCCGGACAACGGCTACGGCAGTTTCTACGTCACCGATTTCTTCGACGCCGGCGTGGTGGTCGTCGCGCCCGACGGCTCCACGCGCCGCTTCGAGCTTTGACGCGGCCTTCCTCCAGCGTCGCGCTGAATCGGTCAGGCGGCTTCCACGCGTTCGCAATACGCGTCGTACGCCTTTCTCCACGCTGGGCGCTCCATGCAACGTTTGCGGTAGGCGAGGATGCTGGTGCGAGGACCAGGACCGCGACGGCTACGGCGATCCCGGATCGGAAGGCTGCCCGCACCCGGAGCGCGATTGCGCGGACACGTATGCGCTCGCGAACCCCGGGCTCACCGAGGTGGTGGAGCCCCGAGGTCCACGCCGCGACCGGCACGCCGGCGAACGACCTCACGATCTACGACGATCAAAACCAGGTGCTCGCGATCTTCCACGCCTACGACGACGACGGCGACCAGAAGGCGGAGAAGATTGCGATGACCTTTCCTGAGGTCGGTCTCCCGTATGTCATCACCTCGTGCCCCAACTGCGGCACCGGCCGCGACGGTTACTACCTGAACCAGGGCGCGAGCCAAGATCTGGGATTCCGGTTCAAGATCAACACCACCTCGAAGTTCTCGGGTGACGTTTGGCTCTTCTCCCCGGGCAACGTGCATGCCTCGCAGCACTTCACCATCACGAACGGGAACCACGCGCAGCTGACCACCTTCTCGTGGTCGTTCAACGCCACCGCGGTGAATGCCGGTAATCCCGCGGACACGCGTCCGGTGAGCGGCACCATCGTCGACACGACCGGCGACGTCATCGGCGACGTCGCCAACGTGAGCTTCGACGGAGCACCCTCCGTTGCCGCCTCGCGAACCGAGCTCTCCGACTTCGCTCGCTACAAATGCTGGGACGGCGCCGGGCAGTGCGCACCTGCGCTCGGCACGCCGTCCGCGTGTTCCTTCGCCCTCGGGTCCGCGGGCGGTAGCGCGGTCACCTACGATGTCTCGATGACGATCCCGTACGTGGATCCGGACGGGAACCTGACCCCAGGCGAGCTCACGTTCGGCGAGGCGGACGCGAGCGGGGTTCTCAGCAGCGAGAGCTCCGCGCTGCCGGGTGCCAGCGCGCACCTCGATGCCTCCGCTACCGGCTCGACGAGCGGCGACGTCACCGTGAACGTCAACGACTGGAACGGGGCCATCGACGCGTATTGGGCGTTCGCCAGCGTCCGCGATGCGACCGGCAAGGCGAGCGCGCAATCGCGTTGCCAGCCGCCTTGGGGGGTCACGGTGGAAAGCCAGCGGCTCTTGCTCGCCCCGATCGATCCGAACAGCAATACCCAGCTCCTGGGCTGGGCGCTCGCCGTCGATGGCACCACGATGGTCGCGAGTGATCTCGGGAGCGGCCTCGACTCCGGTGCCGTGTACTTCTGGGAGGAGAGCAGCGGAGTGTGGTCGCAGACTCAGTTCATCACCGCGCCCGATCCGGGTGCGGCGAACAACCAAGCTTCATTCGGCCGCGCGCTGGACATCGAAGGCGACACGCTGCTGGTCGGCGCGCCGGGCATCGATGACCTGGGCACGGACACCGGCGCGGCGTATGTGTTCACGAGGAGCAGCGGGGTTTGGACCCAGACCCAGAAAATCCTCCCGCCGGCTGGAATCCAGTTCTTCGGTTCCGCGGCGGCTTTGAATGGCGACTTGCTGGCCGTCGGGGCAGGCTCGGACGGGGCCGGTCCGAGTACCTCAGGCGTGGCGGTCGTGTATCACCGGTCCGGCACCATCTGGACCCTCCACTCGGTCGTGTATCCCGTCGATGGCATGAGCACGGACGGCTACGGCAGCGCGCTCACCTTCGCCAACGACACACTGCTCGTCGGTGGCCACGGGCAGAGCGGAAGTAACACGGCGGTCTACATCTACGACGACCTCGGCAGCGGCTACGTGCAAACCCAGAAGATTCCGAGTCCCGTCGCTGGGGACGGATTCGGGTGGTCGCTGAGCGGTGACGGAGACCGCGTGGCGATCGGCGCCACCCGACTCACGATCAGTGGTCAGCACGTGGGTGCCGTGCACATCTATGAGCGAAGTGGCGGGAGCTGGACGCCTGTGGCAACGCTGGGACCGGCGGACCCCGGGCCCAAAACCTACTTCGGTCAGGACGTGGACCTCGAAGGATCGCGCCTCATCGTCGGCGCCAACCCACGCTTCACGGGGGACGCACTCCAAGTGGACACGAGCGCCGGCTATCTCTTCGAGCTATCGGCGGGCTCGTGGTTGCAGGTCGCCAAGCTCAAGCACGGCGACACGACCCGGGTCCTCCCGTGCGCCGCCACGGTGGCGCTCACCAGCAGCGGCGCCGCGCTGAACGGATACGGAGCGGAAAACGGGCGTGGTGCGATCTACGTGTTCGACTGACGTTGCCGGGTTCCGAGTGACGATGACCGGGCCCGTGACGTCGCTCGGGCGTCGAAGCTCGGCCGGACGCAGCGACAGTCCCATGGAACACCCGACCGATTCCCCGCGGCCGCGACTGGGGCAGGCAAGCGGCAGTCGTCACCAACCTAGCAGGCTGCTGAAAAACTCGCCGGTGCGAGTTTTTCGAGCCTGTCGATGCTTCCACGGGGGGCTTCTCAAGCCCCCCCGCCCCGCAAAAAGCGCGGTCGGACTTATATACTTGACAGACCATCCTTTCGGCGGCAGCCTGTAGGGCATGGCTCCGGCAACCCTGTCGATCTTCGATCTTCGTCGGGAGGCGTCCGTTCGCCCGCCGCCGCTACATCTCCATCCCGTGCCCCGACCAATGGCCCGCGAGGAATTCGACCCAATGATCTTTGGGAAGCGGTGGGCAGAGACTGCGGAGAGGATACGCGAAGCCCTTCGGCAGGGCGGCGACATCCGCGCTCTCCGCCGGTTCTTTGCCGTCCTAAGCATGGCCGCCTACAGGGCACTGGAAGGCGAGCGTGGACTGATTGCACTCGCCTCGATGACGGGGTCCGTCCCCGCAGCGGTAGTCAAGAGCGAGGAGGAGGAGAGCGCGTACCTTTCAGAGTTGCTCAAGCTACGGGATCGGGCATGGCGAGCGGCCATGGACGAGTATCCGCCGGAGTATCGCCAGGTAAATCCTGCGTACACGGACGAAATGTGCTTCAAGGAGATCGGCGAGGAAGCGGATCGGGGCGCTTTCATGGTTGACTCCGGAAACAGCAAGCACATTCGGCTCCCGGGTCGGAATGTTGGCGCTCGGTCCACGATTGAGTGGCTCAATAAGCACGGGAAGAAGTACGCCGGGAAATGGGTCGCCATCGAGCACGGGGCTCTAGTGGATAGCGACGAAAGCCAAACGACCCTCTACGCGAGGATCAAGGAATCTGGGCGATCCATGCGAGATATCTTCTTCGCGTTCATGGAGCCTCAATGAAGCTCTCCAAGGGAGGCGTCTCATGGGCCGATTTTTGTTGTGATTTCTTTGTGAATGGCGGAAAGACAACGATTCTCTGCTCGCTCGGCCTTGTCCATAGGGAGCTTGTCTTTCTGGACACGTGCTCGCCTATCTCAATCCTGAGCGCTCAGGCACATCAACTCCTATGGCCAACGCTGAAGTCTCTGAATGTCAGAGCGGAGAATGTTCACACTGCTTGCGGGATTATCTCGGGGGAGAAGTTTCGAGTCCCACTCGTCTTTATTGACGATGACGTTCCCCTGCCGGCCGTAGAAATAACCGTGGTCGTTCCCGATGATCCCCGCACCTGGGATAATCGACCAACGCTTCTCGGCTATTCGGATTGCCTTGACCGAATCCGCTTTGCGTTCGAGCCAGCCCTAACGGCGTCCGACCGCAATCTCTTCTTCTTCGGTCGACCCGGCGCCACGTTTTTCGAGTGAGGCGCCGTGGCAGGCTTCTTACTCAGGAATTTTCTTAGGACGGCGTCCGGGAGATCCATCTCCATTTCTGCTGCCGCGAGAACCAGCGGTTTCTTTTCTGATCTCATTTCGCTCCTCCTGCATCCTCAGGCGATTAAGCCTCCCGTGCCGAATGAGTCCCGGTACATGAGTCGCTTCCCTTCGATGCTGGAGATCGTGACGTTCATCCGGTCGAAGTCGTTGAGCTTGCGGAACGACCAGCGCCACGCAAACTCGTTGCAGTAACGGTGAAGATGACCCTTGCTGACGTGGTGGAACGTCCCGTGAACACCGCGCTTGAGCAACGCGAAGTAGCTCTCGACGCTGTTGCTGTAGACGTCGCCGCGGGCGTACTCGCCCTTGTTGTGGCATACCGTCTCATGCGAAGCGAATTCCATCGCCAGCCCGCGGTAGCTCGGGAACTCGTCCGTCATGATCCGCGTAGCAGTGTCCACGTTCTCGCGGATCGCGCCCTTGAGATTTGCCGCCGTGACACGAGCCTTCGGCATGACGCGGGCGCGGCCGTTGCGCTCGACCAGGGCAACAACGGGAGTCTTCCACTGATCGTTGACGCTGGGGCGGCCACCCTTCGACCGGGGCCGCTTGCCGCCGACGTAGGTCTCATCAACCTCGACCACGCCGCCAGGGCCGCCGAGCAATGGCGCGTCGGGGCTCTCAACCATCGCGAAGCGGATGCGATGGAACATGAACCAGGCGCTCTTGTACGTGATGCCGAGCGACCGATGGAGCTGGTGCGCCGAGAATCCCTTCTTGCTGCCGGCCATGAGGCAGAACGCGAGCAGCCACTTTTTGAAGGGGATCGGCGAGTCCTCCATCACGGTCCCAACCTTGACCGTGAACTTCTTGCGGCACTCCTTGGCGTCACACTTGAGGTAGCCCTTGGCACCGGCCGCGCCGCCGAGCTTGTAGGCGTTGGGGTCGCCGCAGTGCGGACAGACGAAGGCGCCGGGCCAACGCACGCGCTCGAAATGCTCGCGGCACTCGGTCTCACTCAGGGCTGCAATCTCGACCAGCTTCATGGCGGCTCCCTTCGATGACGACCATCCTACGGGAACCGCCTTGGTCTGTCAAGTATATAATTCCGAGCGCGGTTTTTGCGGGGCCCCACCCCCGAGTCGACTCGCTACGCTCGTCGGCGCGCCGCTGGCGCGTGCCTTTTTCAGCAGCCTGCTAACGCGCGAGGTCGCGATTGCCGATCGCGCGCTCGCCCCCGTCAGGCCGCACTCGGCTGGTACGAGATCTTGCGAACAGGAGCACCAGGTTCGGCGCTCACGGATGGCGGTTGGCGATCCAGCCTGACGTGATCTCCCACAGGCGATCCTGGGTCCGTCGATCGAGCGACGCGCCGGACGCTTGCGTCTCGCGCATGTCGACGAAGTAGCGACCCCCACGATGGGCGAGCTCGGGAGCGGTAGCGACCCACACCGAAGTCGCCACGGCTTGGCTCGGCGTCGGCGAGAACGGCCGCGCGAGACGTAGCACCAGACGAAGCATCGACGAGTCCTTGTCGATACCGGTCGCAACCAGGTTGCCAGGATGGAGCGCGTAGCCGCGAACGCCGTGAATCGAGTGCCGCGTATCGAGCGCCATCGCGAAGAGGATGCAGCAGAGCTTCGCCTGCCCGTACGAACGCATTTCGGAGTAGCGCTCACGCGGCGTCGGAAGCGCGTCGAAGTCGAGGTTCGCGGGCCAGCGATGGTTCTCCGAAGACACCATCACCACCCTGGATGGTGCGCCCATCACCAGGCGATCCATCAATCCGAGTACCAGCGCAACGTGGCCGACGTAACAAATCCCGAGCGTCCGCTCGAATCCGTCCTCGGTCGTCGCATAGGCGCCACCGTAGACTCCGGCGTTGCAGATCACTGCATGAAGCGGTTCGAGCGGAAACGCCTGAATGGCGGCGGCCGTCTGGTGAAGGCTGCCGAGATCGAACGCAATGGTGCGAACGTCCGCACCAGGATGCGCGTTCGTGATTCGCGCCGCAGCGGCGTCGCCGGTCTCCTTGCGGAGGCAGCCCAGCCACACGCGTGCCCCGTGGGCCGCAAGGGCGCGCGCGGTCTCGAACCCGATCCCCGAATCGCCGCCCGTCACCAGAATCGACCGCCCGGAGAGATCGAGACCCGCGAGCGCCTCGTCGGCCGTGGGGCGATGGCGAAATGGGGTCAGTCGCATGCCGCGTTCGAGTCAGCAACGCACTATGCAGGCGCGGGCAGCGAGTACCAGAGCACCTTGAAGAGCCAGAGGGCCCCCACGATCCCCCCGAGCACCAGCACCAACAGACCCACGAGTAGCCCAACCACGAAGGTCCAATCCGGCGCAGTCAAAGCGGTCCCGTAGGGCGAATGTCGCTCCAGCAGGGCGATGTTGCGGACGTTGCTCTTGAACCAGAACGAAAACAGGTCGCCGACGCCAGGAACGGCGCCGAGGATCCCGTTGATCGCGAGGTTCATCACCATACGCGCCAGAGTGATCCGCGGGACACCATTCTGGGCGGCGACCAGCACGACGAATGATCCAACGACGCTTCCGAGAGCGTCGCCCACCCCCGGCACCAAGCCGAGAATGGGATCGAGACCGAAACGGATGTCGGTACCGGGCACTCGAAACCGTCGGTCGAGAATCTCGGCAAGCGCCTTTGCCATCTGGCGCGATTCGATCGGTCCCATTTTTCAAGTGTCCGGCAACTGGCAGCACCCGCGGCATGAAGTGTATCCGTCGCTCGAAGCTCAACCGTAGCTTCGAACACGAGCCTACACCGCCCTCGGATACGGCCATTTCGCCGCGATCCAGCGTCGCGGACGCCCACGGGCGGCATCGGCAGCAACGAGTGCCGTGCGTTCCGCGAGCCAGCCGCGTACGGTGGCACGCGAACGTGTAGCGTCCGGGATGCCAGACTTTCATCGAACGCGGCTCGTCCGGCGGACTGCGGTCGAAGAGATCAGATTCGTTCCGTCACGCGAGCGATGCCACGGAACGATTCGCTTCAAACGTCCACGGTGGCAGGACGAGCGGTGCCGTCACGCAGGCTCTGGACGCCGACCTTTTGCGTCACCGAAGAAATCGCGGAGCCGATCCAGCGCGTCTCGACCGTCGCGTCGATCGGCAGCCTCGAGCGCCGGCGCGGCGGTTCCGGCCTTGCGCAGGAGGTAGACGGGCTCACGCGCTGGAGCCGACGCCGAGCTTTCGTTTGCATCCACGATTGCCTCGGCTTCGGCACCTTCGGGCCCCATGGACTCCCGCTCGGTGGCGACGCTGACGCCCTTCCGTCGCCACGCGCCTCTCGGCATGCGTGGCTTCAAGCGGATGACAGGAGCTTTCGCGGCCTCGACTACCGTCCCGTGCGCGCTGGGGCCCGGCAATGGCTTCGCGGGGCTTCGCACCGGGAGCTTCCGCCGATCCAGCGATGCCTGCACATCATCGGAAACGAGCGCTGCCAGCGAGCCGGAGAGCTCGGCGACGCCGGCCCATCAGGACTCCTCGCTTGCGCCTATCTGAGGGCGCGGCCCACAATGCTTTCTCGTGCAGTTCACCGTCCATTCCGGCTTCGTGCGGTCGCGGGGATACCCGCAATCGCGTGAAGAGCGACGACAGCCGTCGTAGCCGCTCCACGATTGCATCGCCGGTGAGCCCCAAAGGCGACATCGGAGGACCAACGTGGAGCCCTGCGAGAGATACTTTCGTTGCCCGCTGTAAACCAGCGCTGCGCACTTCCGGGTTCACCATCGCGGAACGACCGCGCGCGGCTGTCGTCGGCGTTGCAAAAGTCGGTGATTTCGCCGGCGGACCTCGTCTTGCATGGGTCGCGTGCGGCGATGGATTCCCTCGCCTTCGTTCTCGAGCATGTGCCCACCCAACATCCTAGGCTCGCTCTCGGAGGCGGTGATCCGCCGTCTCTTCGGAGTGTCGAGCGGAGCACGACATGAAGCGTGATGCGCGTCGTAGCACGGTTTCTCGTCTGTCACTGCTGATCGTCTCCGCCCTGTTTGCGATGGGCAACCACTGCGAACAACCGACCATCAACGTGATGAACCAGTACATCCGAATCTCGGGGCCAAGTGGATCGAACGATCGGCTCACGATCAGCGGGATCCTCTTCCAGGTGGGCCACTACAACATGAGCTTCCAATCCTGCCCGCTGGCGGTCTGCTCGCCGCCGCAGGTGTATCAAGCGACCGGGTTCGACACGAACATCCTCGAGATCTACGACTCGCTCGGCGCCGTCGAAGCCCGATTCCAGGCCTTCGACGCAGACGGCGACAAGCGCGCCGAGAAGATTCAGATGATCTTCCCTGAGGTGGATGCTCCCTACTTCATCACCAACTGCCCCACCTGCCCCACGGTCCACGACGGAAACTACCTCGTCCAGACCGGCACCGAGGACATCGGGCTCAGGCTTGCGACCGACGGTGCGCTCACAGGTGATTTTCTGTTCTTCGCGCCGGGTGCGGCGCTGCCGTCGACCCACTTCGTGATCAGCACCGGGAGCTGGGGCGCGAACGACACGTTCACCGCCACGGCCGTCGACGTGACCAATGCGTCGCACGTGGCCACCCTCTCCGGCGAGTTCCACTCACCGGACACGATGGACATCGACTACACGATCAACGGCGTTCCCGGCAGCGCTTCGCTCACGGCGCGCGAGCGCGTCAGTTACGACGTCTACAAATGCTGGCAGGGCGCGGGGAGCTGTCCCATCGCCCTGGGGCCGCCCACGTGCAGCGCCACGGGCACGGCCTCGGATGACACGACCGTCACATTCGATTTGGTCGCGAGTGTTCCGTTCAAGGCGGCTGACGGCGATCTCGTCCCGGGCACGGCACTCTTCGGCGAGCGCGACGCACCGGAGAGCGGGCGAGTAGCCAGCGGGCCGATCGACGACACGTTCACCGATGGTGCGGCCACGATCACCACGGTCGTCAACGGCGTCGGCAGCGGCACCGTCGATTACGACGTGAGCGACTGGGAGGGCAACATCTTCGCCTATGCGCTCCGCTTCCAGGTCTCGAACGCTACCGAGACCTCGAACGAGGTGACCTGTGGTCCCGCGGTGTTTGGCCAGCACGAAAGTTACGTCGTCGAGACCACCGACGGCGGCGACCCCACGTCCGGTCTCGACGTCGACGGAACGACCATGGTGGTGGGCGCACTGGCCGACTCTACGTTCGCCAACGAGAACGGTGCGGCCTACGTGTTCACGCAGAGTGGCGGCAGCTGGACGGAGTCGCAGAAGCTCTTCGCCAATGACCCCACGAACGCAGCCCAGTTCGGCCTAGCAGCGGGCGTCGGCGGCGACACGCTCGTGGTCGGCGCTCCCGGAGCCACCGGTGGCGGCGCGGCCTACCTCTTCACGCGATCTGGCGGCAGCTTCAGCCTCACGGGGCGCCTGTCGGTTCCAGGTGGTGATTCGAACGACGCGTACGGCGAGACGGTTGATGTCGACCCGTCCGGCTCGGTATTCATCGTGGGCGACTCCGACAACGATGACTTGGCCAATCAAGCAGGCGCGGTGTACGTGTGGGAACATCTTCCCGCCGGCTGGGGGCAGACGGCCGTGTTGCACGCGAGTGACGGCGTCGCAGGGGACAGCTTCGGACACGCAGCAGCGGTATCCGGATCCACCATCGTCGTGGGAGCACCCTTCGACGACAGTCCGAGCAACTCGGGTTCGATCTACGTCTTCGAACAGATCGGCGGAGTCTGGCAGGAGACTCAGAAGCTGCGCGCGTCCGATGCTGCTAGCTCCAATCGGTTCGGCAGTTCGCTCGACCTGGCAGGTGACACACTCGTGGTCGGTGCCTGGGGCGCCGCGAACCCCGTGAACGGTCACGGTGAGATGGGCAAGGCCTACATCTTCGAGCGGGTCGCTGGGACATTCGTCCAGAGCCAGATCCTCGTGCCCAGCGACATCACGGACGGCAGCCAGTTCGGTCTCGAAACGGCGGCGCTTCCCGATCGCGTGCTGGTAGGAGCGCCCAGCCGCGTCGGGCCGCCCGTCGCCTACCTTTACGGCCGGGACGGTGGTGGCTGGTCATTCGAGGCGAAGCTTTACGGCAACGATGCGACCTCGTTCGGTAGCTTTGCCGAAGTCCTCGAGCTCGACGGCACCTCGGCGTTTGCCGTGGCCAGCGTCACCAAAGGAACGCCCACCGAGCACGGCGCCGTCTACGGGTTCGACTTGCCGTAGCAGGCTGCTGAAAAAGGTACGCGCCAGAGGCGCGTCGACGAGCACAGCGAGTCGACTTGGGGGTGGGGCCCCGCAAAAACCGCGCTTCTTGCGGGGCGGGGTCTGGAACAGACCCCCGAGGAAGCATCGGCAGGCGCGAAAAATCGCCTTTGCGAGTTTTTCAGCAGCCTGTTAGCCCGCTGTTGAACGACTCGGCTCGACACCTGCCGAATCTTCCAGTGCCTCGGTGCTGATCTTCGGCCCCGACGAAGACTGGTCTTCTCGGGGCCCCACCGGACGACGGAACGAGCGCGGGCGAGCGTACGCGTCTCCAGCCAAGTACGAGCCGCATCCGCCCCTGCATTCGTAAGGGTCGTGCGACTTCACCGGCAACAGAGCGAGCGCATCGTTGCGATCACCCACGTCGAGGTGGAGTTCGATCGTGTCGTGCCGGGGAACCTGCGTCCCGGAGATGGTTCCGACGTCAGCGAGATCCGCTGAATCGACCAAGTTGGACGTAAACGTGCCGGGCGTGCTCTCGAGGAACTGCGGACATGCCGCGACCGGACACCTACGACGATCCCGAATCTGCGCTCATCCCGCACCTGCGTGGCTCGACCTACCCGCCCGCGGATCCGGTGAGCCGGAGCAGCGATCGGAGCGCGCGAACCGAACGTCGGGACACGAACGTTGCGCCCGTACGGAGACGGGGCGCCGTCCGCGCGAGAGAACCAGCGCAAGCAACACCGCTCCAGTCCGTCGCAGTGGCGCATGACGAGGCGACGACGCTCGTTGCCGGGTCACCAAGGCGCTCTGCGAATGCAAGCCCCAGCCACCCCCGCCGGAACCGCGACGCACGCACGAGACCGCCACGGCTGAGGCACGCGCGCGATGGCGCGACGAGCATCCCATCTCCGGTTCAGTACCAAACCCGCCCGGCGAGCAATCGAACTCGTTCGATCGTCGCGCGGCGGATCACGCTGCGCGTGCGAACCGCGGCCGGCAAGCCGCGGATCGAGTCTCGGACTCCGCGCACGGCGGCGCGAGCCTCGCCGTGTTGCAGCGCGGTCGCGAGCGTCCAGCCCCACCAAAGCAGCGCCGTCGTCACCGAAGATGGCCACGGCAGATTGCGCGCGGCGACCCACGCTCGGTTGCGCGCCGAGTAGTAGAACCACTGGCCGCGCGTGCGCCCTTCCGTGGCCGGCGCGTGCGCGACTGCGACATCCTTGGCCCAAACGATGCGCTCCCCGCGGTCGAGCAGCCGGTACGAAAGATCGAGCTCCTCGCCGGCGTAGAAAAGCGGCTCCCAGAAGCCGCCCGCCTCCCGAAACGACTGCACGCGCAGCGCGAAACCCGCCCCGCAAAAGTAGGCGCACTCGAACACCTCGGCGACCAAGCGCTTGTCGGCACGCGGGATCGCACTGCGCTCCGTCCACCCAGATTCCGCGTTGCGCACGTCCAGGGCCACGCATGCGAGCGTCGGGTCGGCCACGAAGCGGTCGACGACACGTCCCGCTGCATCCTCGCCGACCAGCCGCGCGTCGTCGTCCACCAGCAGCGCGATCTCGCCGCGAGCAAGCTCCATCCCGCGATTCCGCCCGCCCGCCACTCCGTAGTTGCGATCGAGCTCGACCACGCGTGCCGTCGGAAAGCGATCACGGATCGCGGCTGCGGTGGTATCCGCGGAGCCGTTGACTACCACGATCATCTCGAGTGCCGGGTAGCGCTGAGCGGCAATCGAGGTGAGGCAGGTGAGTGCATCCTCGCGGCGGTCCCGCGTGACGACGACTGCGCTCACGAGCGGCGCGTCGGCACTCACGCCAGCGAGCGCCTGCGCATCCACCCGGGAGGCTCGATGCCGAGCAACGCGAGCGCCGTTGGCGCCACATCGAGGACGCTGGCACCGGTGACCACGCGCTGGGACGCACCGCACCCCAAGAGCCAGGCACGGGACTCGACGGTGTGGTCCCCCGAGCGCGGGATGTTGGGGTGGTAGTTCGGGACGCGAATCGTGCCGAGCCGCGGCGAGCGTGCGGTCTCGAGCACACCGAGATCGGTGCGGAACACGACCATCAGATCGGGCACGTCGGGGTGGCAGTGCGTCCGGAACGCCTCCTCCGCCGAGACCGTGCGGACGACGATCGGCTCGCCGCTTCGCGGCTCCACGAGCGCACCGAGCTCCGCGCGCAGCTCGGCGAGGATCGCCTGCGCCTCGGTGCCGGCCCGGACCTCGCCGTGCGGTTCGCGTCCCGAGAGATTGAGGCGGATGGCGCCACAGCGATTGTTCTTGAGAGCGACTGCGCGGGTGCGCCGAGACGTGAGCGGGTCGAGCAGACAGCCCACCGCTTCTTGCACGGGACGCGCGAGGACCCCGCTGGCCACTCGCCGCAAGCCTGGCTGGAACCCGCGCGGCGCGTGGCTGACGTTGCGTTGCAGCCCGCGGACGAGCGATCCCGGTCGCGAGAATCCCGGCCACGCCGACCCCATGCCCAGCCGCGCGAGCATCTCCGGAAGAAGCTGCGGGCCCGCGGTGTAGCGGCCCATCCCGTGGCTCGCCACGACGATCACCGCCGCATCCGAACCGGCTGCGTCGATCAAGCGGACGAGCGCCCGATCGATGGCACCGTAGACCGTGGCGATCGCATCGCGCAGGTCGCGCGGCGGATCCGGATCGTCTCGTCCAGGGCGGTACGGATCCAGAAAGTGCCAGAACTGGTGCCCCACGCAATGGCTCTCGCCGAAGGTGGCCACGAAGAGGTCCCAGCGCTCGCGACGCAACAGTCGGACGCAGAATCGAGCCTTTCGTTCCACCCCGTCGATCAGCGCGCCGAGCAGGCGGCGATAGCCGGCGAACGACTCACCGTGGCGGTCGCACCAGGGCACCGGATGCTCACCTCCCTCGGCGCGCAGCTCATCCAACAGGGAGGCCGGATCCGACGAGACGCCGAAGGTGCGGTCGTGGAGACCCCACTCGAGCAACTGCGCGCCGTCGAGCCCCGGCGCCGCCACGCATTGCACCGGATCCACCACCGCGACGTGCGCGCCTGCCCGGCTCGCGATGGTCCAGTAGAAATCCTCGGCTTCGATCTCGTGCGGCTCGATCGGTCGCACCGCCGCCTCGCCCGTGCGGAGTTGTGCCGGGTGGTAGTAGAGCGGCGCCGTGCCTGCCGATCGCCCCGTGTTGATCTCAGGCCAGATCGCCCCGGGAAGCGTCTCGAGGCAGTTCGCGAGGCGCGCGGACGCGCCCTCGCGGATCAGTCGCGCAAAGCCCGGCAGCGCGCCCTCGTCCGCCCAGCGCTCGATGAGCGTTGCTTCTGCGGCATCGAGACCG
>CAYVDO010000056.1:0-15143 GCA_964450125.1 uncultured bacterium
GCCTTGAGCGCCTTGAGGGCTCCGCTGATCTTCGGCAGCATGCCGCCGCCGATGACGCCGCGCGCGATGAGGTCCTCGACCTCGGTGAGGCGGAGGGTGCTCATGAGCGAGTTGCGGTCGGCGGGATCGGCGAGCAGGCCGAGAATGGCACACGCTGCCTGGGTCGGCGACTCGACCGGGAGCGCCAGGTAGGCGTCGCCGAGCACCTCCGGCAAGGCGCCTGCCGCCGCAGCGGCGGCGGGACAGCCACACGCCATCGCCTCGAGCGGTGTGAACCCGAAGCCCACGGGAAGCGCCATCGTCACGTAGAGGCTCGCGTTCCGAGAGAGCGCGCGCAACGCCGCATCGCTCACGTTCTCGAGAAACCGAACGTGCTCGGCGACCCCGAGGCGCACGGCGTGCTCGTGCACACGGGGGAAGAATCGGTCGCGAACGCCTGCCACCACGAGCAGCGGCGGGCCGCTCGGATGCGCTGCGTGCAGCAGCTCCTGGAACACGTCGAGCAAACCCTCGACGTTCTTCTGGGGGCGGGTGTTGCCGACGTGCAGCAGGTACGGACGGCTCGGTTCGATTGCCAGTCTCTCGAGCGAGCGGGCGTCGCACGCCGAATCGGCCACCTCGAAGAACTCCGCGCCCAACCCTTCGTACACCACGCGAAATCGTTCGCGTGGAACGCGGTACGTCGCCATCACGTCGTCGCGCGTCCAGGTCGATCCGGCGAGGATGCGATCCGCCACACCGAACGCCCGCCGATAGGCGAGCGCATAGAAGAGTCGCGACGCCAGCGCCACCGCCGGGCCACGCCCGCCGTGGAAGCCGCGCACGCGCAGCGCCTGGAGATCGTGCGCCGTGACCACGGTGCACGGGGCGGAAGCGAGCGCGACCACGGGAAAGAATGCGTGGAAGACGTCGAGCCGCTCGGCGCGCACCCAACGCCCGAAACGCACGACCGTCGCCAGCGATACCGGCAGAAACGGTACGCCGACCTCGCGCACCCCAGTCCCCGAGTCCGAGATCAGCGGCTCCGGCAGATCGGCGCGTCGAAACACCACCAGCTCGTGGCCGCGAGCGCTCGCCATCGGCACGAGCTGCCGCACCAGCTCCGCGCTGTAGCGGCCGATGCCGTGGACGTGGCTCGGGTACACGTAGCGTGCGTCGAGACCGATGCGCATGCGAATCCTCGTCAGCGCGCGCTCTCGCCGGTCGCGACTTCGACGTAGAGCTCGGCGGTGCGGGTCGCGATCTCCTCCCAGGAGGGTGTGGCTGCGAGCGCGAGCGCCGCACGTCCCAAACGCCGGCGCAACGCCCGATCGTCGCGCAACCGCATGACGGCTGCGGCGAGCGCAGCCGCATCGCCAGGGCTCACCAGGATCGCGGGGCATTCCTGCTCGGACCAACCCGCGGGCAGGTGCTCGCCGAGCGTGGTCACGAGCGGCAATCCGTGGGCCATCGCCGCCAGCAACGAGCCGCGACGTGGGGACGCACCGCCGGCGAACGGAAAGACCGCGGCGTCGGCCGAGGCGAGCAAGGCACTCAGATCGGGCGCCGCGAGATGGCCCATGCGGCGCAGCGTCCCCTCCGCCTCCGCGGCCGCGAGCGCCGCGAGATCGCCGCGACGCCGCACGCCGTGGACGCTCGGCGGCGGCTCGCCGATCACCACCAACTCCACCCCGTCGTTCGCCAGCCAGCCGCTCGCGCGCGCCAGCACGTCGAGCCCGCGATCCTCGGCGAGCAGTCCGAAGTGCACCACCAGGAACGACTCCGGTGACAGGCCGCGGCGGCGCCGCACACCCGCGACGTCCACGGTTCTCGTCGACGGCAGGATGTTGGCCGCAATCGGGATCACTGCGTGACGTGTGCGCGCGAGCCCAGGCCAGGCGAGCGCCGCATCCCGATCGCGCTCGCTGGTGAAAGCCACGCCGTCGCTCCCGATCAGGTTGAGCCAAGCCCGTGCGCGAAACCTCGGGCTGCGCTCCGAGAACTCGTGGAGCGTGGTCACCACGGCAGCGCGTCGCCCACCCTTCGGGCGAGCGCTACGGACCACCCAGGGAATCGTGTTGGCCAGACCGCCTCGATCCTGCACTCCCAGTCGCGAGGGATACATGACGTGGACGACGTCCGGTGCGAGCCGGAGGATCGCGTCGCGCAACCGCTCGATCTCGTCCAAGCGCCAGCCCTCCATGAGCCGATGCACTTCGACACCTTTGAACGGCGTCTTCGGCCCCGGGCCCGTCGAAGTGAGCACGTCGACGCGCTCGAAGTCGCGAAGCCGTACCAGCTCGCGGGCGAGCCGCGCCGTGTAGTCGCCGACGCCGCAGACCTGATCTGGGAAGGTGCCGCTCAAGAGCAGGAGACGCATGGGGAAAGGCGGACGCGCGGGACGCTCAACGGGTCTGGGTACGCTCGAACGCCGCACGATACACCGCTGCGGTCGCCGCGGCGGCCGACACCCAGGTCATCGTCCGCGTGCAGTCGAGGCCACGCGCCACCCGCGACGTGACCTCCGCGCCGCCGCGCAACGTGTCCTCGATGGCGCGGGCCACAGCGAGCGGCGACGCACCCAGCGACACGAGCTGCGCGAACGGGCGCGCCCGCTCGAGAAGTGGCGGGATCGAGGTGCAAATCACCGGCACGCCGCACGCCGCCGCCTCGAACACGGGAATTCCGAAGCCCTCGTAGCGCGACAAGAACACGAGCGCGCCGGCGCCACGATAGAGGGCCGGTAGCTCGGCGCGCACGACGCCTCCCACGTGGATCACTCGGCCTGCGCGCGCGCGGATCTCTTTCCGCAAAGCGGTGTCCATGGCGACGTCCGGCCCCACCAACACCAGCGGCAGCGCGGCGGCGCACGAGCGTTCGAGGGCCGCGTGCGCCGCGAGCAGCTCGGTGATTCCCTTGCGCGCCTCGATCGCGCCCACGAAAAGCAGGTAGCGCGGCGGCAAGCCGTGGCGCTCGCGAATTGCTGCGTCGTCGCGTCCAGGCGACTGCTGAAACACCGCGTCGATGCCGTGCGGGACGACGTGGACCTTGTCGCGGACCTCGGGAAACGCGCGCGTCAACGCGTCGCGGGTGAAGGCACTCGGCGTCACGATCGCGCTCGCGCAGCCGAGTGACGCCGCGAACCAGCGTTCGAGGAAGTCACGCAGCGCCGCGCGAACCCAGCCGGGCTCCTCGCGCCACGCGAGGTCGTGGACGGTGAGCACCACCGCCGCCTCGCGCGCACGCGGCGCGAGCAGATCGGTGGCGTGAAACACGTCGACGGGCCCCACCAGATCCTCGATCCCGCCCACGCCGCGATCGAGCCACGAGCGATTGAGCAAGCGGCGCGGAATGCGGGTGTGAACGCAGCGCAAGCCCGCCCGCTCCACGCCCTCCAGGCGCGGCGAGCGCAGCGATGGCTGGTTCACCCAAGCCACCAGCGATCGCGCTCCCAACGCCTCGCGCGCCGACAAGAGCCCGCGCACGTAGCTCGCGATTCCCGTGGCGTGGCGGGCGATGGGCGTCGCGTCGAGTGCGATCCGAAGGCCACTCATGCTGCACGCCCCGCGTTCGTCGCGACGGGCGCGGGCGCGTCCGCGCGGGGTGGCTTTCGAGCGAGCGTCATCCCGGCGAGGATCATCGCCGGATACGCCACGGGCCGTTCGGTGAGCGCGTGCAGGAAGAACGCCGCCAGCGCCAGCGCCACCCAGCCCGCCGCGACACCGGCAGCGCCGGCCTCGCCCAGCGACGACCGAGCGAGCAACGCCCGCCCGACGCTCATCACCCATCCCGCCAACAGCACCAGCCCCACCACCCCGAACTCCACGCCGAACTGAAGGTAGGAGCTCTCGGTCACGATTCCGTTCGCTCCCAGCATGCGCACCGAAACCTCGCCGGCGCGCCCTGGACCAAGCCCGAAGGGATGATCGGAGAGTGTCTGCGCACCACGCAGCCAGGCCTCGAAGTGGCGCGGAGTCGAAGTATCCGTCGCTGCACCTGCGAGCGTGTCCCGCGTCCACGAAGCGAGCCGCGGCGCGAGCGGCAGCGTGGCGACCACCATCGCCAGCGCCGCGATGCCGATCCAACGCCGCGCACCGGGATTCCGCCAATGGGCCCGAGCCACCAGGACCGCGCCGAAAGCGAGACCGAGCCACGCGCTGCGCGTGAACGTGGCCAGCACCGCGAGCGCCAGGCCCACCGCCGCCACCAGCGACCGAGCGCGCGCCCGCCGATCGCGGGCGAGGAAGGCCTCGTCGAGCGCCAGCAGGCTCGCGAGCGCGAGGAAGAGCCCTGCAGGCAGCGGATCGAGGAAGACCGAGGTCAGCCGATGATGCTCGTAGCCCGGCACCTTGAAATCACGCGGGCCGGTGTACCCCGCTGCCGCGTACCAATCGGGCCCGATCACCAGCAATTGCACGAAGCCGAACACCGCCAGCGCGATCGCCAACGCGATCGTCAGCCGGCGCAGCGCGCGCGCGTCGACGAGCCCAGCGCGGCAGGACGCCCACCCGATGGCGAGCAGCGCGAGCGGCCCCAGATCCGCCGCCAGACCGCGGAGCGCGAGCCCCAGCTCCACCGACTGGGTGACGACGGCGCGCACGCTCATCGCGGCGATCCACACGAGCATCGCAACGCTCCAGCGCAGCGGTGCTGCCCACCGCCGCAGGTAACGCCAACGGCCCGCGCTGTGCGCGCCGCGCACGCCGATCACCATCATTCGCGCGGCGAGCGTCGCGATCCCCAGCTCCTTCCACTGACCGAGCGCTGCGCTGTCGATCCACCACCGGCCTTCGAGCAAGCTCAGCACCAGCGTGTGGAACGGCGCCAGAACGACGAGCCCGCCGAGCGCCACCGCTGGGCGCTCCCACGCGAGCGCAGCCCACGCCAGGCCCCCGACGGCGAGCGCCAGCGAGCGCACACTGGCGGTGGCGAGCAACGGCGCACCCAGCGCAGCCGCGACCGCCACGAGGACGAGCGTTGCAGACGATGTGCGTCGCGCTCCGAAGCTCACGGCTTCGAGCGCCAGCATCCCGCCGGCCACGGCCGCGCACGGAATCGGTGGCAGCCATGCGCCCGCGGCGCCCAGCAGGAGCGCGTAGCCGAGCACGCGCGCCACCGTCGCGAGCGGCAGCCCACGGCGGAAACGGGATGCGGTGGAGGCAGCTGCGATCGACATCACGGTTCGGCTCGACGCGGCGATTGAACCACTGGCGATCGCTCCGTCCAATCGACGCAGCGGGGATCAGGCTCGTGCGCGCGCTCCGCGCCGGTGTCCACGGGATCGCCGCCGCCCCGCGCTTCGGGCAGCCTTGAGCGCGAAAGCGAGGAAGAGCATGGCCATCCCCACCGATCCGTTCGCGTGCTCGGCGCTCGAGCAGGCGGCGCTGGTTCGCACGCGCGCCATTTCCGCCGAGGAGCTCGCGCGGGGATACCTGGCGCGCATCGAGCGCCACGACTCACGCCTCAACGCCTTCGTCGAGCTACATGCCGGACGTGCCCTCGCTCGTGCGCGCCACGTCGACCGCGGCCTTGCCAGCAATCCGAACGCGCCCACATCCACGTTCCTGGGCGTGCCGTTCGCCATCAAAGACACCGACGCCGTGCGCTTCGCGTTCAATCGCGCTGGGTCGCGCGCCTACCGCTACGTGTGGATGCCCTTCGATGCACCGGCGGTGCGGCTCCTTCGGCGCGCGGGATTCGTGATCCTCGGCAAGACCAGCACCTCCGAGCTGGCGCTCATGCCGGTGGTCGAGCCCGACATCCACCCGCCCACGGCGAACCCGTGGAACCTCGGGCACAGCTCGGGCGGCTCGAGTGGTGGCTCGGCGAGCGCCGTCGCCGCGGGGTTCGTGCCCATCGCGCACGCGGCCGACGGCGGTGGCTCGATCCGCATCCCGGCCTCCTTCTGTCATCTCTTCGGCTACAAGGCCTCGCGTGGGCTCCTGCCGGATTTCTACGCGGCCATGGATCCCGTGGGACTCTCGATCATGGGCTCGGTCGCGCATCGCGTGGCGGACGCCGCCGCGGTGCTCGATGCGCTGCGCGGCGACGCGATCGGACCGGGCGCGCCCGAAGCACTGCGGAACGCGGCACTCGCGCCGCCGCCACCCGGACTGCGCATCGGGCTTTGCCTCGAAGCACCGACGGCCAGCGTGGAACCCGAGATCGCAGCCGCCGTCACCGCCATCGCGCGCGTCCTCGAGAGCCTCGGTCACAGGGTCGAGCCGCTCGCGTGTCCCGCCGGCTCGCTCGACGAGTTCCTGCCCGTTTACCAGCGCCTCGCGGCCAATCCACCTGCACTCAGCGAGCGCGCGTTCCAGCCCGTCACCCGCTGGCTGCGCGACGCCGGCAAGCGCCTCACCGCCGCCGACGCCATCGCCGCCAACGAGCGGCTGAGCGCGCGGCTCCTCGATTGGTTCGGTGATCTCGATCTCTGCCTGACGCCAACCGTGGGCCGCCTGCCGCCGCGCCTGGGCGAATGGTCGCATCTGCCCGCGGAGGCGCAGTTCCGCGCCGCCGCCGAGCTCGGGGCGTTCACGGCCGCGTTCAACATCACGGGACAGCCTTCGGCGAGCGTTCCCGCCGGCCTGAGCGCCACGGGCTTACCCATCGGCGCCATGCTCACCGGCTGTCGCGGCGCGGATCTCACGCTGCTGCGGGTATGCCATCAGCTCGAGGTGGAGCTCGCCTGGCATCGGCGTCGTCCGCCACTCGACCCCACGTGAGCCGAACGATGCACTTCATCCGGAGGCAGCCTTCCAGTCGGCGCGGATTCGGGCGTAGCGCAGACCGTCTCCCACCCGGCCGTCCTTGACGACGTAGCAGCGCAACCGGCCCTCGAGCTGATAGCCCGCCTTCTCGAGCACTCGCGCGGAGGCGGGGTTCCATTCGTAGACCGTGGCTTCCAAGCGCAACAGATCGGAGTGCGTGAACGCGTGATCCGTGGCCGCGCTGAGCGCCGCGGTTGCGATCCCTCGGCCCCAGTAGCGCCTGCCGATCCAGTAGCCGATCTCGGCACCGACCCGGTGCACGTCCTCGAATCGGTCGAAGCCGACGGCGCCGGCGGCCTCACCCGCCACCTCGATCGCGAATTGCGTCGGCGTACCTGCGAGCGTGGCGCAATGGGCGATCCACGCCTGGGCATGGGCCCGCGTGTACGGATGCGGGAAGCGATCGCGCAGGTTCCGCCACACCTCCACGTCGTTGGCATGACGCGCCAGAGCCTCCACGTCGCGCGTTTCCCAGGGCCTGAGCACGAGCCCACCCCGCTCGATCCTCACGCGGCGCCTCCGCTCGCGCGCAACCCGCTGTCGTCGAAGAGCTTTACCACCAGCTCCGCACCAGCCGCGCTGGTCACCCAGCGCTCGCGGCGATCGGAGAGCAGCTCGCGCGTCCACGGGAGCGCGCCACCGTCGCCGATCGCCACCTCGAAACCATCGGGACGACGGATGAAGAAGCGTATCGTGGCGCCCTCGTAGTAGTGGATTCCTTCCAGACGGGCGAGATCGAAGCGCACGTCGAGCGACGGATGGCGCGCGCGCAGCGGCGTGGCGAGGAAGTCCACGAGGGTGCGGGCCCAGCCACGCTCGGTGTCGCCGAGACCGAGGGCCATCACCGCCGCAACCGGATCCTCCACGCTCCTCGGCAGCTCGACACCGCTCGCGGCGATGAGCGACTCGCCGGCCTCCGGCCGGTGCGCTCGGGCGCCTCGCCCGAGCGCCGCGGCATCGAGGCCGCGCGCCGCGAAACACGCCCGTACCAGGCGCGTGTCCGAGAGCACCACGCGCGTGCCTGCGATCGCGAAGCCTGCTGCGGGCAACGCGGCGACGATCCGCATCCACACGTCGAGGTGCTCGGCGAGCGCTTCCGCATCCACTCGATCACCGTTGCGGTCGGCGGCGGTGCGCGCGGCCGTGCCCAGCGCGAAGAGCCGGAAATGCGGCGAGAAGCCGGGCTGATCCACGGGCTGGAGCCGTGCCACTCGCTGGCTCGCGGCATAGCGCAGCGGCGCCTCGGCGCGACCGCGACAGCGCGCCTCCACGGCATGAAGCGCCATCGCGGTGGTGGGATCGGCGGCAACCTCGGTGAAGCGAAGCGCCCCCAGGACGTTGTTGGGATCGATGCCCACACACGCCGAGGTGCCGAGCGGCATCACCGGCGCCAGGTCGAGCGCCTCGAATGCGCTCGAGCATTCGAACGCCACCGCGTCGAATGCGTGCATCCGCCGTGCGTCGGCACTGGATGCCTGAAGCAACGGTGTGCGCGCCGCATGGTCGCGGACGTCGGCGAAGCGGCGCGCGCGGGCACGGTGCCGGAACGCGTGTAGGAGCAGCGTCGTCAGATCCGATCCCGAGAGCGCGTGCGCGAGCAGCTCGTGAAGCGGTCGATCGGCAAAGCGCTCCGCAGCCCGCTTCGCCACCCGCGCCGCGAGGCCCTCCGTGGCATCCCGTGATTCGCCATCCCCGGCTTCGGGCGGAACTGCCGCGGATGGCGAGCGATCGTCGCGCCTCGTCATGGTCCGCTCGCCTGGCGGATCGATTCGCGCTCGCGAGCGTCCGCCGCTCCAGCCAATCCCAGGACACAGACCGCAATCAGCGCCGCCGCCACTCCTGCCCGCAGCGGCCCCGCACCCCGCGCACGTACCCGCACCGGATCCACCAACCCATCCGTCCACCGCAACAGCGCATCGCGCTTGAGGCGAAACGACACCACGGCCATCTCCGCGTCCGCGCGTGCGCTCGCATCTCCCGCCTGCTCGGCGGCATCGAAGCGCTCGAGCAGCACCGTCTCCAGGTTCTCTGCTTGCGCGAGCGCGTCGTCGAGCATCGCGCGCTCTCGCGCCCGTGCGCTCTGAAGCACCTCACTCACGAGGCGCTCGGCCGCCGCAGGCGTCGCGGCGTGGGCCGCGACCACCACCTGATTCCAGTGGCTGCCGTTCGCGACGGAAATCTCGAATGCGTCGCGCTCGACTCGTGCTGCGTCGGCCTCCATCTCCGCCCGCACCTTGTCCACGTCGAGCAACGGCACGCCGTCGAGAACCGGCACTCGCACCGCCCCCGTCGCCTGCGCCCCCGGCGAGACCACCAGGCCCACGAGCCACGCACTCGCCGCAGCGACGATGCCCGCCGCGATCGCGCCGGCCACCGCGCTCACCAGCGCCGTGCCCCGCCCCGCCATCGCCGTCACGAATCCTCGCATCCCGCCCTCGCAGCGCGCGATTCAATCACCCCGTGGCGAGCGCGAACAGCCTTCGTGAGCCACCGCGCGAATCGATCGGGCGTGCAGAGTGATGCTCCGTCGGCCCCATGTCGCTCGTGAGTCGCCCCAACGCAAACGAAACCGGCAATCGCGCCACACAATCACGCCACGAATCACCCGACGACGGTTGACACTCCTCCGAGCCCGTCAATATCTTCCGGCGGCTCGAAATCGCGCCATTCCCCGGTAGCTCAGTCGGCAGAGCGGGTGGCTGTTAACCACCAAGTCGGCGGTTCGAGTCCGTCCCGGGGAGCCAGATTGGACGCAGGCCATCGGACGAACGTTCGTCGGTCCCTTCGCGTTGCTCTTGAGCGCTTCCCGAGGCATGCCTGTGCGGACCGTGGCAGGCCACTCGCTCGGGTGCTGGAACCCGGCGCGGCTTCGCCGACACCGAGGAGCGGGGGACCGGACGAAACCAGTTCCTGAAGCGCCTGGGAATCTTTCGATCCGCGTTCCTCATGGAACGCCGCGACAAGCCGGCGACGGAGGATGGAAGCCCCGTCGCTCAGGCATTTTCGTCGCGCGGGGGCACCGTCCCCCCCGCGACGCGCTTCGATTGCGCTCGATTCCTTCACGGGCTCTGAAGCGACCGTTCCGACTCGAGGGCGGTGATCTAGCGTCGGTTCCACCCGGAGGTGGAGCCTCGCTCGAAGCCGTCGGCGAAAACGAGGGTGCTCTGGGTGGAATGACCCTCGTGCCTGTGCGTATCGTGGGGCGGCACGATGGCACGACGGCGCGGGGGGAGAGCGATGGATGAGACCCGGTGCATGGTGGGTGGTCGCGGTCTGCGCCGTCGCGTTGGCCAGTCCGATCAGGAGCCTGGGTGGAATCGTGCGCGTCGACGACCACTCGAACCTGAACTCGTCCAACCCGCGTAGCAGCATCAGCACGAGCTACGGCGTCTTGGCGTTCGAGGGCTCGGACTTCCCGGTTCGCTGGGCGCTCGCGACCGCCAACACCGCCAATCCTTCGCGGGGTGATCACAACGTGGGGACGCCGTCGAGCTGGTCCTGCGGACCGGACACGGACATGGCGTTCGTGCTCTTCGACCACCCGATCTTCGCGTCGGGCTTCGAGCGCGGTGTGTGGTGCGCGTGGACAGGCAGCACGAACCCCATCTGCCCGTGAGCACGACACCTTCAGCGGCGCGCCGCCGTCCCTACGCCACCGGGCCGCGCCAGCCGGCCGTGCGTTCGAGGGCGCTCGCGAGCATCGCCTGCTGGCGGAGCAGCGCCGGCAGCGACGCGGGGTCGAGGCCGTCCCACGGCTCCGTCGCGACGTGACGCAGCGCCTGATCCTCCACGCAGACGGACCCGGTCGCTCCAGGTGCGTCGAAGAACGCCGTGATCGCGGCGCGGGTGGCCGCGTCGAGCCACCGCTCTCGCACCGGCTCGCCGTCCTGACGCACCAGGAACCGGGTATCGAAGGCCTCGTCGCCCGTGGTGACCGGGGCGGCGCCGAAGATCGGGGGCCGGCGTCCCGGCGCGATCTCGACCTGGTGCAACTCCCAGCGGCTGCCCGCCAGCGGAGTGGAGGTGATCAGCAAGTAGCCCGTCGGGCCGCGGTAGCTGGAACCGCCACCACTTCCACGAACCCGCAGCTCCCGCCGCACCTCGAAGCGCCGGCCATCGACGTCGATCGCGAACCATTGGGTGAACTCGTCACGGCCGGTGGCGCTCGCGCCCAGCGCGTCCGCCAGCGCCGCGAACTTCGCGGTGTAGCGCCGCCGCGTCAGCCGCGGTGTGACCAACATGGCGACCGCCATGCACGCGAAGACGATCATCGCGACCTGCGCCCACGTCGGCGCGGCCAGGAACCCCACCCACAAGTCTTGCCACATGGCGCGGAGTGTACGCGCCACCGGCCCCCGGCCTACAACCGTTCGGCGGGGGCCACGGCGCGCGGACCGCCCCATGGGCAGGACCCTCCGCGTCCCACCGAAGCAGCGGGCGGCGTGCGCGGATGAGATCGGCTTCGGGTGAGGTCCGCGAGGTCCTGCTCGCGTCCGGCGGCCTGCTTGTTCTTCAGCAGCGCGGCGAGACCGATCACGGGCACCCGACATCCTTCCAGCTCGAATGCAAGACCATCTTGGATGGCCTCGTCGAACGTGATGCCGGTGGCTCGGTTGAGGCGGAGCACCGCCCCGGCGTCGGTCGGCGTGGTCATTTTCGGGACGGCGCTGCGACCAGCCGCCGCCACACGCTTCCTCGATGAAATGAACTGGAAGCTGCGCTGGATCGCACTCGCGAGCGCCTTCGATCCCACCCGGCGATCGCGCGGGCCGGGCGCGAGCGCGAAATTCAGCGCGCCCGCTGCAGCCGGATGGTGAGCGCACCGGCCCGAATCGAGGAGGATCCCCCGACGGCTCGGCTCTGGAACGCGCGGGGTCGTGGGCCGGCGATGGGACGCGGGTGGAGCGTGCTGCGGCGCGGCGCCCGCTTCATCGGCCACGAGGACGTGAGATCCCGAGCGCCTTGATCCGCGATGCGAGGGTGGTGGGCTTCATGCCGAGCAGCTCCGCCGCGCCGTCCGGACCGAAGATCTTTCCGCCCGTCCGCTGCAGCGCGACGGCGATACTGTCCCGCTCTTGCCGTCTCAGGTCCTCGCGACGCAGCAGCAGCGGCTCGGGAGGTGGCGAACCGCGCCGATCCGCGGAGGTCGAGTCGGGCAGATCGAAACGCAGCGGCCCGCGGCGCGACAGGATGACGGCGCGCTCGACCGCGTTCTGCAGTTCGCGCACGTTCCCTGGCCAGTCGTGGGAAAGGAGCTGGCGGAGCGAAGCTTGCGTCAAGCGTGGGGGCGAACGATTCATCCGCTCGGCGGATCGCCTCGCGAAGTGCGCCGCGAGCGGGGCGATGTCCTCGCGTCGCTCGCGCAGCGGCGGCACCTCGATCGGGAAGACGCTCAGGCGGTAGAAAAGATCCTCTCGAAATCGGCCCGCTTCCACCTCTTTCCTCAGGTCCCGGTGGGTCGCGGCGATGACGCGCACATCCACCTTCCGGGTGTGCGTGTCTCCGACGCGCTCGAGCTCGCCTTCCTGAAGGACGCGCAGCAGCTTCGACTGCATCGCGAGCGGAATGTCCCCGATCTCGTCGAGGAACAGCGATCCGCCATCGGCCAGCTCGAAGCGTCCTTGCCGATCGCGGACCGCGCCGGTGAAGGCGCCCCGCACGTGGCCGAAGAACTCGCTCTCGAACAGGCTCTCCGGCACCGCGCTGCAGTTCACCTTGATGAGTGCCCGGCCCTTGCGCGGACTGTGCTCGTGAATGGCCCGGGCGACGAGTTCCTTGCCCGTGCCGCTCTCCCCCGTGACGAGCACCGTGGAGTGGGAGGGCGCCACGAGTTGGATCTGCTCCAGCACCTTCCGGAGCCCGGGGCTCTCGCCGATGATGGAGCCGGCACCGAGCACCACGGTGACCTCCTCCCGCAGGTAGGCGTTCTCCTCTTCGAGCCGGGCACGCAGCATCTCGATCTCCCGGAACGCCCGCGCGTTGGCGATGCTCACCGCCGCGTGGTCGGCGAACACGCGCAGCCACTCGAGGTCGTTCGCGTCCAGCACGCGACGGTCGAAGACCGCCAGCACGCCGAGCGTCTCTCCCCGGTAGACCAGCGGCTGCGCGGCGAACGAGCTCAGCCCCTCGCGCACCCACCAGCGCGGCTCGGCGATCCACTCCTCGATGCCCGCGAGGCCGGCAAGCAATAGCGGCTCGCCGCTCAGCGCCACCTGACCGATCTTGCGCACGCCGAGCGGGAAGCGGCGGAACCGTCCATCCAGGCGACCGTAGTCGGCCACCGGTTCGGACGGGTTTCCCGCGCTCGCGACGAGGTGCAGGCACCGAGTCCGGGCGGGGCACTCCGGCCGGAAGTGGCATGTCTCGCAGACGTCCCCCGAATCGATGAGCCAGAGACGGGCCAGAACCACCTGCGCGGAGGGGCAGTGGTACCGCTCGTACGGCAACGAGATGTGGGAATTCGACGGAGACGGGTTGATGGCCCGCCGCTACGCGAGCATCAACGATTTGCCCATTCGAGAAGACGAGCGCCGCGTGCTCCCCGGCCACGCGCGCGGCACCACGCTCGCTGAACCGGACTGAGCGCGCGCGGCCAACCGTGCAGGGCGTCGCGAGCTTCGAGGCGACGACCGAGCCGGCGACGCAACCTCAGCCGTCGTCAGAAGATGACGATGTAGGTCTCCTCCGGCCCGTTGGGCAGGAGCTTCACGGTGAGGGTGTCGATGACGCTCTGGCCACCGCCGGGGACGGCGAGCGACACCGAAGGACTGCTTTCGGTGATCGTACCCTCGACTGCGTTGGCATACCCGTCGTCGCCGCTCACCGAGAGCCTGAGCACCGTCCCGGATGGGGCGCAGTTCGTATCCGCCGTGACGGTGTAGCCCTCGCCCGGTGCGGGATCGCGGGGGGTGATGGTCACGGTATTGATGCCGGGGGGCACGTCGGCGGTGGAGACCTTCGTCGGGATGCTGGTATCGGTCGCCTGCACGTCGAAGATGAAGTGCCCGGGCGGATGGTCCGTGCCGGTGTAGGCGACGACGATGTCCACCTGGTAGCGGGTCGCGAAGGCGTCGCGCGCCAGCGCCTGGGCCGCGAACAGCTTGTCGGCCATCTCGCACAGGTCGCCGATCATCGGGGTCAAGAGGCCGGAGCAAAACGGCGCGAAGATGGCCGTGCCAGCCTCGTTCTGGATGAGACTGCAGATCTTGTTCGCCGCGGTCTGCGCGAGCGGGATGTTCCGGAACGCGAAGCAGATCCCCTGCACCTTGAGGCGCAGTTTCTCCCGTTTCCTTTGCGCCGCCGCCTCGGACGGGTCGGGTGCGGGAAACGCCGGAAGACTGTATTCCCAGCTCCCGAAGCCGAGCTTGTTGAACGCCAGGGGAACGCGAGTGGGGTCGTTTTCTCGGTAGTAGACGCCGCTGATGTCGGCGTCGAGCGGCGTCAAGCCACATCGCGACTCGACGCGTCCGACCAGGCCGCCTGCCAGGATCCCCGGCGAGGCTGCGCGCAGGCGGCTTCCCGCCCGCAGATCGCCGGCCGAGCCCGCTCCACACGAGCCGGAAGCGACACGCGCCGTCGCGGCCGTCGCCCCCGCCGCTGCCGTCAGGTTGGCGAAGTCGATCGGGATCTGCACCGAGCTCCCGCCGCCGGCGGTCGTCATCTTCAGGTTCGCCGTGGTCTCGGTGGCCCATTCCAGATCGAAGCGCTCGCCGCTTCCGAGAACGCCGCTCACCGGTCGGCCCTGTGCGTCGATACCGATGCGCAGCGACGAGCTCGCGTCGCCACTGGCGGGCGTGATGAGCGCCTCGGTGACCTCGGCAGGATCACCGTCCTCGTCGCGGCTGCCGAAGAAGGTGAGAACGCGGCCGTCGAGGTCCTGGTATTCGGCGAGCGCTGCGTCCGCGGGGTTCATGAAGACGGTCGTCATCCCCGGCTCGAGTCCGTCGCCGCCACCTCCGCCGCCACCTCCGCCGCCGCCACCGCCCCCGTCGCCGCCGCCATCACCGCCCGAGCCGCCGCACTGGGGGCCCAGCACCAGGGTCGTGGTGACGGATGCCGCCACCGTCAGGAACTCCCGCCGCTTGTACTTGCCGCTCGCCTTTCGGTCCCGATCGCTGGTGCTCAAGGGCTCTCCTTTCGCTCGGCTCCCGCCATTCGGAACTCGCGCTTCGATTCTACGCCGTCCGCGGGCTGGCCGAGAGGGTGAAGCGCGACCCCAGGTTGACGGCCGCGAAGCTGCCCATCTAAATGCCCTCGTTGGATTCGTCGCGGGGCGTTGCTAGGGGGGGCCGAGCGGCCGCACGCGACGGCCCTGCATCGGCGGGGGGGCGTTGGCCCCCCCCCCCCTAGTAGCCGTGGAGTAGATCCCCATAGGGGAAGGGACGTGGGGAATAC
>CAYVDO010000056.1:15153-22249 GCA_964450125.1 uncultured bacterium
GGCGGGCGGGCTTTCGCCCGCCCCGACGTATTCGCGTTCGAGTCGATCCAGATCGTGAATGGTCCTTCGGATCTCCCCGCGACCTGGTGTCGGCCGCGAGCCCGTGTCGTCGGCGCGCACGGGTCACCGCGGTAGCGGCTCCGGTCGACGTTCGGAACGGACATGCGCGGCTTCCGGTTGCTTCGGTCCGGCGAGCGCGTTTCCAGCTGGATCGAAACGCACGAGGGCTTGGGCGCCGCCGGCCGTGCCGCGATCGTGGTGACAGCGCTGGCGCTCGGTCTGTACGTCGATCGCACCGGTCGTCTCGACGGTTCGCACCTCGGCTGGGGAGGTGGACCGATCGATCTTGCGGTCAGCCCTGACGGCGAACGGCTGTTCGTCGCGCAGATCAACGAGCATGCCGTGCTCGGCCTCGGCACCGACGACGGCCGGCTGCTGGAGCGCGATGAGTTCCGGGGCCGGCCGCTGATCCTGGCCTGGTCGAGCGCCCGCGGGCTGCCGCTCGTGTCGTTCCAGGACCGCCCCGAGGTCTGCGAGGTGCGCGATACGCCCGACCCCGAAAGCCAGCGGTGGTTCGGCTCGGAGCAAGATTCGCGCAGGGTGCGCGAAGCCGAGCCGGGCGTGCGTCAGCGAGACGTGCGCTGCTTCCTGCCGGGCGCGGGCGGCGAGCCACCCGGCGCCGGGCCATCGCAGCCACCGAAGCTCGCCGTGTGGGGGATGGTCGAAGAACCCGACGGCTCGATCGCGTTCGTGCAGAACGATGCAGCCGCGCAGCCGTTCACGAGCTCGTTCCGGGTGGTACGCCTGCAGTATCGTGCGGACGGGTGGGCGCGAGCGGGCGCGTCGCCAGCCATCTCGCTGGGCAGACGCGATTGGGCCGCCATTCCGTGGCCGGTCGCCGGCGTGGCGAGTACAGGCGAGCTGGTCGTCGCGGCGCCACCCGACGGCCGGATCTTCGTGCTCGATTCGAGCCTGCAGCTGGCGCGCAGCGCCAGCGTCGGACGCTACGTGAAGGCGATCGCCGTCGACGAATCGAGACAGCTCCTCTACGCCGCCGACGAGAAGGACGGCGTGATCCGCGAGATCGAGCTGCGTACGCTAGCGGTCGTGAATGAGCGCGCGATCGGTGGCGGTCCGTGCCGGTTGCTCGCTGATCCAGAGGCCGGCGTGCTGTGGGTGGCTGGGCACTTCGCCGATCGGATCACCGCGCTAGCGATGCCGGGGCTCGAGCCGCGGAGCGACCTTCCGGCCCGATCACGGCCGTCGGCCCTCGCGTTCGATCGCAGCCGCGGCCGACTCTTCGTCGCGCAACTCCAGACGGGCACGGTGGTGCGCTGGGATGGAGTGCCGGGGCCGAAGAGCCAGCTCACGTACTCCACCTTGCTCTCACCGTGAAGCCCGTTGCCAGCGCCATCGCGCGCGCGGTGCGCGTCGCAGGGCAGCCCGTCGCGCTGCCGCGGTGGCTCGACGCGCTGCTGCTCTCGGGATGGATCGCCGGCTGTGGCGTCGGCGGCACCATGCTCTTCTACGGCGCGTGGGCGCACGAGCCCACGACGCACCTGATCCCGCCGAACCCCGTGCCGCCTGGGACGCTGGTCTGGGCCATCAACCGGGTTCTGCGGGTGTCGCTGTTCGGCACGCTGCTCACCGCGTTCATGGTGCGCCTGATGGAGCATCGCACCGTGCCGCGCGAGCAGCGGCTGGTGATGCTGCGGCGGCTGCTCCGCGCACACTCGGGCACCGCCGCGCTCGGGCTCGTGTGCGTCGTCGTCGTCGGTGGTCTGCGCGACGTGCTCCAGGCGGAGCTCTTCGATCGCCGCTATGGCCAGAACCTGTACCTGGCACCCCTGGACGTTCGTGAGCTGCTCGATGCGACTTGCATCAGCCTCGCGGCGGCGCTCGCGTACGTCGCGCTGAGCCCGAGGCGACGAGCACCTGCCAGCCCGCCCGCGGAGCAGGATGCCGATGGGACGCTCTCGCGCGCGACGACGTGGATCGTCGCACTGCTGCTGGTCGCGATCTGGGTCAGAGGCGCTCTCGTCACGAGCTGGGTGCCGCAGGACCGGCACCACGAAGCGCTCGCCATGCACGCGGGGAACTGGGAGTTGATCGTGGCGGCGTTGCTGCTCGCGGCGGACGACCCTCTGTGCGCCGGCAAGTCCTGGACCGGATGGGTCGGGCGAAATCTGGGGCCGCTCCGCCTGCTGGTGATGCTCGAGCTGCTGCGCGTCGCAGGGCGCCAGGAGTGGTACCTCGACATGCAGTGGTTCCCCCCGCACGGCGAACACACCGAGGAGCGGCTGCTGCTGTTCGACGGTCGACTCGACAACGTCGTGTCGCTGGCGTGGCGCTCGGCGTTCCTGGCGAGCGCCGCCGCTTTGATGTGGGCCCATTCGAAACGGAGGACGGCGAATCATGCGGCCGTGGATGGTGACGCTCTTTAGGCACGCGGCACGTGCCGCACTCGGGCTCGCGGTGCTCGAGTTCCTCGTACACCTCTGGCAGATCTGCGCGTGGGGCGTGATGTCGGAGCTCTGGAAACCGGCCGCGATTCGGTGGGGCGCCCCTCCGTTCTACATCGCGACGGGAGCGATCGAGTGCGCACTGTACGGTGTGATCGTGGCTGCGATCGCGTCCTACGCGGTGGGCGAGCTCTACGCCGCGATTCGCGCTCGCCCGCCGGAGCCGGCAAGGTCGGCTCGACCCGTCGCGCTGTTCTTGGCATCGGTCGTGGTGCTGGTCGGGCTGGTGTGGCTGCGGATCGCTGCCTACGGGCTGGCCGGCGGGTTGCGCTGACGCGCTCGGGCTCGAGCGCAACTGCTCCCGCTACGACGCTCGGCCGCGCGGGGACGAGGTGCGCCGCCGGGCCGAGCGCATCGCCAGCACGACGACCGCTGCCGGAACGAGATAGAGACCGAGGTCGGTCGGCACGCGCGCCGTGCCACCGCTCGGCCCCACGGTGGCGACACTGCGAGCCTCCGCCAGCTCCGGCGAGCAGCCGATCGGTGTGAGTGGATTGCAGTCCTGATCGATGCCGTCACCGGGCGTCTCGATCGCGCCGGGATGCACGCTCGCGTCGGTGTCGTCGCAGTCCTCCCAAACGCGCGGGCAGCCGAGCGAGAGGGGCTGACCGTATCCGTCCTGATCGGCGTCCGTGCAGTCGTCGCAGACGTCGCCGGCGCCGTCACCGTCGCGATTCGCCTGGTCGGCGTTGGCGAGCTTCGGGCAGTTGTCGAGCGCGTTCGAGACACCGTCGCCGTCCAGGTCCTCGACGGAGAAGACGTACGCAGCACCGCGAAAGTCGTCGTCGAACTGCGCGCCGATCAGGAGCCGATCGCCGTCCATGGCTACGGCCTGACCGAAGAGCTCACTGGGCGCACCACCACTCTCGACGAGCTTGGTCGCCTGGACCCACGTCGCTCCGCTCTTCTCGAACACGTAGGCCGACCCACGCAGTGAATTCACCCCGTACGCGCCGATGAGCAACACGTCCCCGCGGGATGCCAGCGCGTAGCCGAAGACGTCGCTGTCGGCTCCATCGTCGGCCAGAAGCTCGGCGGTCTGGATCCAGCTCGCACCGGAGCGCTCGAACGTGTAGGCCGCTCCGCGATACGAATCCTTACCATCCGCCCCCACCGCGATCACGTCACCACGGACTGCCACGGAACGGCCGAAGAAATCCTTGGACGCTCCGTCATCGGCCTCGAGCCGCGCGGTCTGCACCCAGTCGGTCCCGCTGCGCTCGTACACGTACGCCGCACCAGTCTGGTTGTCCAAGCGTGCGCCGACGACGAGGACGTCACCGTCGAGTGATACCGAGTGCGCGAACTCCGCTTCATCGGAGCCCAGGAGCTTCGCGGTCTGAAGCCAGCTCGTGCCGCTCCGCTCGAACACGTAGACGGCCGCAGAGGACTCGCCGAGCGCGCCCACAGCGAGGGTGCTGCCAGTGATCGCGAGGCCGTAGCCGAAATTGCCGAAACGCTCCGGATGATCAGCCACCAGCTTGGCGCTCTGCACCCAGCTCGAGCCGCTCTTCTCGAACACGTAGACCGCACCGAGGTAATCGTCGTCGTCGATGGCACTCACGACGATCGTGTCTCCGAGCGCTGCGACCGACCAGCCGAAGCTTTCCCGCGCCAGCCCATCGCTCGCCACGAGCTTCGCCGTCTGCACCCAGCTCGCGCCTTGGCGCTCGAACACGTACGCAGCACCTCGCTGGGTGTCGTCCCAGGTCGCCCCGGCCACCGCGATATCACCGGAGATCGCCACGGAGGACCCGAGGCGGTCGTCCCTCACGGCATCACTGGCCGCGAGCTTGGCCCAGGCAATCGGCGCAACCGCGACGTCCCCCGCGTGCGCGATGGTCGCGGCACCGAGCAGAGCGGTGAAGATCAACCCGTGGCGCACGCGACGACTTCCGAGGAGCGCGAGCGAGCGCGCGGTGCTCCGGCACGCTGATGATGTTTCCCGCATGCGATCGGCCTCCCCCGTGTGCGACGAACCACCTTCAGCATGACACGCCGAGTGGCCTCGGCGCTGCAGCTCGGGTGCCGTCGCGCGCGCGTTGGAGGTGGCGTGGCGCACCGACCGTTGCCAGCGCCTCGAACGCGCCCGCGACCCACGGACATGACGCTGCCGCAGGCTTGCTCGGCGACCGCGACCGGGCTGTCTGCAATGCCGCACGAGGGGACTCCGTTCGGCGCCCCCACGCCTGCCCAGGGCGGATCAGGCGCACGACGAAGAGTCGCAGCTCGTCGGCGCCGCGGGGAATGAGTCTGTCGTCGCGGCGCGAGTCGATGTAGGGTTCCGCGCGAGGCTCTCGTGACCCATCGCATCCAAGTTTTCCGAGACGGCGCCCTGCTCCACGATTCGAGCGCGGAGCGGATCTCCATCGGCCGCACCGACGCCAACGACGTTGCCGTTCCCGACGACGGTGTCTCTCGGCGCCACGGCGAGATCGTGGCCACCGATGCCGGTCTCGTCTATCGCGACCTGCGATCGAGCAACGGCTCGGAGGTGCGGCGCGGCCGCGAGCGATTGGCGGTGGACGCGGCGGCCGCATTCGAGCGGCCGCTCGAGGACGGCGACGAGCTCTTGGTCGGCGATCCCGAGCAGCGCGTGGTGCTGTCGATCCGGCTCTTCACCGCCGAGCCGGCGCCAGAGGTGGGGCCGATCGAGGCGAGCGCGCTGCGCCTCGGGAACCTCGACCTCGGCGACGGCATGGCCACGATCCTGGGCGTCAACCGGATCGACGACGTCGCGGCGATCTCGCTCCGCCTCGAGGACGACAAGGCGGCACTGCTCTGTCTCTACAAGCTGCTCAAGGGCGTGTCGGGAATCCGCGACACGAAGGGGCTCTTTCAAGCGCTGGGAGAGCTGGTCATCGACTCGTTCCCGATGGCCACCCACACCTCGATCTACTTGCGGGACCCGCAGAGCCCCGACGAGTTCATCCCGCTGCTCTCGCGCACCCGCAAGGGCCCGACCACGCCCACCGCCGCGTCCCGGACGTTGCTCAAGCGGCTGCTCGACGGCCGCGAGTCGATCGTCTTCAAGAACCCCGAGTCGCTGGGGGGTGCGGTGAGCCTGGTGACGGCCCGGATTCAGTCCGGGATGGTGGCGCCGCTCTTCGACGAAGACGAGGTGCGCGGCTTCGTGCAGGTCGACAGCCGCACGCTCGCCGGCGTGTTCGGCGAGCACGACCTCGACCTCTTGACGCTCATGGGCAATCAGGCGGCGCTGATCCTCAAGAACCTCGCGATGACCGAGGACTTGAAGCAGCTCAACGCCGACCTGACCGGCGCGCTCAAGCGCATCGAAGTGCTCAACAAGGCCAAGGATCACCTGGCGAAGTTCGTGCCCGAGACCGTCCGCAAGAAAGTCGAGTCGAGCCCGATCGACCCGGGGCTCAACCCCACCGACACCGACGCCTCCGTGCTCTTCCTCGACATCGGCGGCTACACGAAGCTCACCGAGGCGCTCGATCGCGACAAGATCATCTTCCTGGTCGAGCGCTACTTCTCGGCGTTCATCGACGACATCCACGAGCACGGCGGCGACATCAACGAGACCGCCGGCGACGGGCTCATGATCATCTTTCAGGACGACGATCCGCTCGTCCATTGCCGGAACGCGGTGCGCGCGGCGATCGCGATTCGGCGCAAGACGCACATCATCAACGGGACGCTCGAAGGGCTCGATCCGATCGCGGTGAACATGGGCATCAACACCGGCGTGGTCAGCATCGGCGCCAAGAAGCTCGAGGGCGCGACCGGCTCGCGCTGGACGTTCACCGCCACGGGCATGGTGACCAACGTCTCGGCGCGGATCGGTGCCTACGCCACCAATGGGATGATCTGCGTCTCGCCCACCACGGCCGCGCGGGTCGGGCACGAGTTCCGCTTGAAGGAGCACCCGCCCGTCCAGTTCAAGAACGTGTCCCAGCCGATGCCCGTGTTCGAGGTTCTCGACGGTCTCGACCACCCATGAGGCTCCTCTCCCGGAGCACGAGCCGAGTCCTCGTTTCTTCCGGGGAGCCTGCATGACACCATCGTTCACCGAGGCCGAAACCCACGCGCTGTTGCGATGCCCGCTCCTCGACGGGCTCGACAGGCCCGGCATCGAAGCGATTCTGGATCACGCTCGTGTCTGCGACGTCGTCGCCGGCGCTCCCATCTTGAAGCAGGGGGCGCGGAACGAGTCGCTGCTGGTGCTCGTCGCCGGCGAGGCGAGGCTCACGCGATCGGACGAGGGGGAGGAGCGCGAGGTGACGAGCCTCGCGCCCGGCGACCACCTGGGTGAGCGCGCGCTGCTGGGAGTCGCCGACGGTGCGTGGGCCACCGCCACGGCCACCACCGACTGTCGCGTCGCCGAGATCGCCTTGGCCGACTTTCGCGACCACGTCGTGCCGAACGGCCAGAACCGGGCGCTCTTCGATCGTGCCATCGTCGCCCAGTGCGCGCCGATACGGGCGCTCGACGAGGAGGCGCGGCAACGGGTTCTGAACGCGTGCGTCGCGGTGCAAGTCGCAGCCGGCGACGACGTCGTCACCCAGGGCACGCCCGGCGAGTCGTTCTTCGTGCTGGTGGAGGGCACC
>CAYVDO010000056.1:22259-28354 GCA_964450125.1 uncultured bacterium
GGCACCGTCGAGGTCGTCCAGACGCAGCAGAGCGGCAGCATCGTCAAGCTGACGGAGCTCGGGCCCGGGGCGTACTTCGGCGAGCAAGCGCTGCTGGGCAGCTCGGCGGGGCTCCGTTCCGCGACCGTGCGCGCCGTCACGGCTTGCCGGGTCCATTCGATCGGGGCCGACGTCTTCACGGCACAGATCGCCGCGAGCGCTCGCAACCGGGAGCGCTTCGAGCGGGACGCCTCGACCTACGTCTATCGCGAGCTCACCAAGTCGCTGAGCGCCTTCATCGCGTCCGAGCTCGACGAGACGAGCGAGGGCGTCGACCGCCTGACCCTCGAGGACGGCCACGTGATCGTGCGCGAGGGCGATCCGTCCGAGCACGCGTTCCTGATCCTGGGCGGTAACGCCAAGGTGTGGAAGACGATCGACGGCGAAGCGCGCGAGCTCACACGGCTCGGCGCAGGCCAGATCTTCGGCGAGGTCGGGGCACTCGAGGGCACGCCACGCACCGCAACCGTGGTCGCCGACGGCGGAATCGAGCTGCTCGAGATCGGCCGAGACGCGTTCGTGCGCTGGCACGAGGCGCATCCCAATGCGCTCGGGTTCTTCCAGTCGCTCTCCCACGTGTACACCCTCTCCGAGGGTCGCAAGGTCAATCTGTTCCTGGGCCAAGTCGGTGGCGAGAGCGCGATCACGGCCGTGGTCGGCAAACCGACCGACGGCGTCGTGTCGACGCGAGTGCTGAGCCAGGGCGTCGTCGTGTTCACCAACGCCCGCGCCGACGCCATCGCCGGCGAGCGCGACTCGATCACGTACGCCGACGACGCGATCAAGCGCGAGCTGCGCCTGATCGTGAAGGAGCGCAAGGGGGAGAAGGTCGGCCGAGCGGTGGTCTACGCGGTATCCGCCGAGGGCATCGAGAACGACCTCGGCACGCTCTACCAGCACGTCCTCGGCTGCGACGACGTCGAGGCGGTCGCGCTGCGCCGGTTCGAGCGCACGGGCTTCTTGGGCGGCAACGCCGAGCGCATCGAACGAATCTGCCCTTGCCTGGGGCTGGGGCGCGACGAGCTCTGCAACGCCGTCGCCGAGCTCGGCAACGACTTCGACACGCTGCAAGCGAACATCGGCGTGGGCGCGATCTGCGGTGGCTGCGAGCGCGCGGTGCGTGCGTTCCTGGAGCACGGCGGCGAGGTGCCGCACCCGGACCTCACCTGTGACACCGGCCCCCAGCCGCAAGCCCCGCTCGCCACACCCGGCGACGAGCCACAGCTACGGCGGGGTGTGGCGGACGTGCCCCGTGGCTTGCTGAATCGCGACGAGCGGCAGCTCGCCGGGTTGCTCGCACGCGGCATCGGAACGGAGCTGGACTCGGTGACGCGCGAGCAGGTGGCGGTGCGCCTTCGGGCCACCGGCGTGCGGGACATGAACGCCTTCATCGACATGCTGTTTCCCGGCGTGTTCACCGAGTACGCCCGCGCGACCTACGCCACGCTCGCAGCGGCCGTGGGTCGCGGCATCGGGTTTGGCCCGTGGCGCGTGAACGCGCTGAAGCCGCCGTCACGAGCGAGGACCGCTCGGCTGAGCGCGGCGCAGGCCGCCATGCGACTGGGCCGCCCTGGAGTCGCGGCCGTGGTGTTCGCGCTGCTGGCGATCAGCATCGCGGTGTCGCCGACCCTCGCCGCCGGTGTCTGGCTGCCCGCATCGGCGGCGCTGGTCCTCGCGCAGCGGGCACTCTCGCGTACACCGTCCGGCCGCGCCGTGCTCGCGTTCCTCGTCGGTGGACCGGCGCGCTTCTACCGCGCGCTGTTCGGCTCGTACGGCGAGTCGACCACGGTCGCGACGTTCCGTCTGGGTTCCCTCGGCTCGCCGATCCACATCGTGCGCGGCGAAGAGATCGTCGATCACATCCTCCAGAATCCGCACGTCTACGCGCGGAATCCGGTCGTGGGCTATCCGCCCTTCGCCGAGCACTCGGTGCTGGGCGGCGGGTCGAGCGGCGTGTGGCTCGGCTATCGCATGCTGTGCGAGGAGTACTTCTCCGAGGATTACCGCGAAGATCTGGACGAGATGCGCGCGACCGTGCGCGAGCGCATCGCGAGCTGGTGCGACCGTTCCAGCATCCAGCTCCTGGACGAGATCTACCGCATCTCGATCGAGATCCGGGCGCGGGTGTTCTTCCAATGCTCGTTCGATTGCTTCGACGATCACGCGCCGGTGAACTTCGCCGCCATCGTCGATCGCGTGCTGCACCCGCCCACGCTGCTCTTCGCCGACATGTGCGACGGCGAGGTCGAGGTGCTGCGCGAGCGCGTGACGAGGGCGGTCGCGGAGTCGAGCCGCCCGAAGTCGGTGGGCTACATCCTGCGCGAGGCGTGGAAGGCGGGCGACCTCGACGAGCGCGAGGCGTGCGAGAACGCCGTGATGTACGTGCTCGCCCAGGCCCCGACGATGGGGATCTTCTGGACGCTCTACCGCGCCGCGCACCTCGGCACGCAGACCACGCTGCGCGAGAACCGGCGTGAGATCGTCAAGGCGATCAAGGAAGAGCTCAGGCTCCACGCGCCGGTCGCCTCGATGTTCGGGCGCGAGGTGCTGCGCGACGACCGCCTCGGCGACCTGCCCGTCAAGGCGGGCGACAAGATCGTCATGAGCCCGATGTACATCCACACCAACCCGCGGCAGTGGTCGGATCCATTCGCGTACGACGCCCAGCGCTGGACGTCGACGGTCGGCGACGGCAAGGAGATCGTCGAGCCAGCCACCGATCCCGACGACAGCCGCTCGCGCCCCCAGGCCCGCGCCGTCGGTCAGGCTCCGGCCCGCTACCTGCCCTTCGGCGGCGGCGGACAAGCGTGCCAGGGCAGGTGGTTCGCGTCGGACGAGATGCTACTGGTCGTCGAGGAGATCCTCGCGGCGTACGAGCTCGAAATCTTGGACGACCAGGGGCTGCTCGCGAAGCCGCTCGCGGAGCAGGTGCGCTTCCACGTCTACAATCGACCGTTCAACGACGTGCGGATGCGGCCCCGTCGCCGCGAGAGCCAGCCCCGACCCTGGTCCGCGAACGTGACCGAGCGAGCGCGGGGAGCCTGATCCGAATCGGCGCGCCGCTCGACGCCGCGCTCGTCGTTCGGCCGAATCAGGTGGCGCCGCGCGCGCGTTTCGCGCGGCCCGTCGCACCGCCCTCGGCCAGGAGCCCGAGGCCGCTCGCGGCCAGCGCGCCCAGCGCGGCCGCGGGCTCGCCGTCGAGCGCCAACCCCAGGCCGAGGAGCGGCAACGCCACGGGCAGCGCTCGCCGGTGGATCCCGCGAGCCCATCGCGCCAACGCGAGGCCGATCGCCGAAACGGCGAGCAACGCCAGCAGCGCCGCATGCGGGGCCGATTCCGGCACGCCGTCCGTCGACGCGCGAGCGCTGCAAAAGAGCACAGCCGCAAACGCCGCGAGAGCTCGCGCGCGACGTCGCCGGGAATCCGGATCGAGTGCTTGAAACGCACCGAGCACCAGCGCCCCGATCGCCGACGTCCACGGGAACCCAACGATCGCCCACGGCACGAACACGCTCGCCGCGAGGAATGCACCGAGTTCCGGAGCTCGCTCGACCACCGCGAGCGCCGCGACGAAAGGTCCGACCTGCCAAGCGCGCCCATCGGCGAGCCATCCCAGCAACACACCGAGACCGACACCCTCGACGACGGCGCGGGCGCGCGCGTCGAATGTGGGACCGCGCTCGCCTCTCGGCATCTCGAAGCGATCCGAGAGACCGAGCGCTTCACATGCGAGTGCGCGCGCCCCGGCCTCGGTTGGATTCGCGCGCGCCGGATCCCCCGCGCCAGCCGCGCGACCGCGTAGGCGACGTCGATCCCCCGGGACGAAGAACGCGAAAGACTCACCGGGAAGCACGCGCTCGTGACCCACACCACCGCGCGTCCACGTGACGCGATAGCCGTCTCGCCCGCCCGACACGCTCAGCGATTCCGCAACCTCGCGGTGGACCGCATCCGAGGTGGCCCCGAGCCGGCGCAGACCCCACAGATGCCGGAGCAGCAGGTAGTGGAGAGCGCGGCTACGAATGCTCGTCATGATTCGTCGAAGAAAGGTTGCCTACCTGGTGAGTCACGATTCGGCGCGAGTTCTTCGTAGGGGCGGCCGTGAGGCCGCCCACGAGCGCCCTGCGTCGGCGGGCGGGCTTGCGCCCGCCCCACGGGTCGTCGCTCGGGTCGATCCCGATCGTGAAGGGTCGACTAGGCATTGCTGTCGGGATCGATCGTGACCGTAGCCGACCCTTGGTGGCGCCCGCTCAGCGACGTGCATGCGTGGCGACGTCTCGCGCCGCACTCCGTTCACGAATCGCCCGTGCCTGCGCCACGAGCGCCGGCACCTCGAGCTTTGCGAGTGTCGGCGATCGGCCGCGGAAGAAGAGCGCGCGTTCGAGCAGCGGTCCCAGGAAGCGCGCAGTGATCGTGATCTCCGGATAGCTCCCGTACATGCAGCCGTCGCAAGCGCGCGTGAACGGCTCCACCTCGCGGGCGATGCGACCGCCTCGCCACCAACCGAGGAAGTCCGGATCGTGCACGGGATACGCCGTATCCAAGCGGTAATCGCAACACGGCTGAATGCGGCCAGCAGGGTCGATCGCGAAGTAGAGATTCGGCGAATCGCAGCGATCTGCGTTCCGCCGCCGCCAGCGCACCGGCTCTCCGATCACGAAGCGCACCACGTCGTCGAGGTATTCGTCGGAATCGTAGAGGTGGAAGCCGGCATCGCGCATCTGCTTCACGCGCTCGATGAGCGTCCGCACGGCAGCGTGCGACGCGTCAGGGAATCGACAAGCCGGATCGAGGGTGCGGAAACCACCGGGGCGAGTCGCGCTCGCGACGTGCACGGGCACCAACGACACGGACCAGCCGATGGCGGTGGCGAACTCGATCACCTCGGTGACCTGCGCGAGATTGCGCGGCATGAGCACCGTGCCGAAGAAACCAGTGCCGTTGGCCGGGAACACCGCACCCACGTCGGCCACGGCGCGCAGCGCACGCTCCCAGGAACCGGGAAATCCACCGTTGATCGAATCCTGCAGTTGGGGATCGAGGGTATCGAGGGAGATGCTGATGTCGTGGGCGCCGGCGTCCACACAGCGCTCGAGCGCGTCACGACTCGCGAGCCCCGCGGTCTGGAGACGCACGTGGATGCCCGCGCTGGTGAACGCGCGAACGATCTCGGGCAGATCGTGGCGGACGAACGGCTCGCCGCCGATCAGGAGCACGATGGTGACGCCGATCTCGGCCAGGTTACCGGCGAGACGCCGGATCTCCTCCGTCGTGAGCTCCGGGGCATCGGCGTCGGCGTAGATGATGTTGCATTGCTCGCACGCCAGATGACAGCGCGCGGTCACGTAAAACTGCACGTAGATCGGCCCGGTCTTGCGCACCAGCGAGCGCGCCAACCGCAGCCGCTGCGCGCCGGAAAAGACTTCCACGCGTCACCCGGCTCGCGACGCCGTGACCGTGGCAGCCTCGGCGCGGGTCTTCCGTGCGACCAGAAGTAGCGAGGTGCCGAGCACGGGACGCCGCACCAGTCGCGTCTCGAGGTTCATGAGTCCGTGGAGCAGCGCTCGCTGAGCCGAGCTCCCTTCCGCGAATCCCAATCGGACGGTGTCGGCATCGGGCGCGCGGCCGCGCGTGAGCACCCAGCGCAGCGCGAGCAACGGCACCAGCGTGAGCCCCCAGTAGCGGACGTCGCGCACCTCGACCCCCAGATCCTCGACCTCGGCAGCGAGCGACGCCGCCGTGTAGCGGCGCAGATGGCCCACCGCGCGATCGTAGCCACTCGTGAGCTGCGGCAACGCCGGCACGTTGAGCCAGAGCAGTCCGCCGTGGCGCAAGTGCGCCAACGCCGCAGCCAAGAACTCGTGCGGCTTCGCCACGTGCTCGAGCACGTCGAAGGCGATCACCACGTCGTAGGCCTCCTGCAAGTCGGCACGTCGCGATCGCACGTCGTAGCCCATGCGCCGGCCACGGCCCGGCGGCGCTGCGCAGAGCGCTTCGAGGTCGACGTCCGCACCATCGACGGTCCACGAGGCGTTGAATATCTTGTGGCGGCAGTG
>CAYVDO010000057.1:0-28328 GCA_964450125.1 uncultured bacterium
GATCGCGGTCAGCGGCGCGAGTCGGTGTGCGCCGCGCCGCAACCCCCGCCCACGCTTCGCCTCCATTCCGGATGTTCGGGTGGCGACGCCAGAACGCGGCGCGTGCGGCATTATCGCGCCGACGCCGAGGGGCCGGGGAAACTCTTTCGTGAAGGCGGTGGAGGCGCTTGACTTGTGGGGTAGACTTTGCCGCACGACGGCCCAAGGCTCGCCCGGCGTGCAGCCCAAATCGATCACGTCCGCGCACGTCTGGCGCAACAGCTCGCGGTTCGCCACGGTCTGACTGACCACCGCGGTGACTCGGTCCTGAGCCCACTCGGGCAGGGCGCCGGCGAGGGTGTCGAGCCCGTCGCTCACGAGCAGCCAGCGCTCGATCCCGCCGAGCTTCTGCATCGCGGGGACCAGCGCCGCGAGGTCGGTGCCGCCGTCGTACGCAATCGCGTCTAGATCCTCCGCGCGGCTGAGGACGTGCGGCGTTTCGGGCCGGTCGCGGAACACCAGTAGCGTCAGCTCGTTCGTCGGCCACCGGCGCAAGATTTCCTTCAGCAGTGCAGTCTCGCGAGCGAGGTGCTGGCCGGCGCGGCTGCCCGAGGCGTCCCAGGCAATGCCGAGCTTGTGGGGTGGGTCCAGCGCGTGCGAAGGGCTCGCTTCGGCGGCGCCCACGAGATCGCTCACCGAGAAATACGTGTCGCCATCGACGGTGGTCTCGACGGCCGCGACCTGCGGCGCCAGCTTGGGGAGCGCCACCCACAGGTCCTCGCCAGGCTTGGCGTCGCGAAGCTCGGTCTGCGCCACCCATTGCTCTTCGAGCCGCTCGAAGCGCAGGTTGCCGAAGCCGCCGATCGTCGGCGTCACGGCGCCGCGCACCACCTCGACGCGGATGGCGACGTGGGGGATGGTCTCGCCGATGGGCAGCGGCAGGTGCCACGCAGCGTCGCCGCGGGCGTCGGTGGCGAGCTCGGCGACGTAACGCAGCCGGACGCGCCGTGTGCCGTTGGCGGGGAGCGGGTAGATGCGGGTTCGATAGAGGTTCCCGGACACATGCTCGACGATTCCCGGATCCACGCGGCGGCGGGCCTCGGTCTCGAACGCGACCCGCGCTTGCTCTTTCGTCACGACCACGCCATCCACCAGCGCGCCGTTCACGTCCAAGGCGTAGCCCGTGACCACGGCGCCGTCGGGCAGGGGAAAGAGCAGCTCGCCCTCGAGCAACCGCGGGTTGGGATTGGTGAATGCCAGCGTGCTCGTCACCTCGACGTGCAAACCGACGATGCGCGCGAGGATGTCCATCTCGGTGAGCCGCATCGGCTGGCCCGGATCGGGCTGGGGCGGCACTACGATGCGCGGCGACGCGAGCTTCGTTCCCTGCGCGTGCGCCAATGCGGTGACCGCAGCGAGCAGCAGGCTCGCGACGACGAGCGTGCGCGCGACTCGAATCCTCATGATGGGACCTCCTGAACGAGACGACCGTCGGGCGAGATCGACGAACCGCCCCCCTAGAGCCCGCGTGACGGTACCCGGGAAGCGCACCAGGTCCTGCGAAGGTTCACCGGTCGACGAAAACGGGTGAGACATTCGAGTTGGGTACGAGCCATCGTCCGTGATACCCGTACTAGGCCCTGCGTAGTATCTCTCTCGACCCATTCACGGAGGACCACATCGTGCGCGTTCGCCTTTCGTCATCCGTCGCCGTGGGACTTCTGCTTGGTGCGTCGCTCGCGTCGGCGGCGGATCCCATTTCCGACACCTCGTTCGATAACGTTCCCGCAGAGACCACGATGGCCGCTGGCGCCATCACGCTCGGTGCTCCGGTGACGGTGCAAGGGCCCCTCACATTCAACGATGGTTCGGTTCAGGAATCGGCTGCCGGCGCCGCCGAGAACGGTCTCTATTCCAATCGCATCGTACTGGTAACCCCGGCCGATCCGTACGCCGAAGTGTGTTTCAAGAACGGAGGCGTCTTCGGCGAAGCCCACGATGGCGGCGACAGCACCGCTGAGGGGGCCTGCGTGCCAGGGGATATCGGCTGGATCATCGAACGCAACGAGCGCAACCCTGTCGACCAGTGGAGCGGCGCGCGCGGCACCTGCATGAAGCTCGGCTTTCGGCTCCCCGAGACGTTCGAGCTCAAATTCAGTTGCGACAACAACACCTTGCTGGCACTCGGCTTGGCCAATGTCGATGAGGATCTCGAATGGGCCTCCAATCACCCGGTGCCGATGACCGACGCCGGAGCGACGACGCGATACGCGATTGCGGCGCCCCTGTTTGGCGGGACCAATTGCAAGGGCGGTTCGTGGGCGTTCGTGGCCTCGGTGGACGAGCAGGAGTTCGCGGCGCCGTTTCGCTGCGTGCGGTGAGCCGGTGTGGCCCCGAGGTGGAGTGGACGCTGGCGGATATCTCGACCTCGAAGCCGATCGCGTCTGGGCGAGTTGCGGCCCCAGTCGCACGCTGGGTGGAGGCGGAGAAGAAAGCCGCCCTCGGTGTGCTCCATGCGCTCGGCTGGGACCGCGCCCGCCTGGAAGTGAGCGGCGCATGGAGCCGGATCGTGTCGCTGGAAACCCCCAATCGTGAGGCGATCGAAGCCTACGCGGCGGCGCTCGGGCGAGCAGGCAAACGCTAACGGTGCGTTGCGACGAGTGCCGCCGGAGTGCGGCACTCGGTTGCACTCGACGGGAGAAGGTCGGCTGCGGCCGGTGTCAGAAGAGCCAAAGTCGCCGTCGAGGGGCTGACGGCCGCTCCAGTCTGCGACCCGGCGCGCTGCGGATTCGGGCATTGGCGAGGTAGGCGCACTTCACGATCCGGCCGCGGTGATGCCGGCCCGTTGCGCGCGCTCGCGGCAGTGAAATCCACGGGTTGCACCCGATCTTGCGCAGCCGGCGGGATGGCGTGGGACCCTGGGGCGAGGGCACGACTGCCGATCCGGCCGCTCGCCCGCTCGACTCCGGCGGTGGGTTGCACCTGCGGCACTGCCGTTGCACGGACTCGAACGCGGACGGCGCGGGCCGAGAGCGTGCGTCGGGTGACGCACACCCGCCGGCGGCGTCTCGGGAGGTCGCCTATGAGCTCACGTCGAGTGTTCGGTTTCGATGCTGGTTCCGGCGGCGTTCGGCCAAAGGCACACGCGGTAGCGCGATCTCGAAGGCGACGCGCGTCTCTTTCGGTGCTCGCTGGCCTGGCGCTCTGCGCAAGCGCTGCGCAATCGCTCGCCGCCGCGAGCGAGCCCGAGACCGATTACGCACTCGAGCCCAGCGGGGTGACGGTCGCAGAGTTCCGCAATGCGGGAACTGCGGCCTTCGCAGGCTTCGAACGCGGATTCGCTGCACTCTTGGTCGACGACCTGAGCAAGGTGCCCGGGATCGAGCTGATCGAGCGCGATCCGTTGGTGCGGGCACGCGGTGCCGCGGGCGCGATGCACGGCGAAGTCGGGCCGCGTGTCGCTCGAATCGTGACCGGCCGCATCGCGGACATCCCCGGTCCAGACGGCAACACGACGATTACCGTGGAATGGGCCGTCGCGGACGGCGTGACCGGCGACGTGGTGGCTACGGGGCGGCTCGCGGGGCCGGCGGGCCGCTGGATCGATCTCCAGAAGTCGACGGCACTCGGCGTGTTGCAGGCGATGGGGTGGGACCGTTCGGCGCTCGAAGCCAATGGCGCCTGGAGCCGGATCGTGGCTCCTGCGGCCGGCCCGACCGATACGCTCGCTGCCTCGGCGGCGCGGGTGTGGTGATCTCGGAGCCGGAAACCGTGGCGCCGCGGACCGTTCCGCGCGGTTGACAGGATTCTCGGGCGGATCGTTTCGAGTCCGTTCCCGCTCGCCGCCTTGCGCCGCGGTGGGGTTCACCAACCGCGTGCGCGCGAGTCGCGACCGTGGGTTGCCGAGTGCGCTCCTGTCGCCCGACGAGCGAGGGGGCGCGCCCTTCGCCGCAGCCGGAGCGCCGTGGCGGCGGTTCGAGCGGAGCGGCTAGAGGACCGCGATCAATCCTCGCGCGACAGGTCCAGCGGCTGGTCCTGGTAGAGGTTGCCGTCAAGTCGACCGCGGATGTGAAGGCCGTCGATCAGCTCGCCGAGATACGACTCGGGACGCCGAATCACGTGGTCGTCGAGCAGCAACGAGACGCTCGTTCCGGTCCGATTGCCGGTCACCGTGAAGGCCAGGATCTCAGGTGACGGCAGCTCGAGCGTGAGGGTCGCCGATCCCTCGATCTGCCGAGCTGCCCGATCTGCTCACGCGGGATGCACATGGCCTCGTGCAGGAATCGCCACCACGGCGGTGTCTTCGTGAGACTCGTCGCACGGATCGCGGCGCCGGCCGCGCAGGGATTCGCACGCAAGGCCTCCGCTTCCTTGATCTTCCGGGCGAGAGGGATCTGATCCTAGGTATCGCGAGCGAACGTGCCGAAGCCCTCCGCCACCTTGCGTTTTGAGATACCGCTGCAGACCGCCCTGCGGGTCGACTGTGACGTGTGTCACGGCATATCTCGTGCCGCGGCAGTACCGAGGAGTCCTCCAATTGGGTCCCTGGTGGACCGCGTGCGCATCGATTCGCCGGGATCCAAAAGAGTGACGGAGTACTAGGGTCATCCCAGATCGCGCCCCGCGAGCGCTGTAGACCGCCGGCATCTCTTGGGGCAAGCTCGAGTCGACCGCTTGCGACCTCGCCCGCATTCGGGGGCGGCCCGAGTTGTCATGACCGATCCAGCTCGCACGCCGGATCCATCGCGCGGGGACTCTTCGCCGCGTGACGCCTGCGTCGTCTGTCACGCGCCCGTCGCGCGTGGAGCTCCCTGCTGTCCATGCTGCGGCAGCCCGCTCGAGCGGGTCGAGACCGCAGCGAATCGAGACGGAGCAAGCACCGGCGGCGCGACGCTGGACTTGACCGCTGCCACGATCGACTTCGCCCGCGTCGACCTGCCGCGGCCCGGCGCCCTCGTCGCCGGTCGATTCGAGGTCATGGGCTCGATCGGCAGTGGCAGCACGGGCTTCGTCTATCGGGCGAGAGACCGTAGCTTGAACCAGATCGTCGCGCTCAAGGTGTTCGTGACCCAGGCGCCCGCGACAGTCGAGGACGTCGAGCGCCTGAAGCGCGAGGTCCGAACCGCTCACACGCTCACGCATCCCAACATCGAGCAGGTCTACGACTTCGGCCGACACGGCGCCACGCCCTTCGTGTCGATGGAGCTGCTCGAAGGCCTCGACCTTGCGCGCTTGCTCGCGAGGCGGGAACCGTTCTCTGTCCAGCGCTCGCTCGACGTCGCCAGACAGGTCTGCGCAGGTTTGACCTACGCACACGACGCCGGGGTCACCCACGGGGATCTCCGTCCCTGCCACGTCTTCGTCACCGACGGCGGCGTGGTGAAGATCCGCGATTTCGGCCGTACTCTGGGCGTGAGCCCTTCGGCTGGCCGGACGGCCGTCGCCGAGCCGGCCTCGCCAGGGGGGACGACAGGCACCACTCGATCCACCGCGCAGGTCGCAGCGATCGAGCCGCGCGCGGACATACGCGCCGTCGGGGATCTCCTGCTCGCCATGCTCGGCGCGAGCCGGTCCCGCTTGGCCAGCCTCGAGTCCGTGGCGGTGACTGCGGCACATGGTGGCTCGGTGTCGCCACCCCGAGCGTTCGAGCGCGGTCTCTCGCAGGGCCTCGAGGCTGTGATCTCGCGGGCACATGCCGCGGGCTCGCCCGAGGGGTATGGGTCCGTTGCTGACCTCGCACGCGACTTGGCGCGTTTGGCCAAGCCGCCCACGGTCTCGCAGCACGCGAGCGCGAGGCACCTCGACGGCCACCTGCCTGCCATCGCCCCCGCGCGGCCTGTGCCGGTGTCGAAGCTCGTGGAAGAAGTCCTGGGCCTGGGTGTCGGGAGCTGGTCTCCCGCGCTCGAGGGCCACGAGCCCCGTGCGAACCGATCTCTGCCGTTCGGACGCACCGCTACCACGTGGGTCCATCTCGCCATGGGATTCGTTCTGGCACTCGCGCTCGTGGGTGCGGTGGCGGCGGTCCGGGACCGGGACTGGATTGCGCGCCTCCCGTCTTGGGCTCGCCTCCTCGCCCGCGAGATGCCGCCTGCTCCTGCCGCCGAAGACGCCGCGCCACCGGTGGCGTCGCCGGAGCCGTCCGGGATCGACACGACGACGTTGTCGGAGCCGGCTGCGGGCGAAAGCGTCACCATCGCGCGTGCTCTCGTGCCGCCACCCCGCGAGCCGCGCCGACCCGATCCATCCGCCACCGCCGTCACCGCGTCCCCTCAGGTCACGTCCCCCCGGGCGCCGTCCGTCACCCCTCCCACGCCGGCGCCGACCCCGCGACCGCCGGCGCCGCCCGCGCCGCTGACGCTGGAGGAATCGACGCGCAGGCACTGCGCGGCGCGCGGCGAGTGGGCCTGCTTGGAAGATGCTCGCACGGACGCGACCACGGGGAACGTGGCGCGCGCAGCGGCGCTCTATCGCGAGGCATGTTTGCGGGGCGCCTATCGCGGGTGTTTCGAGGGCGGGGACTGGCTCGAGCGGATCGGCCAGAACGGCCGAGCGCTGTTCGAGACGGGATGCATGGTCGGGATGAGCGAGTGTTGCGCCCGAGTGAATCGCGCGCATGCGACGCTGCCGGGGGATGCGGAACGGACGCCCTCCGCCGCTGAGAACGGTGCTCCCGGTTCCGAACGGCAGGACTAGGATGGGTATATCCTCGGGTGGATGCTCGCTTCTCCGCGCGGGATGATGCGCGCGTCAAGCGATACGAAAGGCGCCGCGACGGTGGCCACTCGCGAATTCCGCGATGCAACGCTCGCATCCAGCGTCGGCGAGGCCGAGCTCGAGCGGCTCCATCCGCCAGACGGCACGTCTCGGTTGCGGCTCGATCCAGCGCACGGCGAGTACATGCTCGGTCGCTCGCGGCAGTCCGACATCGTTCTCGTGACGCCGACCGCGTCGCGCTTGCACGCCCGTCTGCGGTGGACGTCGTCGGCTTGGGTTCTCACGCCGATGTCCTCCCACGGAGTGCTGCTCGACGACACCGTGGTCACGTCACCGGTGGTGCTGGCAGGCGGCGCGCGGGTGTCGTTCGGCCACGACGTCTTCCGCTTCCATTGCCGGCCGCTGCCGGCGCAGAGCGTATTGGCGAGCGACGAATCGCGGCATGCGGCCGCCGAATCCGAGCGACGTCGAGGCGCCGTCGAAGAGGCGCGACTCGTCGCCGCGCACGAGCGAAGCGCCGCCGCCGACCACGACGGCGCGCAGTGGGCGGAGACGGCGTTCGCCCGCGCCGAAGCCTGTCTGGCGGAGGCTCACCGGTGGCGCGCCGAAGGCGCCAGCGATGAAGCGCTACGGCGTTATCGCGAAGCCGAGGTCCAGTTCCGTAGGGCCAGGGAAGAGGCCGCGGCGCTCCGTGCCGCGGCGGAGCGGCGCGCGGAGACGCTGGGCGGCGACGCGATACAGGCCCGAGCACGGGCATGCGCGGCGCGCGCGGACGTGCGGTGTGCCGAGTTGTGGCGGAAGATCGAAGCCGAGCACGAGCTCGCACGGTCCGATTTTGACGCCGGCGCCTGCCAGCGCGCCGCCGAGGGATTCGGGAAGTTGATCGACGACTACGAGGCGATCGAGCGACTTGCCAGACACGATACCGAAGTGGAACACGCGCGTGCCCTGAAGGCTCGTGCCGCGATGCTGGGCGTGCGGCGGGAGGCAGAACGTCGTGGAGCGCTGCGAGTCGCGAGCCACGCCTGGGAAGCCGCCGAAGGCCTTTCCCGGCAGGCGCATCAGCTGCTCGCGAGCGGGGAAGGGTTCGAGGCGCTTCACGCGTTCGCGGATGCCGAACGCGCTTTTGCGGCCGCGGCGCGCGATGCCCGAGAAGCGCAAGCGTGCGACGAAGGCCGTGCGCAGGCACTGGCCGCACGCGAGGCAGCGTGCCGCGCCGGTGCCGCCGGGAATGGTGATAGCGAGGATGACGCCGCCGTCGGTGCGGATTCCGCGACCGGGCCGCGCAAGCTCTTCCTCGATGCCGAGGCACGGATGCGCCACGCCGACGGGTTGGTCGCCGCGCAGCACGTGCCGGAGGCCCTGGCAGCGTTCGGGACGGCGAAGCGCGCGTTCCGCGCTGCCGAAGCCCACGCCCTGGGAGAAGCCGCGCGCGCCGGCGTCGAGCGCGCCAAGTGTGAATGCGCACCTACGCGCGATGGACGAGCGGACGCGAGCCCCGGTGTCGATTTGGGGAGTGCCCCGCGCGCAGGGCTCGTGGATGCGTTTCCCGAAGCGACTGCGCTCGTGGCTCGGGGGGATCCGGAACCCGACGCCGTCGTTTTCGCAGCACAAGACGCGGCCGAGCGGGACGTCCGCGAGGAAGAGGACCGGGCGAGCTCGCGCGCGATGCACGGCGCGGTGCTGGATGCACGCCACTCGGCGGAGGACGCCCGGGCTGCCGCAGCGGCCGCGGAAGCCCCGCGCTGGGCCGCGACCGAGCACCACCGCGCGACCGTGATGTTCGCGCAAGCGGAGCGGGTGCTGGAACGAGGTGACCTGCCCCGGGCGGTCGAGCGGTTCCGGGAAGCGGGCCAGCGATTTGCCAAGTCGCTCGAGTCCGCAGATGCGGCGCGACGGCATCTACTCGAGCTGATCGATCAGGTGCGCGACCGCGCACTGCAAGCGAGGGAGTCGGCGCGCGCGGCCGGGGCGCTCGATCGTTTCGCTTCCGAGTGGTCGCGCGCCGAAGCGCAGCTCGGCGAGGCCGATCGCGAGGCCAGCGCGGGGGGGCTCGAGCGGGCCGATGAGCTCCTCGCAGCCGTGCGCCGGTCGTTCGATTCACTGCAACAGCGCGCGCGCGCAGCCTTGGAATCGGAGCGCAAGCTCACCCTCGAGCTTCGCGAAGCAATGCTGCTCGCTCGTGCTACGGCGCACGAGCAGGGCGCCATGCGCGACGCACCGCGGTCGTGGGAGGCCGCCGAGCGGGTTTCGCTGCGGGCGCACGAGCTGTTGGCTTCCGGAGATCCGCGCCAAGCCGGTGCTGCGTTCGAAGAGGCAGCGCGTTCGTTCGCTGCGGCCGGGCAACGTGCACGCGGCATCGCGGCCGCGCTCGAGCTCGAGCAGCGGGTGCTCGTCGCCGCCAAGCTGGCACGCGCCGCCGGAGCGTGGCCCGCAGGTCGTGGCGACCCAGCTTTCGCGGATCTCGGACCGAACGAGCCGCCGTCGAACCGCGCCTTTGCGGCGGCGGCGATCGGAGTGAGCGAGGCGGAGAAGGCTCTCGAGGGTGAGGATTCGGACGTCGCGTGCCGAAAGCTCGAGGCGGCACTCGACGCCTATCGGGCCGCCGAAGCGTATGCGCTCGCCGAGGCCGAGCGGGCCTGCGCGGAGCAGATGCGGGCCGAAGCCGAAGCGGCGCTCAGGGCCGCCCGCGAGGCGCGCGCCGCCGCAGGGCTGTCACCCGGTGCTGACGAAGCGCATGGCTTCGCCGTCGCATCGCTCGCGGAGGCGGATCGGAGCCTTGCCGAAGGCGATTCGGTCCTTGCTCGCCAGAGCTATCGCGAGGCGGCACGGCGGTTCGCGGAGGCGTTGAGATCTGCGCGAGACGTTCAGTGCGAGGATCCAGCAATACCGGCGGGCGAGCGTGCCGAGAAGGACGCGGTCGCGAGGCGTGACGCGTACGCGGAACACGGCGCGATGCCGGCGCGGCAGCGCGTGCCGCCGCAGATTGCCCGGCGGCTGATCGTGGCGCTCAGCGTGGTCGTCGTGGTCGCGTCCGGGACGATCCTCCGGAGAATGCGCTCCGACGCCCCGCCAGAGGTGACGACCGCGCCCGCGACGCCCGCGACCTCGAGCGCTGCGCCGGTGGATCCGCTCGCCGACATCCAGCGCCGGCTAGAGAGTCCCTCGCCGGAAGTTCTCGGCGGCCCGCTGCCGGACTCGGCGCGGCTCGTGCGCCGCCCGGTCGTCTTTCACGGCGAGACCTTCTACTCCAACTCGCTCGCGGTGCTCGTAGGAATCAATCGTTACGCATCGCGAGATGTTCGGCCGCTGCGCTACGCCGAAGCGGACGTGACATTGATGGCCTCGGCGTTGGCACGGGTCGGGTTCCCCGCCGAGAACATCTTCGAGCTGCGAGGCAGCCAGGCCACGCTGCGAAACATGAAGGGCATTCTTGGGTCGTGGCTGCGAAACGTCGCGCAGCGCACGGATCGCCTGTTCGTATTCTTCTCCGGGCACGGGTTCAGCTTGGATCTGCCCGGTGGCGGAGACGACGACGTCGAGGGATTTCTGATGGCCTACGACTCGGATCCAAACGACCTGCCGGGTACCGCGCTCTCGATGAATGAATTTCGGCAGATCCGAGAGCGCTTGGCGCCGGCTCACTTGTTCTTCGTCATCGACGCGTGCCATTCGGGGTGGGTCAAGCGTGGGACGCGCAGTGTCAGCCCGCCCTCGCCCGCCTCGCTCGATATGACCTACTTGTTGCGACGCGTGCGCAAACCCGTGGCCCAGGTGCTCACCGCGGGCATGACGGACGAAGAGGCCGTCGAGCAGAACGGCAACGGCATCTTCACGCGTAAGCTTGTCGAGGGCTTCGGCGGCGATGCCGCGACACCATTGGAGCCGGCGCCTGCGGATCAAAACCGCGACGGCGTGATCGAGGGCGGCGAGTTGGCCGCGTACCTGCAGACCAAGATCCCGGCCATCACCAACGGCCAACAGCATCCCGAGTGGGAGGACTCCTTCGACGGAGGCGACGGGATGTTCCTCTTCTTCACGCGGCCCTGAAGGCCTCTCGTCCTCGACCGCGCCGGACCGGTGGGGGAAAGATTCCACGCCGTTGCCGCGCCGGTAGCCGGCCGAATCGTGACGGGTCAGATTGCGGACACGGCTCATGCGGTGGGGGAGGCGACGATCGCCGTCGAATGCGCGGTCGGCGACGCGGTGACCGGTGAGGTGATCGCATTCGGACGGGTCTCGAGCCCGGCGCCACGCTGGATCGAGCTGGAGAAGAAGACGGCGCTCGGCGTGTTGCAGGCGCTGGGGTGGAATCGCTCGGCGCTGGAAGCGAGCGGTGCTTGGGGCCGCATCGTCACGCCCGCGACCCGCAACGCCGCTCAGCTGCGAACCTTTGCCGCCCCGCTGGCGGCGACCGCAGCACCGTAGCTCGCCGTAGCTGGCGGAACGGTCGACATCGCCATACCCGGGCCGGCACGTCTCGGGTCGGGGGCGCCGGTCCCTCGGGCACCGCGTGCGTTCGTGCCGGATCCCGAGGAGCACGCGCCGGAAGCTCGAGCGCCGGTGGGAATAGCGGCAGGGCGTTCGGGGAGATCCGTGTCGGCGTGGCGTGCGCGGCGCGCTCGATCGGCGCGCGTCCGCATCCGATTCCCCGCTGCGCGCGCGGCTACGCGCTTGCGATCGTGCGATCGAACAACGCCGTGGAGCTTGCGACTTCGGAGGGCTCGGTCGTACGCTCGTCGCTCCACAGCACGACGGGGAGCGATGCCGATGACGATCGCGCGACGCGTGAGAATTGCCGTGGCTGCGCAGGTAGCTTGCCTGATGATCGCGACCGTGGTCCGAGCCGCGACGTTTGCCGTCACCCGCACCGACGATACCGTCAACTGCACCGCGGGTGATTGCTCGCTGCGCGGGGCCATCGTGGCCGCCAACACGGCGCCCGGCGCCGACCTGGTGATTGTGCCGGCCGGTACCTACACGCTGACGATCGCCGGCCTCGACGAGCAGGCGTCCGCGATGGGCGATCTCGACGTCAACGACGCCGTGACCCTCCAAGGCGCGGGCTCGGCCACCACGATCGTCGATGCGGGCGGCATCGATCGCGTGCTCCACGTGGCAGCCGCGCAAACGGTCGCCGGAACGGTGCACATCGAAGGCCTCACGCTGCGAAACGGCGGAACGGCGTCCGACGGCGGAGGATTGGTCGTCCAGCAAGCGGTCGTGGAGCTGGTGGATGTGGTGGTGATGGCGAACGTCGTGCCCAACGACGGTGGCGGAGTGTTGCTGCAAAACGGATCGCTCACGCTCACCAACTCGGTCGTGAGCGGCAACAGCGCCGGGTTCTACGGTGGCGGCATCCACAACGCCTCCGGTGCGCTCGTGGTCGCGAGCTCCACGATCGGCGACAACTCGGCAGGGCGCCTGGGGGGCGGCATCCGTCTCACGGGCGATGCGTCCGCGACGCTCAGCGCGTCGATCGTGAGCGAGAATCTCGCGATCCGTGCAGGACCGGACACGGGTGAGGGCGGTGGCGTCTGGGTCGGCAACGGCTGCACCCTCGAGGTCGCGGACGCGAGCACGATCGCATCGAATCAAACGGACGGAATCGGGGGGGCGGTGCGGATCGAGGAGGGCGCCTCTGCGTTGATCGAGGGCGCGAGCACCATCGCGAGCAACCACGCGCTGCGCGGTGGAGGGATCTTCACGCAAGGCACGCTGGTCGTCTCGGACACCGTCATCGGGTCGAACTCCGCGGATGACGAAGGTGGCGGCGTTCATCAGGAAGTCGATCTCCCCGGCGGTGCGACCGTCGATCGCACCACCGTGAGCGCGAACGTCGCCGGCAACAGCGGCGGCGGCTGGTTCGTCCGCAGGGGCACGCTCGCCATCTCCGCTTCGACGATCTCCGCGAACCAGGCCGGTAGTGGCGGCGGCGGGCTGGCCGTCGCCGTCAACGCAGCGCCGCCCGTCGTTTCGATCGAGAGCAGCACGCTTGCGGGGAACCTGACGGCCGGCGATTCGGGCGGCGCAATCCGAAACTTGGGAACGCTGACCCTCACGAACTCCACGTTGAGCGGGAACGGGGCATCGAGCGGTGGCGATGCGATCGCTCACCTCCAAGGCACGCTCGACCTCGCCCACGTGACGATCGTCGAGGCCAGCGCGCCCGGCGGGTCGGCGGTCGAGATCGCGGACACGAATGCCGCAGCGCAGACCCGTGGCTCGATCGTGGCCGGCAGCTGCGTGGGACCGCTCGCGTCGCTCGGTGGCAACCTCGAAAGCCCGGGCGCGACGTGCGGTCTCGATCAGCCGTCCGACCACCCTTCGGTGGCGAGCCCGATGCTCGGCGCGCTCGCCGCGAACGGCGGGCCGACGCTCACCCACGCGCCGCTACCGGGAAGTCCCGCGCAGGCCGCGGCGCTCTCGGCTGCGTGTCCGGCCCTCGACCAGCGCGGCTACACCCGCAACCCCGCGGACTGCGACGCAGGCGCGGTGCAGATCTCGCTCTTCCTCGATGGCTTCGAGGTGGGTGGGCTCAGCGGGTGGAGCGGCCACACACCGTGATCCGGGCCGAGCGAGCGCGTCACGCGGCCGCTCGGTCGCGCCGGCCGATCACGCACGGCTTCCCAACGCGCGACTGCGCCGCCGAGTCATCCGTCCTGGGCACAGCGAAAGCCCACGTTGGCGCTCGAAGTCGAGGGCGCGGTGTCGTTGCGGTACGCAGCGCGCAGCAAGGTCGTCGCCTGATTGAGCCAAGAGCCACCCCGGAGTACCCGGGCGCTACCGTTTTCCGGCCCGGGCGGGTTCATGGCTGGGCTTACCGAATAGTAGGTACCGCTGTACCAGTCGTTGACCCATTCCCACACGTTCCCCGCCATGTCGTGCGCACCATGAGGCGAGGCGCCAGCGGGACGCGAGCCGACAGGGGCCGTGCGTTCGAGCCCGCAGCCGAATTTGCCGCTGACCTCGTCGTAGAGCACCGCGTACGAGCACGACGGCAACTGTGCGCCCCACGGGTACTCCCGCGCTTCCGTTCCTCGCGACGCTTTCTCCCACTCCGCCTCCGAGGGAAGCCGCTTTCCCGCCCACGCGCAGTAGGATTGCGCTCGGAACCAATCGATGCAGTTGATCGGGTGATCGAGCCTCTCCGGGTCGCCGTAATTGCACGCCGGATCGAACGCATGGTCGGCGTTGGGCGGTAGACAATCATCGTGCGCGACGCAGGCTGCGTAGGCCTCCACGGTTACTTTCGTCCGGTCGATCCAGAAAGCGTCGAGGGCGACCGTGTGGAGCGGTTGCTCGTTGGCGAGACCGCCGTTCGATCCCATCGAAAATTCACCCGCCGGCACGAAGACCATCTCGAGATCGCAGCTCGGATAGGGCACGGTTGACGTCCACGCACACGTGTCGGCGGATTCGAAGCCGTTCTGGTAGACGATCGTTTCGTCGGCTCGAGCGGGCTGCGCGAACGCAAGCACGACGACATTCACCAGCACCGCGACGATCGACCGCGTGGACGGCATCGGCTCACCTCGGATGTGACCACACGCGAAGGGCGCGCGGGCGCACCGTTTTCTAGCACCGCATCGAGCACCAACGCCATGCCGCACCTCCTCGTCGCCGAGAGGAGCCCGGCGCGAGCGCGCTCCCGAGCGAGCGGGGCGACGCGCAGGTCCGCGTGTCGAGTGCGCGCGCCGTGCTCGCCGCGTCGCCGCTCGCTCGTGCTCGTGTCTCGCGGCGGTGCACCATTCAGGCAGATGCCACGTCGCCGTCGCCGAAAAGTGCATCGATCCATCCCCAGCGTTTCGGCTCGTCGATCCGATGTCGAATGCGGACACCCCGTTGCACGGCGATCGGGCGGCCATCGATTCGGGCAGGCTCGTAACGCCAGGTCGCCACCGCGGCTACCGCCGCCGACGCGAACGGCTCGTCACCCGAGATCACCTCGATGTCGCGCGACGTTTCTTCCTCGGTCACCACTCTCCGCAGCTTCGCGACGCCTTCGATTCGCGGCTTGCGCATCTCGGCCGGATACGCCGGCGGCCAATTCGTGCCGAGGGGCACGAGGTGCGGGTATTCCCGCGCATGTGCGCTCACTCCTGTCGCGTGCCGTACCTGCAGATTCCCGACCATTCGCTGTGGGCGCAACGAAAGCCGGGGAATTCGTTCGAGCCCATGAAGAACTCACCGGCCCGGACGTGAACCATGGCGGCGTCACAGAGTTCGGCAGGCACGCTAGCGGCCCAGGCACACGTGTCCGCCGACTCGAAACCATTCTGGTGGAGAATGACTTCGGCGCGCGCTGTGGTCGCGCATGCGAGCGCAGCGAGGACGGCCAACTTCGACAATGTGGGTATCGTCAGGAATGGCAGGTTCGCGCGGCGCGTCTGGGCCAACCGCTCAATCTAGGCGAGGATACGATAGGGTCTTCTGCGCACGCCGTCGGGCGACGGTCGTGACCTCGTCGAGAAGTGCCACGACCCGGGGATCACGGACCAGCCGTCGGAAGAAGCGGCGTGCAGCCGGCGATCGTGCCCCGCGATAGGCCTGTAGCGAGCGCGAGATCGCGACGCCGGCGTCGTGGTCCCGGATCTCGTCATTCGACTGCGGGCATGACGTTCGTTCCTCCAGCAGCATGCGCGCCGCTCGCGGGTAGTTGAGCGCGCCGTGGAGACAGCGGCTCACCGCTTCCTCCGTGCGCCCCAACTCGAAGAGCGCCAACGCCCCCAGGAGGTTGGCGTCGGGCAACGAGCCCGCGATCGGCTCGGCGTCCTCGGCAGCCGACTGCCAGCGTCCGGTGTTCAGGCTGACGACCGCGCGGTGCCACGTCGCGGTCTCGATGTCGCCGCACTCCGTTTCAAGGCGATCACACACGCATCTCCCGTTCGATCGCGCGTTGGATCGCCTTCCAGTTGAAGGTCATCTGCGGGTACTCGCTCATCCGGCTCGGTCGTGGCAACGAGGCACTCGACGACGCCTGGCGTGAGTTCGAGCAGTCGCCGGGATCACGGACGTACGCCGAGCTCGCACGATGCGTCCCAGCCGGAGGGGGCCGCGAGTGGCACGATCGGGCGATGGTCTTCGTGGATCGGGTGGTGGCGGGCGACGCGCCGTCCCGTCGCGCCAGCGCGGACGCGATCCTCGGTCTTTGGGTCGAGACCCAGGAGACGGATCGTCTCGTTTCCTGGCTGCGCACCGCGCCCGATTCGACCCTTCGAACCCTGAGCGCGGGGTGCGCCGAAGCGGTCGTCGAGCGTGTCGGCGCGGCGCATCCAGATCTTGCCGCACACATCTGTCACGGGCTGGCGATCGACATCCTCGAAGCCAAGCGCACCCGCAGCTACCGAGCGGCGCTCGAATACCTGGAAGCCGCCCGCGGCTACTACGAGGCGGCGGGGCTTCGCGTTGTGGGACGATCTCGCCACGGAGATCCGGTTCGCACATCGGCGCAAGCGGAGCTTCATGCACGGCTTCGAACGGGTGCTGGCAGGTGGTCCTCTCCCGGAGCAGCTCTCGTTTCTGGAGCGGTCACGCCGTCGATGGAGCTGAGCAGCCGGCTCGGTCGTGCGGGGTGCGGAAGCGCCAGGCGACCGAGGAACGCGAGCTCGACCCGACGCGGCAGCGAGCGAGCGTCTGGTCATTCGTCGGAGTCGGTTGCGGCGAGATCAAGCTCCAAGAGCGCGACCTCGGCGGACGCGAACTCGGGATCGTGTGAGCCCGCGCCGGCGAGATCCAGAGTTCTGGCGTGCGCGCGTGCTGCGGGTGCTGCGCTCCGCCACTCGTGAACACCTGGGAGCGTGTCGGGCCCCCCGGAGTCGTTGCTGTCATGCTCCCTGGTGTTCGTGCTCGCAGGTTCGAATCCCCCTCTCTCCGCCAGGTGCTCCACGAAACCGGGGTCGCCGGAATGGTGGTCCCGGTCTCGGCGTGCTCGCACGACCGTGCTCAGCAGCCTGCCGATGCTTCCTCGGGGGTCTGTTCCAGACCCCCGCCCCACGAAAAGCGCGGTTTTCGTGGGGCCCCACCCCCGAGTCGACTCGCTACGCTCGTCGGCGCGCCTCTGGCGCGTGCCTTTTTCAGCAGCCTGTCAGTGGAACATGTTTTCGCGGGCGGCCTCGCGGATCGCCACCACCGCGGGGTGGCGGATCTTGCGCTCGATCGAGATGACGTAGAAGCGCTGCTTGAGCTTGTCGAGCTGCGCCACCGGGCGCACGCGCGAGCGGCGGCGGATCTCGGGAGCGACGATCGCCGGCGCGGCGAAGATCCCGAGCCCGGCTTCGGCGAGGGTTTCCGCGAGTGCCGAGTCGTCGAGCTCGGCCACGACGCGCGGTCGGATCTTGTGCGCCGCGAACCACTCCTCGAGAGACCAGCGCAGGATGGCGCCTGCGCTCGGCAACAGGAATGGCGCACCGTCGAGCCGGCCCAGCGGGCCCTTGCCGAATCGTCGCGCGAGCTCGGCGCTCGCCAGGAGCACGGTGCCGCATTCGCCGATGAGGTGGCTGTAGGGGCGCACCGCGGCCAGCGGTCGAGCAGGCGCATCGGAGAGCACGACGTCGATCTCGTGCACGGCGAGCTCGCCCATGAACGCCTCGGTGGAGTTGTCCTCGCGGCACACCAGTTGGATCGCTTCGTCGAGGGCGAACACCGGCTCGAGGATTCGTTGCACGATCGCCTTGGGAACGAAGTTCGATACGCCTACGACCAGCCGGATGGGACGGCCTTGGGCCGTCCCGCGCACGATTCCCTGGAATTCTTGGCCGAGGGTGAAGATCTCGTCGGCGTAGCGGAACGCGATCTGGCCAATCTCGGTGAGCGTCAGGTTGCGGCCTCGTTTCACGAATAGCTTCTCGCCGAGGTTGCGCTCGAGCTGGTGGATCTGGCCGCTGATGGTGGGGTGGGCGAGATGCAGCATCGCGCTGGCAGCGACCACGCTGCCCTCCTTGGCGACCGCCCAGAAGTAGAGGAGATGGTGGTAGTTCAGCCATTCCACGGCTCGGATCCTCCTGTCGGGAAAACCGACGCTTCACCCTGAAACTATCTCCTGGTGGCGGCCGTGTGCATGGGCTATCCAGCACGCCAACCCTCTAGCTCGACCGGCGCAGGATGCCGGTGGTGGCTCATCGCGAGCGGCTCGCGTCGCGTGCGTCGTGGACGTGCGTCCGCTCGGGGAGAACGTATGCACGCACGATCCTCGGCAGGTTTGCCCGCGCTGGCGTGGATGCTCGGACTCGCCCTCTTGGCCGGCTGCGGTGACTCGAACGACGGTGCCGGCAATCGATCGCCGTCGGCGGTAGCCGGAGCGGACCGCGAGGTCCCCGCCGGCACGGTCGTCACCCTCGATGGAAGCCTGAGCAGCGATCCGGACGGCGATCCGATCGCTTATCAGTGGACGCTCGCCTCGCGACCGGCGAGCAGCGAGGCGGCGCTCTCCGACCCACAGGCACCGCAGCCCGCGTTCATCGCCGATCGCGAGGGCACGTACGGGCTCGAATTGATCGTCTCGGACGGCTCGATGCCGAGCGCGCCGGACACCGTCGTGATCACGGCGATGCGCAACAACGCCCGTCCGCTGGCGAGCGCAGGAGCGGACGAGACGGTGGCGCTCGGTTCGGTGGTCACGATCGACGCCAGCGCGTCCACCGATCCGGACGGCGACGCGCTCACGTATCTCTGGACGCTCGCCTCGAAGCCCGAGACCAGCGGCGCCGGCGTGAAGGAAATGACTGCGGCCCGCACGGTCTTCGTGGCGGACGCGGTGGGAGAGTTCCGGTTGCAGCTGGTGGTGGCGGACGGGGAAGCGACCAGTGAGCCCGACGAGGTCCTCTTCACCGTCGTGGACACGAACGTGCCGCCGATCGCCGCCGCTGGTGCCGACCGCACCGTCGCCGTGGGCAGCATCGTGGACATCGACGGCAGAAAGAGCAGTGATGGGGACGGCGACGGGCTCACGCACCAGTGGTCGTTCGTCTCGAAGCCGACGGGCAGCAACGCAGGGATCAAGGACCCCTCGAAGCCCAAGACGCTCTTCGTGGCCGATGCCGAAGGTCAGTTCGTGATTCAGCTCGTCGTGGACGACGGAAGCGTCTCGAGCGCGCCGGACGTCCTCGTGATCACGGCCACCCGAAGCAACGGTGCCCCCGTCGCCGCCGCCGGATCGGATCAGTCGGTTCGCGTGGGCGACGACGTCACGCTCGACGGCGCCGCGAGCAGCGATCCCGACGGTGATGCGCTCGGATTCGCGTGGAGCTTCGTGTCGCGCCCCGAGGGCAGCAACGCTGCTCTCGACGCACCGACTGCCGCGAGCACCGGCTTCGTGGCCGACGTGGCCGGACAATACGTGGTCCGGCTCCTCGTGACCGACGGAGAGATCGAAAGCAGCGCCGATACGGTGGTGGTGACCGCCACCGAGGAAGATGACGGCGGTGGTGGTGGTGGTGGCGGCGGCGGCGGCCCGGATGGTTGCTCGGACGCCGGCAACACGATCCTCTGCGATTCCCTCGACGGCTCGACGCGCGGCAGCGCCAAGGGCGGCCAGTTCGTGAACGGCGGCGGCTGGCAGCCGGGCTGGAACATCGTGTGGGATCTGGGGCGCACACTCAGCGAGGGGGCCTTCTCGGCCGAGCTCGCGAACTGGGACCCGGCGAGCTCGAGCTCCCAGCACCAGCACAGCAAGCAGCACATCCTCAACATGTTCCAGGAGGGGCACGGCAGCGTGCACACCGCGGACGAGAACGGGACCGGCTTCTGGAACGTGCGCACCGGGCGCGACTACAACGATCTCTTCAAGTTCCTGTCGAGCACCCGCGGCTTCGGCGAGCGGGTGGAGACGCGGCTCTCCCCGCCGGGTGGACGCGTGGATCCGCGCGAGACCCACACGGTGCGCGTCGAGTTCGACCGCGCCGGCAACGCCACGGTATTTCTCGACGGACGCTCGCTGGTGACCCAGCCGCATCCACGCTCGTTCGCGCTGCGCTACGTGCTCGTGGGCACGGACAACAGCCCGGGTGACACCTACGGGCCGCAAGCCGGCGTGATCTACGGCAACATCAAGGTCTGGGGAAGTACGGCTGGCGGCCGGATGGTGGCCGCAAACCTGCGCACGGTGAACGGCGAGCCCGTCGTCGAGGAATGGCCCGTGCCGCAAATCGGGCAGACGCTGGCGAGCTGGTTGCGAGGGTGGGCGAGCCCCCTCGCCGTCGCCTCGCTGCCGGCACCGCGCTGACGCCACGGCGTCGCGGCTCGCGGTGCACTTGGCGCCGCCGTGTCCCTCGTGGGGACCGGCGGCGTCGCCTTTTCGAGCACGCCAACGCGGCCGCTTGCGCATGGCGCGGCAGGTGGCTCGCGAGCGAGTCCGGTGGACTCCGTTCCACCCCTCGATCCCCTGGGCTATCGTCTCGTCCCCGACGACGGTGCAGTCGCGGCCGCGACGATGCGCCGTTGCGAGCGGCGTCGGCCGCCGACGAGGCTCGGGGAGTGTGAGGTCGGAGCGGGGTGATCGCGGAGCTGATCCGGTCCGACGACGTGCTCTTGGGGCTCGAGGGCGACTTTCACGCCGCCCTGGCTCGGCTGGTCGAGCGGCTCGGCCTCACCGATCGGGAGTGCGAGATCCTGGATGGGCTCGCGGCCAGCGAGGCGCGCGGCTTCGCGTTCGTGAGCAGCGACGTCGCCGTGCCGCACGTGCGGCTGGCCGGGCTCGCGGCGCCGCGGTTGGCGCTCGGCATCTCGCGCACGGGGCTTGCGGGCCCGAAAGGCCGGGCGCGCGTGGTGCTGCTTTTGCTCACGCAGCTCGAGGACCCCGATCGCCATCTCCAGCTCTTGGCCCGGGTGGCCGCGGCGCTGCCGGGTGCCGCGCGCGAGCTTGTGGCGGCGCGCGATGGCGCGAGTGCCGTCAAGATCGTCGCGCGGGCGGAGGAGCGGGGCGATCCCGCGAGCTACGTGAACCTGACCGACGAGCAGGTGGCGTTCGAGCTCGCCACCGATCTCGCGAGCGGGCTCAGCACGGCGGAGGCCGCGCGCCGCCTCGGGATCCACGGACGCAACGTCTTCCAGCACGCGCGCCGCACGCCGTGGGTCATGCGCCTGGCGCGGAATCTCTTGAGCTTCTTCGCGATCCTGCTCTGGATCGCGACGGCGCTTTGCTTCGTGCCGGGCGTGGACATGCCCGAGCTCGGCGTCGCGATCGCGAGCGTGACGCTGGTGAACGGCCTGTTCGCGTTCATCCAGGAGACGAAGGCAGATCGCGCGGTGGAAATGCTGGCACGGCTGCTGGCACCACGCGCGCGGGTGATCCGCGACGGCACCGAGCGCCAGGTGGATGCCGCGGACCTTGTGCCCGGCGACGTGATCGTGGTGGAGGAAGGCGATCTGGTTCCTGCCGACGCGCGGCTCGTGGAAGCCGACGGGGTCGAGGTGGAGAACGCGAGCCTCACCGGCGAGGCGACCTCGGCGCGGCGCTACAAGTCGAACCAGCCGATTCTGCTTCACGGCAAATTCGTGTGGATCGAGCTGCCGAACGTGGTGTTCGCGGGCTCGGCGCTGGTGCGCGGGCGCGGCCGCGCAGTGGTCTTCGGTACCGGCATGCAGAGCGAGATCGGGCGGATCGCGGGCCTCACCCAGTCGATCCGCGCCGAGCCGAGCCCGTTGCAGAAGCAGCTTCGCGGCGCGGTGATCGCGATCTCGTGGCTGGCTGGCGGGTTGGGGCTCGCATTCCTGCTGGTGGGCTGGCTTCTGGGCGGTCTCGATTTCCGCCATGCGTTCGTGTTCTTCATCGGCATCTTCGTGGCCAACGTCCCCGAGGGCTTGCTGCCCACGGTGACGCTGGCGCTGGCGATGGCCGTGCGGCGCATGGCCAAGCGACACGCGCTGGTGAAGAGCTTGCCGAGTGTCGAGACCCTCGGTTGCGCGACCGTGATCTGCACCGACAAGACCGGCACGCTGACCCAGAACGTGATGATGGTGACGCGCGTCTACGTGGACGGCGAGCTCGTCACGGTGAGCGGCACCGGCTATCGCCCCGAAGGATGCTTCTCGTTCGCGGGGCGCGACTTCGGGCCGAGCGAGATCGCGAGACGTCCGGCGCTGCGCCGCCTCCTCGAATGCGCCGTGGTCTGCAACAACGCACGCCTCGAAGCCGCGGCAGGCGATTACCGCGTCCTCGGCGATCCCACCGAAGGGGCACTCTTGGCGCTCGCCGCGAAGGCGGGAACGCGCGGCGTGCACCACCGATTGCGTACCAACCCCTTCGAGTCGGTGCGGAAGCGCATGAGCGTCGTGGTCCAGGCCGAGGGACGCGAGGCGCGGGTGGTGTACGCGAAGGGTGCGCCGCTCGAGCTGCTCGAGCGTTGTGATCGGCTACAGGTCGGCCGCGAAGTGCTGCCACTCGGTGTCGCCGAGCGCGAGCGCATCGTGGCGCAGCACGATTCACTCGCCAGCGATGGCTTGCGCATGCTCGGTCTCGCTTGGCGAGAGCTCGATGATGCTGTGGACATCCGAGAGATGGATGCGGATCGCGCCGAGAGTGGGCTGGTCTTCCTCGGTCTCACCGCCATGTCCGATCCCATCCGGCCCGGCGTCGCCGAGGCGATCCGCGCCTGCCACACGGCGGGGATTCGCATCCACGTCATCACCGGCGACTATCCACTCACGGCCACGCGGATCGCCCGCGAGATCGGTCTCGGCGGTGGCGGCGAGTTGCCGGTGCTCACGGGAGCCGAGCTGAGCGAGCTCGACGATGCGGCGCTCGACGCAACGCTGGCGCGCGGGGAGGTGGTATTCGCCCGCGTGACGCCCGAGCACAAGCTCCGCATCGTCACGCGGCTGCGTGCGCTGGGCGAGGTGGTGGCGGTGACCGGCGACGGTGTGAACGACGCACCCGCGCTCAAACGCGCGGACATCGGCATCGCCATGGGGCTACGCGGCAACGACGTCGCGAAGGAAGCGGCGCACGTGGTGCTCACCGACGACAACTTCGCCTCGATCGTGGCCGCCATCGAGGAAGGCCGGGCGATTCGCGACAACATCCGCCGTTTCGCGGCCTACGTGCTCAACAGCAATCCCCAGGAGATGCTGCCGTACGTGGCGTGGATGTTGGTGCCCGGGATGCCGCTCGCCATGACCGTGATGGGCGTGCTCGCGGTGGACGTGGGCACCGACCTCATCCCGGCGATGGGGCTCGGCATCGAGCCGCCAGAGCCGGGGATTCTCGAGCGCCCGCCGCGCCGCCCGAACGAGCCGTTGCTCTCGGCGGGCTTCATCCTGCGCTCTTATCTCGTGAACGGCGTGCTGCTCGCGCTCTCGTGCTGGCTCACCTACTACTTCTGCGGCTGGGTGCTTGGTGCGTGGCAGCCGGGGGCACCACTCACGGCGATGCCGGCCTCGCCGGCCGGTCTCGATCTCCGTCTCGCTTCGTTCGCGTACCTGCAAACGCTCACGGCGTATTTCTTTCCCACGGTCACGGCGCAGATCGCCAACGTGCTCGCGAAGCGCTCGACGCGGACCTCGCTCTTCTCGACGGATTTTCTGCCGCCAGCACGCCGCAGCGCGATCCTGGCGGCGATTCGCGCGTGGCGCCCGCCGCCGGCCGAGGTGCGCTTCACGGTGGATCTGCGCGTGGGAGGGGCGGGCCGCGCCGACACCGCGCGGGCGTTGGGTGCGCTGGTGAGCCGGCTCGTGTGGCTGCCATTGGCGCTCGCGGGAGCTGCGCTGGCGCGGGGTGCTGCGGCGCTGGATCGACCCGTGCTGCGCCCGCTTTTCGCGCGCACTGCGGATTTCCTCGAGCGCCATCCGATCGTGCTGAACTGGATCTCGAACCCACTCGTGGACCTGGGGATCTTGTTCGAGCTGGCACTGTGTTGGTTTTTCTTCTCCGGTCCGCTGGCACGCGTCTATGGGTTCGCTCCGGCGCCCTGGTCCGTGTACCTGTTCGCGTTCCACGGCCTCGTCCTGATCCTGGCCTTCGAGGAAGCGAAGAAGGCCTTGCGTCGCCGTGGACACGCCCTCGAGTGGCTCGGCTGATCGGCCTCGCGGCCTCGTCGCCGAACCACGTGGCTCGCCGGCACGAATACCAGGTGCGGGTCGGGTGAGAGGTGGCGGCGATGAGCGAGCGAAGGGCACGGGAGCTGGCGAAACACGAGGCGGACGGGGGGAGCGGTGGGAGCATGATCGCTCGTCGTGAGCTCCTGATGCGCTTCGGACGCTTGGTGGTGATCTTCCCGGCGCTGGCGATGGCCGCGCGCTGCGGCGGCGGAGGAAGTGGCGACGGTGGAGGCGATCCCGCGAACGGTTTCACGATCGCCTCGTCGACGGCGCTGGGTCACAGCCACGACCTCTTCGTGCCCTTCGAGGTGGTCGAGCAGCCGGCGGCGAGCGCACGCTCGCTGACCTCGAGCGCCGCGTCCACGTACACCCTCGGCGGCCACACCCACACGGTGGTGCTCTCCGTCGACGACCTCACGAGGATCATGCACGGCGAGACGGTGACGGTGACGTCGTCGTCCACTTCGGGCCACATGCACGCGTTCGCGATCCGTCTGCCCTGAGCGCCGCGCCCGCGGTGCTGGAGCGTGAGCGGGACGGCGCGTGCTCCTTGATGGCGCGACCTGTCCTCTCTCATGATCGGCCGCCGTGGCCGATCCCTCGCTTCCCGGCAACCCGTTGGATCCGACGAACCGCGCGGCGCCGCGGAGCGGCGCGGTCGGTTGGACGAGCGGCGACGCGTGGGCGGTCGGCGCGCTGGCGGCGCTCTGGGGTTGGTGTTTCCGCGCGCTGATTGCAGGGCGTGGTCTCGTCTTCGACGGCGAGATCCACGAGATCCTGCTGCCGCTGCATCAGTTCCTGCGCGAGCAGGTGATCGAGCACGGTCGCGTGCCGCTTTGGAATCCGCATTTCTTCTTCGGCTACCCGTGGGTGGGGGCGATTCAGGCGGGGCCGCTTTATCCGCCGAGCTCGATGCTGGACCTCGTGTTGCCGGCGCCCGTGGCGCTGAGCTGGAACGTGGCGCTGCACTTCGCGTTGGCGGCCGCGGCGATGTACGCGTTTGCCCGCATGGGACTCGCTGTACGTCCCGCGGCGGCAGCGGCCGCTGCGGCCGTCTACGCGTTCAACGGCCACATGCTGGGAAACCTGGGCCAGCTTCACAACCACGCGACGCTTGCATGGGTGCCGCTGGTGCTGCTCGCGATCCGTCGGATCGTCGCGGCGCGATCCTGGGGATCAGCTCGCCGGGCCGTGGCGCTGGGGTCGATCGCGCTCGCGCTGAGCTGGCTCGGCGGCATGGCGCAGCAAGCGCTCTACGTCAGCGTTCTCGAAGTTCTCTACGCAGTCGCCTTGCTTCGCGAGCGCGCACGCTCGTCGCCCACGCCCGGCGCGTGGGCAGACCCGGCGGCACGGCTGCTCGCGATGGGGTTGCTGGCTTGCGCGATGTTCGCGCCGCAGGCCTGGGCCACTGCGAGCCTGCTTGCCGAATCGGCTCGGAGCGACGTCACCGCGCGCCAGGCGCTCGAGGTGATGGCGGGCAGTCTGTCGTGGGCGGACCTCCTCGGATTCCTGTTTCCGAATCTCGTGGGCTGGGGCGAGCTGAATGCCCTCAACACCACGTTCGTGGGCGCGATTCCCGTCGCATTGGCGCTCGCCTGGGCGTGGCGCTCGATCCGTCGAGGTGACGTCGACGAGCGCGTATTCTCGGCGGCGGCGGTGTGTGCACTGGTGTTTGCGGCGGGTGAGCACAGCCCGTTCACCCGTTGGCTCTACCGGCTGCCGCTCGTGGGTTTGTTCCACGATCCATCGCGTGCGGTATCCGTTGCGCTGCTCGCCATTGCCGCGCTCAGCGCGCGTGCCGTCGACCGTCTCGACGACGGCGAGCGCGCGGCGCGTGACGTCGTGCGCATCGGGCTCGCCGTCACCGTCGTGATCGTGGGAGGTCTCTCGTTCGCGTATCCGCTCGGATGGCTCGCGCCACACGAGAGCGTCGGCGAGGGCTATGCGACGGAGATCGAGGGGGCGTCACGAGTCACGCTGCAAATCGTTGCGCTGGTGGTGCTGGCGGCGGCGCTGCTGCTCGTGGTGCGCGCGATCGCGTCTTCGCGTGCTCGCCGAGCGACTCCGGCGCTCTTCGCCAGCGCCATTCTCGGGATGCTCGGCTGGCTGGCGGTGCCGTTCGTGCGCACGGAGTCGCGAGAGACCGTCAAGCGCTTCCTGCGCGGTCCCGAGCTCCTCGCACACGTGCCGCGGGCGCTCGCGGCGCCAGGCTACCCGAGGCTTGCCAACCTCGATCGCGATGACGTCGCGGTGGAGCCGTTCGAGAACGAGTTCCGGTGGGCGAGCCCCACGGGCTTCTCGTCGTTGGTACCGCGCGAGGTTCTCGCTTTCTCCGGCGCCGGGAAGACGCCCAACCCCCTCGCGCTCACGAGCCCGCTGGACTTCACCCGCATACCGCATTTGCTCGATCTCTCGGCGTCGCGATTCCTCCTCGCGCGGCGGCCGTTCGGTGAGCGCGGCGAGCCAATCGCGAGCGGCGGCGGATTCTTCCTGTACTCGAACCCGTCTGCGTTGCCACGGGCGTACCGGACCCGCGCTGCGTGCCGGCCCGAGCCACGCACCGCACTCGACGCCGTCGTTGCCGGCACGCTCGATCCGCGAGCGATCACGATCTTGGACGGAGGGGCGCCTCTCGATCTGGGTGAGTGCGACGCCCTCGCGCCACGGACGGAATCGGGCGCAATGGAGCTACCCGAAGCAGGCGCACGCTTCGAGGTGGACGAGCCCGATCGCTTGAGGATCGACGTGAGCGCAGTCGGTGAGGATCACCCGTGGCTCGTGATCCTCGATCGCTTTGCGGCAGGGTGGCGCGCGACCGCGGACGGCCGGCCCATCCCGCTCTTCCGGGCGAATGCGCTCTTTCGCGCCGTTCGCGTGCCACCGGGCGCGCACGCGATCGAGCTTCGCTACGCGCCGGCCGGCCAGCGCGCATTTCTCGGACTCGCACTCGCCGCCTTCGCGGCGTCGCTCACGCTGGCGCTCGCCCCTCGGTCACGAACGAGAGCCCGAGGCGCCTGAGCGGCGTGCGATCGAGCCAGGCGAAGCCCGGGATCGGCAGGACCAGGAACGACTCCGACTCGGTTTCCGCGAAGCCCGCGTGCGCGAGCGCGGCCTCGACGTCCCGTTGGCGGTGGACGAGTGGGGGAGGCTCGACGTGCGTTCGGCCCATTGCGGCGGCGATCCAGAGCATCACGCTGCGCGCGACGAAGTAATGCGCGTTATTGCTCACCACCAGGAGCCGTCCTCCCGGCGCGAGCACGCGCCGCGCTTCCGCGACGAACGCAGGCGCATCGGTGAAGAGCCAGAGCGCGTGGCTCACCAGCACCGTGTCGAAGCACGCGTTGCGAAATGGCAGCGCGTGTGCGTCGCCGCGGCTGAGGCGGGCGAGCGGCGCACGTGCACGCGCCGCCGCAAGCATCGCCGCGCTGCGATCGAGCCCCACGCCACGCTCGCCCAGCTCGGCGAGCACGATCCGCCCATCGCCACAGCCCACGTCGAGGACGCGCCCCGCGAGCCGAGGGCGCAGCCGACGCCGTCGCTCGCCGTACGAATACGCACGCCACCCAGCGAACGTCGCGTAGTACGCATCCGCCGGACCTTCGTATGCAACGTGCGGCTCAGCCGAGGGAGTTGCCGATCTCACCGCTCGAAACGGTAGCCGACGCCGCGGACACTGGCGATGCGCCACGGCGAGGCCGGCGTCCACTCGAGCTTCTTCTTCAAGCTCGACACGAAGTTGTCGATGGTGCGCGGGTCCACCATGACGTGCCGGCCGCGCAGCTCGTCCAAGATGGTGTCGCGGTCGAGGGCGTGTGACTCGTGGCGCACCAGCATCACCAAGAGGTCGAACTCGGTCTTGGTCAGCTCGGCGTCGTGGCCGTCGCGGCGGCGGACGGCTCGGGCCGGCACATCGATCGCGAACTCGCCCACCTGGAACGATTCGGGCGCGGCCTCACCGCGGCGAAGGATCGCACGGACGCGCGCGAGCAACTCGCGTAGCCGATAGGGCTTGGCGAGGTAGTCGTCGGCGCCGACGTCGAAGCCGCGCACCACGTCGTCTTCCAGGCTTCGTGCCGTGAGCATCAGCACCCGCGGTGGTTGCGGTCCCGCGCGCAGGCGCTGGCAGAGCGTGTAGCCGTCGGTGTCGGGAAGCATGATGTCGAGGATGACGAGCTCCGGAGTGTGCGCGGCGAGGGCGGCGAGCGCTTGGGCGCCGGTGGCTGCGCTGACCACCGTGTAGCCCTCGTCGCTCAGGTTGTCCGCGAGCGCCACTCGCAGGTTCTCGTCGTCCTCGACGAGCAAGAGGATGGGTTGCATGGAAATGCGGCAGGTGGTGTCGATCGTCGTCGTGGTCAGGAAGCGGGCTCGCTCGGATCTTACGCGTGATCGGGGAGGCGAATCTCGAAGGTCGTTCCGTCCGGGCCGGTAACGGCGATGCGGATCGTGCCGCCGTGCAGGGCCGCGATCCGGCGCGCCAGCGCGAGCCCGAGGCCGCTGCCGGGGATGGCGCGGTCGCGCTCGGCGCTGCCGCGATGAAAATCGTCGAAGGCGTGTCGGCGATCGTGCTCGCTGAAACCGTGGCCGTTGTCGCGAACGCGGAT